>PAVV01000018.1 GCA_002713185.1 Methanobacteriota archaeon | reverse complement strand
ACGAGGAGATTGAGGAGCTGACAGAGGACGAGTTCGAGGAGTTCGAGGAGGCCAACGAGGAGATTGAGGAGCTGACAGAGGACGAGTTCGATGAGTTTGATGATTTCGATATGGATTGAGCCTAACCTACTGGCTCCCCCCCTTCACCCATGAATGCGAGTCTTCGAATAGAGTCGTTATCAATCAAGAAGGAGACGACTTCTTTTGGGACTGATGATGCTAAGACAGACCTTACAGCCTCCAAGTCACCTATAGTCGACATCATTTGTGCAGTGGCCCTAACCCTCCAACCCTGAAATTTTTCACGATTCTCCAATTCGCTTAGGATTACTTCCCAACCGGATGACCCGTAGAGTTCAGCAGATTTAGCATCCGATGTGAAAAGAGTTCCAGAAACCCCATGGTATTTCTCAGCATGGGCAACCCAGTTTGGAGGGTCTTCCAAATCTGGAATCGGCACGAGCGCAGCTTCAATTCCGACAGAATTTAGCCAGATTTCGAGCATTAGAATCCTCTCTTGATAAGTCCAAGGATTGCGAATAGATTGGGGTTGATTCGAAGAACCGATTGCAATTATCAGAGGTTGATCTTTAGAGTTCGAGGAACGCCAACTTTCTGCTGCGATAATCATGTTTGCGTGACCTTTGTGGAGAGGTTGAAACCTACCCAGCACTACTACCCCTGGACCTAATGGATTTCGTGGGGGCAATGGTTCAAGTGGTAGCTCAGACATTTAGCACCTCATTTATCCCAGAAATTGGCGAGCCACCGAGATTCCATTCCCCGCTATCCAGATATTCCTTCCCGACTAGTAGGTGAAGATCTTGTTTTCTGTACTCCTGAATGAACAAGAAAAGTGACTCGCTTAGACTGCGATGAGAATTCATTGTTGGGAGTATCATAGGGTCCTCAGAAGGCTCCATAGTTTCACCCATTTCTTCCCTTCTCGACATCCAATCAAGTACTACTGACTCAGAAAAACTTGATCTATCTGTCCTAGATAATTTATCTGAAAATTCTTTCCAAATCAAAGGAGAAGTAAAATCGAGATCTTTGCTAGCCGTATTGGATAGAGAAGGTTCCACATATAGAAAAAGCCGTGCTTCCCAGCACCTCCATTGAGAAGATGAACACCATTTTGCCAGAGACAAAAACAGATCTGATGATGCATTGTTAGTGAGGTCAAGAGCTCTGACCTTCGGGTCAAAATCATCGAATGAATCAATCGCCTCTAATATATCGCCCTCTAGATCTACATCGAAATCTCTGTGAAATCTTGCGTCTTGTTTTGGTCTGAGCCCCCTCATCTCTGAACTTTCCATTCCAGACGTTATCTCCTCGACTCTCATGGCCATAATTCGGTCGAACCGACTCCGGTCAACGAGATACAGGATTACGTCGGCCATGCAACCCATGTTCCGAAGATGTCCAAATACCCTCGCTTGTAGAATTCTGGAGTAAACTTGCCACCGGATTCAAGAATGTGAGGCTTAGCCAATAAGAATAGTTGGTACAGCGGGGGGAGTAGTGGAATGGCGACGATAGAAGAGCAAATCAAGTCGTTGGAAGATGAGATTTCCAAGACCAAGTACAACAAGGCTACGCAAGGCCATATTGGAAAACTAAAGGCGAAAATCGCTGCGCTTAGGCACAAGAAGGAGAAGGCCCAGGCACACTCTAGAGCTAGTGGTGGAGCCCAAGGCTTCGAAGTGAAGAAATCGGGTGATGCCTCGGTTGCACTTGTTGGATTTCCTAGCGTGGGCAAGTCCAGTCTGATTTCTCAGCTTACTGAGGTTGAGTCCGAGGCGGGAAATTTCGCATTCACTACGCTAACTTGTATACCGGGGGTGATGGACCATAGAGGTGCCAAGATCCAGATACTCGATCTTCCCGGCCTTATCAAAGGAGCATCGGAGGGAAAGGGTAGGGGGAAGGAGATCCTGAATGTAATTCGCGGTTCTGACATGGTACTTTACGTTCTCGACCCTTTCCAAAAATCTCATTTCCAAGTTCTTGATAGCGAACTATGGAAGTCAGGAATGAGGTTGAATCAGGAGCCTCCCCAGGTTTTCATTTCTAGGACTAGAAGAGGTGGAATAGAAGTCAGGTCTACACTGGAGCAAACGAATCTTGAGGATGAGGAAATACAGGCAATTATCAGAAGCTTTGGGATTGTTTCAGCGACAGTAACCCTCAGGACGGACGTTACTGATGATCATATCGTAGATACATTGGCTGGAAATAGAATCTACAATAGAGCAGTTGTGGTAGTAAACAAGATTGATCTAGCTAACAAGAAGGACTTAGAAAGAGCATATGAGGAACTTCCTGATGGTTGGCCTGTGCTAAATGTCTCAGCTAAGACTGGCGAGGGCATTGAGGAAATGAAGGACTTCATTTTCGATAATCTGGGATTCATGTCCATATTCTTGAAGCCTCAGGGGCAAGAGGCTGATTTGGTTGAGCCACTCATCGTCAAGGATACTTCGACAGTTAGGGATGTATGTGCAAAATTACACCGTGACTTCTTGAGAAAGTTCAGATATGCTAGGGTAAAGGGGCCAAGTGCTAAGTTTGATTGGCAAAGAGTTGGATTGGACCATCCCCTGGAGGATGGAGATTTGCTTACGGTGATTCTGAAGAAGGCATGATGCATCGATGTATTCACCAAGGGGATGCCTATCGTGAGTCGTGGAAGGTAGTCCTTTGTATGACCTCGGAGGTGAAAAACTGCAAGGAATAATCGCACATTTAGATTACAGAAGGAGGTTTTACTTCTCGATTTTCGCCTTGGGTTTCTTTGCTGGCTATCCAGCAGCAGAGGTGATAATAGAGTGGTTATTGGAGGCCGACGGATTTGTCCCAGAGGGCGTGGAATTGATTATTCTGCAGCCTCTGGAGGTAATTCTTCTTCAATTACGAATTGCATCACAAATTGCAATTGGGATCACAGTCGGCGCCGTAATTTTGGATTTGAGTTGGGTTGGTAGCAGAGGGCTGGATGGTGAATCTTCGATAAATAATGAGACCTTTTCTAGAGTCATTGTATCGATAATCATGATATTAATTTTAGGAATATTGGGCCTAGCATACGCGCATGAAATTCTGATCCCTTTCCTTCTTGACTATTTAGCAGAGGATTCGGCTTCATCCGGACTTCAATCCACTTGGCAACTACAGTCATGGGTTGGCTTTGTTACAGGCCTATACTTCTCTTCGTTAGTTGGTTTCCAAGTTCCTGTTGTTGTTTTTGTGATGCTAAGGAGTCGGGTAATTGACAAGAGCTTGATTGTGGAAAATCGCGGATTGATCTGGTTTGCAGCACTCTTCATCGGTGCACTAATTTCTCCACCAGACCCACTATCGCTATTCCTAGTCGGTGGACCGATGTTGATATTACTAGAGATGGCCTTAGTTTTCGATGGACTATCTCGAAGAATGGTGAGTTAGTCGCCCATGCCTGCTTCGACTCCCTGAACTGAGTCGTCCGAGAATTCTGAAATTGTCATTTGCTCATCGGGAGCGAGGGAGGCGGCAAGCTGAGCACTTGTGAGGCCCATCTTTTCCGCTTCGGACCTAAACCATAGTCGTACTTTTCTGAATTCTACTTCTGGGCAACCAAAGTATTCTGCGAATCTTCTGGTCGTCGTAAGTCTCCTAGTGAGCCCTTCCCTTCTTCTGTCAATCAGCCCCATGGATGCTAGGTCGCGTACGTGATCGTACGCCTTCTGGCCCAGCATATCCTTCAACTGGGACTGTTGCATGGGTTGATGGTAGGCAATTAGGGCCGCGGCTGGAAGAAGTCTCTGGGGGATATCTGCTCTGAATGTCTCGGGCAAGAATGAGGAAAGTTCTGGTTTGACCTCGAAAATCCATCTTCCCGATACGTCAGTCAACTGCAAAGCGCCCCCATCTCTCTGTTCGAAGTCTTTCCTGAGGTTAGATAGGCCGACGTGAATCACCCCCTTTGGCTCCCCTAGGATCTGCGAAAGTTCCTCCAGGGACATCGATCTTCCAGCACCGAAAAGGATGGCTTCGAGTACAGTAGCCAATTGTGGGTCAGACATTGGAAGCCTCCAGAGAATTCGACTTTGGGTGAAGTTTCTCGGTCAGTTCATCGTAGTCATTAGAGCCGCCCCATAAATCTCCTAGAAGGATTCTACCGTTGTAACCCCCCTCCTGATCTAGTGAGATATACCCCCTGTTTGTGAGGAACAGACTAGAAACAAAGGCAGTTACCTGTGATTCAGTTTTGGCTTCCTCCGCCCCCAACCCTGGTTTTGAGTTTCTGATGAGTTCCTCAGCAACATCACCTAGTCCGACTGACTCTGATTTCATTGATCTGGACTTTAGTGCCTCCCATGTTCTCTTAAGGTCCCCTTCCAAATCCTCTACATGCAGGCTTCCACTGAATCTAGCCCTCTCCCTGTCGTGAGCCTCCCTCCTCTCCTTGGCAATCTTTTCCCTGGTTCTCTGTTCTTCTGCAATTCTACTGGCGTCCTTTAGTCCTAAAAGTAGCTCACCGAGAGTAACCGGCCTTCCTTCGTCCCGATGGATTCTTCCTTCGAACATAGAAGGTAGAGATTCATCAGCGGCTCCAGTCATTATGCCTACTGAGAAGTTGTAGTCGGCATCATCGAATTCAGCCTCCCATCCTGCTTCGAATTCCCATTCAGTCTCTTCTTCGAGGTCCATCGCCCTTTCCTGTCTTTCAATTAGTGAACTTGCCTGGCCACGGAGAATTGACCAGGCCATTCTAATCATCCGTCCGCATGAGGGGAGATCGATATTCTCGGCCGTTTCTATTCTCTCATTGAACATCTCGATGAAGCTTGACAGATCGACGTCCCAAGGGTCCAGGTCACTGGATTGGAACATCTGGAAGACCAAGGCAACGGAGCGATCGAAAGGATCGATTAGGAACTGATGTTCTGCCTCTTCAAGAGTGGAAAGTTCCATCAGCCTATCAAGGAATTTGCTTGTTTCTAAATCGGGTTGTCCCTCGAGTAGTCGCAGGACAACTTCATCCCTCATTTGCGCTCCGAAGATCACTGAGCTTCCTCCGTGGCTTCGATCTCAGGGGTTGGAATGGTTTCTTCGGGAGGCACATTAGAAGCTTCGGAGGTATGCTGTATATCCTCAGAGGCTTCCTCCGAACGTTCGATCAGACTCTGGAAACCCCCTTGAATCTCATCTATGGCATCCGCCCCTCCCGCGTGGACATCGGCTCCTGCTCGATCTGCAAGTCCTCCTAGGCTTGATGGCGTTGGAAGGGGTTCGGGAGTCTTTGGCATGTCACTTGGGGAGGGTAGTTCTGGCATCGCCTCCTTCTCCGCTTCGGATTCCGCTCTCGCCCTCTCCTCTGCCTCTATCTCATCGCTTAGGTCTAGAGCTGCGGCACGGTCGAAATCGGTGATCCTTTGGCTACATCCATTGCCTGCATGCGTGATTCCTATGTGGTGGTCTGCCAGAGTTAGGCTTACCTTCCTTAGGGTGACCATGATGAACTGGGCCATTCCACTCCGCATTCTGCAGAGGGCTGCGATTTTTTCCGAATTGAATGGATCTAGGTTCTGATCTACCTCGTCGAAATAGTAGAATGGACTTGGCTCGTAGTCCTGTATTGCAAAAATTAGTGCCAGAGCTGCCATAGACTTCTCACCTCCAGATAACGCGGTCCTTCTGGTATTCTGACTCTTGCCCGGAGGTACGCATGCCATCTCTAGGCCACCCTCGAAGGGATTTTCCTGGTTCTCCAGTTTCAATTCCCCCCTTCCGGTCGGTTGTAGAATCTCGTAGACCCTACGGAAATTGTTGTTAACGTGCTCGAATACGTTTAGCAGTCTTGTCTTCCTCTCTGCCTCCAACTGGTCTGCAATGACAGAAAGTTCATCTCTGCGCTTTCTCAGTAGTTTTCCATCGGAGATTAAATCAGAAATTCTAGATGCGGCGGACTCGTATTGTTCTATTGCCAGCATATTTACGTCTCCGAGGGCGCGGAGGCGGCGCTCGAGCCCCTGCACGCTCCGCTCCGCCTCCGCGACTGTAGGCAGATGTGCGTCTTCAGGCGGAATCGGGATTCCGGCCGACTCTAGTTCGGCCACAATCTCGTCCAGTGTTTCGCGTCTCTGCTTGATTTGGATGCTAAGGTCCTCTAGTCTGCCAGATATATTCTGCTTCTCCTGAGATATCCTCTCCAAGTGAGCTCTAAGGCTAGCTCGCTCCTCGAAAATCTGATCCCTCTTGTCGTTCAAGATGCTCTGCTCCTCGTCGAACTGAGAAGCCTGCTCCCTAAGCTCGAGTAGTTCCGACTCTGATTCAGAAATACTCGATCTTAGTTCGTCGATCCCCTTTTCGCATCTTAAAATGGAGTCTTTCTGGGATTTGGTTTGTCTGTCTAGCTCTGCCACTCTGTCGATTAGTATATTCAGTTGTTGTGTTGACGTTTCAATAGAAGCCTCGGACATTACTCGGGTCCTCTCTGCCTCTGTGCGAGTCCTCTCTGCATCTCTGAGCTTGTCCGACAAGTGGTCTGGAGTATGATTCTGGAGTTCTTCGGCCGCCTTGGCTCTCTCATTGCTTACCTCTTCTAGGTTAAATCTGGAATTTTCACATATTTCGGATAGTCTCGCCTTCTCAGATTCGCATTCCTCGAACTCGTGTTTTGCTACCTTCAGCTTTGATTTCGCGTCTCTTACTGCTTTTTCGGCCCTCTCCATGTCTGCTTTCCAGTTTCGCACTCTGACGGAGTGGTCATCGTTATCGAGGCCATGGATCCTATCCCTGAGTTCCTGTTGATTTCTCCTAAGTTCCCTGAGAGTGCCGTCTACTGTTGAAAAGATGAGGTTCGCCTCTTGTACAGCCATCTCCATTCTCTCTATTCCCGAATTGACTGCTCCAGAACCGTCGAACCTTGGGCGGTCCTTCTTCGAGGATGAGCCTCCCGTCATTGCGCCGGAGCTCTCGATAACTGATCCATCTAAGGTCACCATCCTCACTCCGCCCATGTTATCTCTAGCCACATCCATGGAATCGACGATTAGCGTATTTCTACCTGCATAGCGTACGGCTGTCTCAACACTTTGGTCGTATTCCAGCAGATCATGAACAAAACCCACGACTCCGGGATTTCTAGCCACTAGCAGCGTTCTGCCCTGCGGGCGAGAAACTGAAAGTTTGTTCAAAGGAAGGAAGGTGGCTCTGCCGCCCCCGTTCTTTCGGAGCCAAGCTATACATTTCGAGGCTACATGATCAGAAGTCACTACAATACTTCTGAGTCCACCACCAAAGGCGAACGACAGTGCTTCCTCGTGAGAGGGGTCCTTTGGTGTAGCTAACTCTCCTAGAGTACCCAGAATTCCATGGATCTCACCGCTTTCTCTTAGTCTGGATAGAGCTGCAAGGGTATGTGCGGAACCCGGCCTATTTGACCTGGCTTCCATTCTCGCCTTGGCTTTGGCCATGCCCATTTCGGCGTTCCTAAGTTTTGACTCTGCCCGATCACGATCGTCTACTAGAGACCGCTCTTGCTTCTGTAGCGTCATCAGTTCCTTTGCCAATGACTCCCGATTTGTTTCAGGACTTGAATCCTCAAGATCCTCACCCATTAATGAGAAATCGTCCCTCTCCAATTCTGCCGACTCGAATGCCTGCTCAATGTCTGCAAGGTTCGCTGAAGCTATCTGTGACCTTTGATTCGCACGGTCATAATCCAACTGAGCTTGGGAATATGACCCACTAGCCGACTGCTCTTTCTCGGTGGCCTTGCCTAGAATTCGGTTCAGATCGCGTCCGTGCTTGTCACCCGAAGCGATGGCTTGACGGGCCTTTTCCTCATCCTCTGACGCTTTTTTGAGAGCTTTCTTGGAGTCAATAACTGATCTTTGAAGCTCTGAGATTTTCTGCTCGGATTTAGAACGAGCCAAGTCTGCCCCCTCCCTCTCTCGCACCAGTATCTCCATTTCTTCCTCTGCGATTTCTATTGATCTCCTATAGTCGCCAATCCTATCTGAAGCAGTCTCCAGATCTATCTCATGTTGCCTGATCTTGTCTAAAATTCCCTTTGCGTCACCACCCAATACTCCTTCAAGTTCCTTCCCAATTTGAACAAGCTGCGCGTCGTAATCATCAAGCCTCCTACTGGATTCCAGCATCTCCTCTGAGATCTGTTTCTCCTTTGCTACATAGCTGGATCTTTCTTCCGAGAGTAGAGAAACCTCGCCTTGGCGGTTTCTATGCCTAGATTGCTCGAGGGTTAATCGTGCTAAGTCTGCTTCTTCCTTCAGCTCCCTGAACCTCAGCGCTTGTTCTCTTTCCTTCTCTAACTCCTTCAGCCTACCCTTCTGATCCGCTTCGAAGATATCGATCGTCTCAATGCTATTTTCGACATGCTTACGTTGGGTATTCGCCTTTCTAATCTCCTCGTCATAGGCTGTGACACCCGCAACCTGCTCTAGAACGCCCCTCCTCTTATGGGGAGTCATGGTAGCGAGGTTAGTTACGTCCCCTTGCAAAACGATATTGTAACCATCGCCGCTTAATCCGGCTTCCGATAGAACTCTCCTCATCTCAGTAGCCGAAGAGGGATCATCATTAATTCTGAATGAAGAAACTGGGGCGCCCTTCCTGTTTAGCCTCACGGATCTTGTGAAAGCCACCTCATCGGAGTCAGAGCGAAGCCTCCTCCTACCTCCCAACTCTGGAGTATTACTGAAAACCAGAGTTGCTGACATATGCTTTGCAGGACTACCCGTCTTTCCGCCATTGAAAATTAGCTCGGACACATTTGAAGCTCTGAGAGATTTCGTGGACTTTGGGCCGAGAACGAACCCAATCGCATCCCCGCAATTGGATTTTCCGCTACCATTTGGGCCGGTTATTGCTGTGAATCCTTCCTCGAATGGAATTACAGTATGCCCGCCGAATGACTTGAAGTTCTCGACCTCTATTCTGATTAGATGCATCCCTTCACCTCAGTCGCCGAGAATAAAAATAACCGACAACAACGTCAGTCGTTCCATTTGAGGTTATGAACATTGAGGCAAATGGAGGTTTGTACGGACGATTAGCGGTGTCAACGAAAAACGCCGAAATAAGAAAAAATTACATATTTCTTCTGAACTTTCCGCCGCTCTCAAATAATGCTTTGGTTACTTGGCCCACAGAGCAATGCTCTACTACATCCATCATTACTTCGAATAAGTTCCCACCCTCGCGTGCAACTTGTTTAATCCGCTCAACCCCCTCCTTAGACTGTATAGAGTTCTCTCCACGAAATTCTCTGTTTCTTTGGATGACCATCATTTTCTCATTCTCGTCGGAACGAGTGACTTCTATGTCAAATTCTTCGGCTGATGGGGCAGTAGATTCTGGGTCTGTGAATGTATTTACCCCTACGATAGGGGTTTCTCCTGTATGCTTTCTGTGCTCGTATACCATTCCCTCATCTTGGATTCGATTGCGCTGGTAGTTGACTTCGAGCGAACCTAATACCCCTCCCCTACTATTCATCTCCTCGAAGATTCTGAGAATCTTTTCTTCAACTTCATCGGTAAGAGACTCTGCTATGAAAGACCCCTGCAATGGGTTCTCGTTCCTGAGCCACCCATACTCCTTAGCGAGAATTAGTTGGATTGCTACTGCGTCTCTAACTGTTTCTTCGGTCGGGGTCCCGAAGGCCTCATCTCGACTGTTGGTATGCAAGCTGTTGGCATTATCCGCAAGAGCATAAAGCGCCTGGAGAGTGGTTCTGTAGTCATTCCATGTAAATTCTTGAGAATGTAGGGAACGACCGCTACTCTGAATGTGGTACTTCAGTTTCTGCCCCCTTTCCCCGACGCCATAGAGATCTCGCATTGCGATAGCCCAGATTCTGCGGGAGACCCTCCCTATAACGGCATATTCTGGGTCCATACCATTTGAGAAAAACCAAGAGAAATTTCGCAAGAATTTGTCTGGATCGAGTCCCCTAGACTTAAACAGTTCAACGTAGGTTAGGCCATTTGATAGAGTCAGAGCTGCTTGGGTAATCGGGTTCGCACCTGCCTCATCGATATGATACCCACTTATGCTAACGAAGTAGTGATTTCTGATTCCATTTTTTACGTAGAATTCGGCTACATCCCCCATCATTCTAAGAGCTGTATCGAGATTGAAGACCAGAGTATTCTGCCCCATAGCCTCTTTCAATTGGTCTGCTTGTACAGTACCCCTAACAGTTGAAAGTGTGAATGAGGTGATTTCTGAGGTTTCTTTCTCGTCTGGATTGCGCCCGTTTTCCTCTTTGAATTTACTAACCTGCTGACGTATCGCGACCTTGAAGAATGCAGCTAGGTGCCACCAGTAGTTTCCGTTAATGGTCATACTGACCGAGGTTTCCGGGGAGCAAAGGTCGAAGCCAGCGAACAACCTTTCCATTTCGTCCACTGTACTGATGCTGACTCCAGACTCGCAAACCTTCCCGAAAATATCGAGCCTCTCTTCTGGGTCGTTTCCATAAAGGCTAGGCGAGTCGAAAGCTACTGATAGACGATTAAATGGCTGATCCTTGGAAAGGAAGTGGTACCTCTTGTTTGTCCTCTCGGCGCTTCCCTCTCCAGCAAACATCCGCACCGGTAGTTCGTCTTCTCTCCTGAAAGGAAATACGCCTCCTGTAAATGGAAATGAGCCGGGGGCATTTTCCTTGCGAATCCACTTTAATCTCTCCCCTAGATCATTGGTCAGAGGAAGTGCTACGCGAGGAATCAAAGTGCCTGACATTGTTTCGTGAGTTGTCTTGACTGGAATCTCATTACCCCGGACAGTGTAACTCGCCTGACCCGAACGGTAAGCTTTCGCTCTAGAATCAAAATCTTCGATAGAGTCCCATACTGAATTTGGTATCTTATCCCTCAATTCCCCAATCTGTTCGGCAATATCTTGGGATACGTCTTCTTTGCCCTTTGCAGACATGAAATTTGCTGCTGACTCTAATCTCTGTACAGAACTAACCAATCTCGCTGTCTCCTCTGTTTCTTGGTGATAGCTTCGTACCGCTGCGGCTACTTCTGCGAGGTAGCCCTGCCTCTCGGGCGGTATCGGGGGTTCCCTGGCAGGTAGTCCGTCCCTCCCCATTACAGGAGCTGAGGATGAGAAGTCGCATTGGAAATCCGAATTCAATAGTTCTGCCAGCATCTCCCAAAGACGGTCAACTCCAGCATCGGCGAACTGACTTGCTATTGTAGGTACGACAGGCATTTCCTCTGGGCTGGAGTCAAATGCTTCCCTATTTCTCTGAAATTGCTTTCTTATCTCGGCCAAAGCATCCTCCGCACCGGGTCTATCGAACTTGTTCAGAACTACAATGTCTGCGAAATCTAATGCTGCTAGCTTCTCAAGTTGACTGGGTGCACCATACTCCCTAGTAGTAACATAAAGGGATGCGTCAGCAACTTCTGTTATCGCGTCATTGCCCTGTCCTATTCCACTAGTTTCCACCAATATCAAATCAAAACCCACCGCTTTGCAGGCCTGAATAGCACGCCCTATGCAATCTGCGATTTCTCTACCGCTCCCCCTACTGGCGAATGACCTCATGTAAAGCCCTGGATCTGTCAATGAATTCATCCTAATTCTATCCCCCAATAGGGCGCCGCCGGTCTTCTTTCTGGTGGGATCCGTGGCCAGTAGTGCGACTCTGGCCTCAGGGTTATCTCTACGAATACGGAGCATTACCTCATCCATCAGACTGGACTTTCCGGCCCCTCCCGTCCCAGTAATACCAACTACAGGGCACTCATCATCAACAGACCTTGAGCGTGCCAACTCAACTTTTTCAGAGAAAGAGTGAATGACATTATTCTCAGCCATCGTCAGTAACAGCGAAACTGACGCGTGGTCATCAGCAAAAACTGGTTTATCTATGGATTTGAATCTAGATTCATCTAGCAAATCAATATTCTGGGCGGTTTTCATGGCGTCTTGCACCATCCCAACTAGCCCCATCTCTCTACCATCGTCTGGAGAATATATTTTGGCGATTCCTCCCCCCTCAAGAAGTTCTATCTCATGTGGGAGGATGGTCCCCCCGCCCCCTCCGAATAGGAAGACATGGTTGAAGCCATATTCATCCAGTACCTGTTTTGTATGAGTGAACATCTCTACAGCCCCTCCTTGGTAAGAGGTGATTGCGATAGCGTGAGCATCCTCCTGTATCGCAGCTCTGGCGACTTCATCCGCGCCTCTGTCATGACCTAAGTGGATTACCTCGCAGCCCTGGCTTTGGAGGATTCTTCGGAAGATTCCTATTGCTGCATCGTGACCATCAAAAATTGCTGCTGCGGTGATCACCCTCAAGGGGATTTTTCTATTGGAATCCACAACCTTTTGTGNGGAATCACTGCTTCCGGGGGTACTTTCCACGTACTNGCGTNAAGACGATTCCACAAGAATGCGTTGACTGGAAAAAATGGCANATTTNCATTTTCCGGGATATCATTGAATAGCAAGTTCGTGATACGCNTGATATGGAGGATAAGCCCGAGTCNGTGGAAATTACCTCTGGTTTCGGGGAAAATACTCTTGTTAGCGAACAACAAGGCCTGTCCGAATCGAGTGGGACTCTACTGAGCGGTGATGTTTCATCTTTCAATATTGGAAGTGATGGGGTTCTGGGCTCCAATAATGATCTCACCAAAACTGGAGGTCTTCCTAACTGGGCTTGGTTCGCTGTAGGCATGATCGTATATCCAATCGTCACGTGGGGGATATATGCTATTTTCATGATTACGAGTTTCGATATTCTCGGAGGCCCTGACATTCTCGTTCTTTTTGGGTTCCTTATCTGGCCCGTATCATTCATTGGAGGAATAATCTGGGGATTTACAAGAGGGAACAAGTACTTTGCATATGGGCTTGTCACGATTGCTTTGATTTTACTCCTATTATTCCTGGCATTAATAGCACTGATAATCATGGCATTTGGTGCGGCATAGGCTAAGCGCCAATGAGTAGAACTCCGGCAAAGAAGAACATCAGAAGGCCCATTGCGCCATCGATAAGATGGGCCTTTGATCTCAGCAGCTCGACTCTGTTGCCAGTCGTCAAGAGCACAGCAACGGAGACGTACCAAGATCCATCGATTGCCATCCCCAGGAGGCCCATGCCGATGAGGGTCTCGAGGGATGATTCGGCTTCTATGAATGGTGCGTACAGGGCAAGCATCCACGCCATAATCTTAGGATTCAGGATGGCTATGGAAAAGCCCTGGACGAATCCAGCCCCTTCAGAAGGGCTCCCGGATTCTTCGTGACCCGGATTCGGAGAATTATCCGAAAAGGCGTGTCTGATGAAGTTGTATCCGAGCCAGAGGAGTATAGCAATTCCCCCCCAACGAAGAAAATACTCGACGTTCTCGTTCGCCGAGAGGGCAGTCGCAATCCCGAATGCAGAGAGGAAGGCATAGATTCCGAATCCCATTCCATGGCCTATTCCTGTCGAAATCCCCTGTCTCCGACCTCCTGAAACAGTATTCCTAAGAACCACTGCCAAGGAAGGGCCGGGGCTCATCGCTCCGAGTATGAAAACCGTTGCGAGGGCCGCCCAGGCGCCAGGCTCCATGGAAGCACCAGTCTAAGCGTCGGAGTACATAGCCTCTATCTCATCGGCCCAGTTCTCTCGTATCTGCTTCCTTCTGATTTTCAAAGTGGGAGTAAGTTCCCCTGAGTCGATATTCAAGTCCCTTGGCAGGATAGTGAATTTCTTTACTTGTTCTGGGTTCATGAAACGCTTGTTTAGTTCCATTATTTGTGATTCTATATCCGACCTAATCTCTTCGCTCTCCACGAAATCAGACAGTTTGTGACCCCTTCTCTCAAGTTCCTCGATTTGCTCAATGGGGTCTTTCGGAACCTTGTCAGGATTCATGCCAAGGTTATCGCGGAGTATCACGCCCACATCGAGGGTTACCAGTGCGCTGCAGTATTTCCTACCATCCCCGACAAGGAAGAATTGGGATAGTACGGGAATCGACTTCATTGTCTCTTCTATGACCAATGGGGCGACGTTCTTACCCCCGGATGAGACGTAGATCTCCTTCTTCCTACCTGTTATGTGGATGTAGCCGTCTTCGTCTATTCTCCCAAGGTCACCAGTCTTGAACCAGTCTCCATCGAAGACCTCTGCATTCGCCTCGGAGTTATTGTAGTAGCCCTTCATGATATTTGCCCCTTTGAAGCTCAGCTCCCCGTCATCCTCGACTCTTACTTCCGTCCCTGGGCAAGGCACTCCTATCGATCCTGTCTTGTTATTTCCCTTCCAATTGAATGTCATCCCCGCGGTGGTTTCAGTAAGCCCATATGCCTCGAAGATGTTGATCCCGATGGAGTGGAAAAGCTGAATTATCTCCGGGTTTATCGGTGCCGCTCCAGTGATTGCATGTTTGCAGTTGAGGAAACCGGCTTTCCTCCTAATGGCTTTGGCTAGGGCTGCTTTCAGTAGAGGTACCTTGAGTCCAATCCTGATTATAGGCTTGGAATCGATGGCAGCCTTGACGTTGGAATATACCTTCTCATAAATCCTAGGAACTCCGACGAAGAAGTCTGGCTGTATTTCCTTAGCGTAGTCAATGATATCCAATGGGTTCCTCACAGTGGTCATATTGAGCCCCATAACTGTGAAGGCGTGATTATCGCAAACCTGGCCAAAGGAGTGAGCCTGCGGTAGCCAAGATATGTAGTTGTCATGACGATCAAGAGGGACAATTAGATCAACGACCTGATTTGTAATGAACGCAAAATTGTGATGAGTTAGTTCGACACCTTTTGGGTTTCCTGTTGTCCCTGATGTGTAAATCAGGGATGCAGTTGAGTCTGGTTTTATATTCGCAATTCTTTCCTCGACCGACGAGACTTCAACCTCCGAGCCCTTAGAGAGAAATTCATCCCAAGACATTGCTTTGGGGTGATCCATTTTTTCCTCATCCTCCAGCATAATGACGTGCTCTACTTCAGGCAGAGAATCGAGTATTTTCGAGAGTCTGTTCCTAGGTAGCTTATCTGGATCCTTTCCCCATTGGGGGTTGTGTCCGACGAAGACAAACTTGGACCCCGAGTTACCTACTATCCATTCTACCTCGTCAGGCGAGCAAGTGTGGTAGACCCCGACTGCGGCGCCATTAGTAAAGTAGGAAGCTGCGTAACACGCAAACCATTCCTTTCTGTTGAAGCTGTAAATGCTTATTCTATCCCCTTCCTCGTGCCCTAGAGCAATAAGGGAGCGTGAAATATTCATGACCAAATCTGAGTATTCAGACCATGTCAACGTCTCAGTTTCGCCAGATTCCTTTCTCTGAGTTAGGGCTGGTTTTTCTCCGAATTCCTCGGCATTTTGTAGAACTTTTTGTGGTAAAGTCGGCCACTGCATAACTACTTACAGATAAGGTCGAAACTTAACTGTTGTCTAGGATATTAGGTGTAGCCAGAACAACCATCATGGCAACACTGCCAGTATGTTTTCCCTCCAGTCGGCTCCTGCATTCCTATTGGCTAGCGGAGACGCGGGAGATGGGTGCCAGCAAGATTGTATTGTGGTTTGTGACCCAGAAAGAGCTTTTCTGGCTCTAGATTCGGCGAATTTACCCACACCAATCACGTTGTTGGCACCCAATGAGGTAACGGCTTGTCTTAGGTGCTCGTCACAAGTTGCCAGTAACTCGTCCACAACACTTCCAGATATTTTGTCCGGCGTAATATTCGTCCCCCGCGGACCTGAGAAGATCATTAGTGGGCAATGGTTCAGAACGAACACATTACGAAAAATCTCATTTGCGGGACCATACCTTTGAGATAGGGCACCCCAAAGTCTCGTTCCCGAGACCTCCTCCTTGGGGTGAGTTAGTCCATTTACTGCCCTATTCTGATGTTTCCTAACAGGTTGTTCGACTTCAATATCGGATATTTTTAGTAAATTCTTAACCACCGAGGTTGCGGCGAAAGGAATCCCCATCTGACCCATCCCATGTGGTCCGGGATTCATCCCCAATAGGATTGTCTTAGCACCGGAACCTCCGGCTAGACGGATGTATGCCTCATGAATTTGCCATGCATACATCAAGGGGTTGTATACACAATCTGCAATTCCATCACTTTCCAAGCGACGAGCAAAAACCTCCGAGTCATCCCTCAATTTAGCTGCTGCCAGAATCAATTTCTCAACGGCATTGGACATCTATTGCTTCACATCCCCTACAGTTGCGCCAGATAAAACTCTGAGTTGTTCCGGAGTAATGGGGAAAACCGTCTGAGGAGTTCCACCGGCACCCCAAACTACGTCATATTGCATTAGATCTTCATCCATCAGTATGGTGGTGGGACTAGTATGCCCAAATGGAGGGACCCCTCCAATAGCGTATCCTGTGCTCCTCAGGACATATTCGGGATTTGCCATTCCTGGTTTGAACCCCAGAATTCGTTTTACCTTCCTCTTCCTATCTACTCTGTTTGATCCGGAAGTAATTACCACTATTGCCCCATCTTCCCCTTCGAAGACAATAGATTTGGCTATGTGTGAGACCTCGCAACCGAGCTGATCTGCAGCGTCTTGAGAGGTTCTAGTCCCCTCCTCGTATCTTTTTGCTGAGGGTGAAAAACCAATTTTTTCACACTGAGAGAGCCATAGTTGGTGCCCATCCATGAAATCCGCCCGAAGTAACACGACTTATGGATTGGGGATGGTAACGAATATAATTCAACTCTAACTTGTGTAACTTTCATGACTCTTAGATAATCCGAATCATCTATGCAATGGCCATTCGGACCCTATGAGACAGTAATGGGAGCCATATTGCTGATGACTATTCCAATCCAAAGGATTCTGACTAGGGATGAGTCGGAAATGAGGGTCCCTCTACGAGATTTACTTGATGAGATTAGGGCAAAGGGGTACAAGTGGCACATTTCTGTTTTCCTAATTATGTACGGTTTCAAAGCTTTCATTGACCAACACAACGAGGCCATAAAACCCAGAGTGGGCGGATTCACTCACCATGTGCATGGTTTTGAGGGAGAGATTACGCTCTGGGTTCAAGAGTCGTTCAGAAATGAGTTTCTAAGTGATTTGCTGTCTTTCCACTATCTTTTCGTTTACCTATTCCTAATTTGGTTCAGTCCAATTTACTACATTCTGAGCAGAGATGAAGTGATGGCCGACAAGGCAGTGATGAACTATTTTGTAGTGTACGTTCTAGCAGTCCCCCTCTATTTATTCTTCAACATAGAGGTCACATCAACATATATGCCGGGAATGGATGCTATAATGTATCACAATTCATGGAATCTATTCTTCTTCACTGAGGTTGACCCTTTAGACAACGGATTCCCTAGTCTGCATGTGGGCATCCCATTGGGACTATTGATCATCAATAGGTTGCATGTTAAAGATCTTGGAATCAGTATCAGCCAGTGGAGGCATAGGGAGTTCGATCTATTCGTGGCTGCAAATATTCCGATTTACCTCTTCAGCATACAATATCTAGGGATTCACTGGATTTCTGACGTTATCCCGGGCGCATTGGTGGCGGCAATATGCGCGATTTTCACCCATAACTTTCAACCAAAGCTCAGGAAATCAGGGAAGAAGGGATGGAGGGTAATTATCCCGAATAGAGAGGAGGCAGTAGTAGCGGGATTATGCTCCATAATAGGAACCATTCTCCTTCTAGGCATTATTGTAGATGGTCCGGGTACGGACGAGGAAAACCCCAATATGAGATTCGGGGCCGGGGATGTGAATCTTGATGTAATCGAAGTCCACAGTCTGTGGCACTCAGTAGACATTGAAATCATAAATGTAGGTGTTGAAGAGGTAGAAGTTCTCGTTATTCATAGAGATCTGGTGAGAGATCACGCGAAAAATGGAAAGATTGACTGGTCTGCCTTCGGGGAAGAAGATATTCGCCTTCTAGGTCCGGGAGAAAAATTGAATTTTGAAGTAGAAACCCCCTCGGTTTATGATGGCCATTACGTACTGGCGACCCTTAGAGGAGATTCTGGGATCGGAGAAGTTAGAGTTACATCCGAATATGTCGATGCTGACCTTCTATGGACGGCTGTTCTTTCCTCGATACCCGCATTCGCAATTACCGGGCACGTATTAGGTGGCCTGTATCACTCAGATGACAAAATGGGCAAAAAGAGCCCCCATAAAAAGTCCTGATACTGAACCTAGTCCTATCCAAGTTCCAACCCGGAAGGCTGGGAAGTTTTTCCTCCAAACAACCATGGATTGGAATATCCAAGACAGGATTACAATGATGAACCAAGGGAAGAATATTAGTTGTGGTAAAAATGCTACAAGCATTCCGATATTAGCTCCAATTATCAATTCTTTACTCCCGCCTGCTGGCTCTGGGGAGAAAAATAGTAGAGGGGTGAGGATTACAAGGAGAAGGAATGGGGTTGTTAGATCCCAATTGAATAGCCTAGGCACGCCATCGACCAAATGAGGGATGCAGGCTGCGATAAAACCAACAAGACTGGGCGCAGCCACTGGCCACAGGGGCGGCTCATCCCACTTCATGCCCCTGCGTCGAGCCCTTGCCAATGAAGGCTACTAGGAGCCGGAAGGTTTTCTTTGGATTTAGTGACCTCGCGGTAACATGGCGAAGGGAGAGATTGTGTTGGGTTGCCTGGCTCCGCATCCACCACATGTTGTATATGCAGAAAATCCAGAGCAGAACGAGGCGTTCTCGGAAGGAGGTTGGGAAACTCTGAGATGGGGTTATAACAGATTGGCAAGAAAACTGAAAACGATTGAGTACGATGCTTTAGTGATCTTTACACCACATTGGCAAACATACATTGGAACCCACTTCCTGGGACTGTCAGAATTCAAATCAAAATCCGTCGATCCTATTTTTCCAAACATCTTTCGATTTAATTACGACATTACTGTCGATGTGGACTTGGCCGAAAAGATGTGTGAAGTCGCTAGTGAGTCTGGGATTATCACCATGATGATGAGGAATCCAGATTTTAGGATCGATTATGGGACGATTACATCCTGCCACATGCTAAACCCTGATTGGGACAAGCCATTAGTGACGATCAGTAGCAACAGGAACGCCCACTACTACTCCGAAGAAGTAATGAACGCTCAGGCTAGTGCTCTAGGAGAAGCGTGTGCTAAGGCAATAGAACAAAGTGGTAAGAGAGTAGTCCTGATTAGTAGTCACAGCCTCTCCCACAGGCATTTCGTGACAGAATCGCCACTTCCAGAAGACATGAGCCGTGAGCACATATACAATCACAGCCAGTACGTTTGGGATATGAAATTGGTAGATTTGATGAGAGATGGCAAGATGCAGGAGGTTATTGACATAATGCCCGAGTTTACAGAGCAGACGATTGCCGAGACAGAGGCCGGTGGGCTTACTTGGATGATGGCTGCAATGGGATACCCAAGCTATCCTGCAGAGATTTATGGTTACCAGTCAGTGATTGGGACGGGGAATCTTATTGCAGCATGGGATCCAAGTGAAGCGACGCGTGAGATCGTTCTCTGAGGTGTTTTTTTGAGTGAATCAGAAATTCTATTCGGAATCTACTGTCCACCCCACCCGCAGCCCCTCCTTAGTCCAGAGGCCAGTGATGGGTATGGTAAATTAAGAGAAGCCTTCGAAACTTGTAGGAAGAGGATTGAAGAGAGCGATGCAGATTTAATTTTGGTTTACTCCACAACCTGGCCGAGCATAATCGGGCATCAAATACAGGCGCATCCCGAACCCGAGTGGGTTCATGTGGATGATGACTTCCACTTCCTCGGGAGTATGCCTTACAAGTTTAGGATGGATGTTGAGTTTGCTGAGACTTTCAAAAACGCTGCTGAATCCAGAGGGCTCCAATCCAGAACTGTTTCCTATGATGGTTTTCCGATCGATACCGGTTCTATTGTGGCACTCAAACTTCTGAATCCAGAAAATAGAATCCCAGCATGCATAGTTTCCAGCAATATGTACGCAAACAGGTCTGAGACAATAGTCCTGGGCAAATCAGCTCAAGATGCAATAAAAGAAAAAGGAAAGAAAGCTGTAATCGTAGTGGTTTCGAGTCTTTCGAACAGGATGTTTACGGAGCACATTGATCCCATGGAAGATAGGATCCATTCAGCAAAAGATGACGAATGGAATCGCAAGATTCTGGAGTTCTTCGATGACGGTAGGCTGGAGGACCTTAGTCAGCTTTCTAGGGAAATTCATGGGCAGATAAGGGTTCAGAAGGTAGTGGCGTATAAGCCGGCCTGGTGGATGTCAGCAACGATGGGGCAGCATAACAACTACACAGGGGAGGTGCTGGCCTACGAAGCTCTCCATGGCTCAGGAGGGGCGGTAGTGATTCTAACCCCATCCTCAGGATCAGTGGGGGACAAAGAGTTTGATGAGGATGACGTGGAGCACTATCATGGAGATCGAGGAGTCTTGGACAAAGGGGTTTTGTAATGTCAAGTGATAATGAAATGACCCCAGAAGAGAAGAGGGAGAGCATGGTTGATGGAATTATAGCCGCTCCTACGGATGCAATCGAGAAGATTTACGATGAGGTTGGAGAGTCTTTGGCTAAGTCTGCTGGTGGGGCAATTGGTGCAGCGGCTGGAGTTGCAGTCGGAGGCCCTGTTGGCGGCTTAGTTGGGGCAGTGGTAGGTAGGAAGGCAGCGAGTAAGCTAACAAATGAAAACGGCCCATTCATCGCGGAAGAAGGTCCTTCTGCAGTTGGTGCTTACCCCCACTTGCACAGAGTTGGGGATCTGATATTCGTTAGTGGGATGGGACCTAGGCAACCCGGAACAAATGAAATCCCAGGAGGGCCCATAAAAGACGAGTCAGGAAATCCGCTAGATTACGACATAAGGGCGCAGACTCACGCAGTAATCAACAATATCAGAGTGATCCTCGAGGAATATGGGCTGGGGCTTGACAATGTTATAGACGTCTTAGTTTTCCTTACTGACATGGATAGGGATTTTACAAGTTACAACGAAGTTTACTCTGAGTACTTCGCAGAAACTCTCCCAGCTAGGACCACAGTAGCGGTAAATGCCCTGCCNACTTCAATTGCAATTGAGCTAAANGTCATTGCAAGAGCATGATCATTNTGATAAATGCTCAATATCCTCGGAAGTGCACCAATCAGGNGATGAAATNGGATTACACCTGCTTGGAGNCCCATTTGGTACCTCAACCCAATAATCCAAACCATCCACTTTTCCTGGGTAATCGGTGGAAATACTGTGAGCCCCCGATTCGAATGCGGCGTCTCTTCTAGCAGTATCATTGCTATCTGCCTCCTCGCCTCCACTATCGGAACGACTCCTAACGATGTATCCCTCACTCACTAGCCTGGATATTTCCCCTTGACTTCCTAATGGATCTGCAATGGAGAAGATGGCAGACTCGTTACTTCCCTCTTCGGACAAAGTGAACATGCGTGCGCCATTTAATCCTGGATAAGCGTCCAAGTAAAGATCCCTGGAGTTGCCTCTCGCCAGTAAAACGAAGATTGCCTTCCCCCTGCCATCATCGATAGATGGCCAGCCATCGGAAATTACTGCATCCTTGAGCGATTTTCTTTCCCCCCTAACATCATCGGGGGTGATTGTTTTGTCTATCGGCCAGAACTGGACAATCTCCTGCTCTATATCTTCCAGAATACCAGATAATTCCAGAGTAATAGTAACTTCTGCGGTCTGCTCTGGCCAGTCTTTTGGTTCGATCCATATAAA
Organism: Methanobacteriota archaeon; assembly: GCA_002713185.1. Classification (GTDB taxonomy): domain Archaea; phylum Thermoplasmatota; class Poseidoniia; order Poseidoniales; family Thalassarchaeaceae; genus UBA36. The sequence goes on along the minus strand of PAVV01000018.1, from coordinate 60,090 downwards.
CAAAGGGTGATGCAGCGGGTTTTCATTAGACCAATTTAGGAGAGTTACTAAACAGTTCTCAAAGGTAGGGCAAGTAGTGCCGGAGTCGTATTGGTTATGATAGACCCTGAGGCCTTCTCTTATGTCCCACCAGACATCAATTTCGAACTGTCTGACTCCCTGGTGAGAGGCTTGAAAATCAAGAGGTTGATGAGTGTACATGTACTCTCTTACGGGAGAGATCACGGGTTCGACGTGGTATGAATTATGCGTCCCCTTCATTTGGATATGATTTATTCTCAGAGGAAGTTTTTCTTGAGCATCATTTGAGGTATCTGATCCGGAATTAAAGTCTAGACATCCAGTCAGAGATGGCAAGATAAACATGATCACCAACCACGGAGCCTGTTTCGCCATCCAATTCGGATTATTGGAGAGGAAGATAACTTTTCTGAATGCTAGTGGTTAACCCCACCGGGGCCGTGCACATGCCCATGCGCTAGCTCTTCATCCGACGCAGGCCGTACTACGACCACTTCTACCTCGAAGCGGAGTGTTTTCCCGGCCATCTGGTGATTAAAGTCTGCGACCACAACGTCGCCATCAATGTCCTTGATAGTAAACTGAATGGGTCCCTGGTCGCTGTGGGCACCGACGACCATCCCCACCTCAATATCCATGCCTTCTGGGAAATTGCTCCTTTCGATTTTCTGAATCGCATCCTCATTTCTCTGCCCGTACGCTCTGTCGGGAGTTAGCGTGAACTCCCTGAGCTCTCCTACCTTAGCTCCGAGCATCTCTTGCTCGAATCCTGAAATCATGTGGCCGTGTCCCACGAGAAAAGTCAACGGGTCCTTTCCTTCGCTGCTATCGAATATCTCACCGTCCAGGAATGACCCGGTGTAATGGACCGATGCTACCGTATCCTGTTCTATTGTCCCGCTCATAAACTACTGACTGAGTGTCGAGTATCTAACCTATTGGGCGGGAGAACCTTCAACTGGGTGATGTTGGGGCGGTGAATCATGAGTAAGTACGGCCCAAAGGATCTGGTTGGGGTAGTACTTACCCCAACAGAAGCTGACTCTGATAATCTAGAGAGGAGATTGGGGCTATTTTCAGTTGTGATAATTTCTCTTTCTGCGATGATTGGTTCTGGCTTATTCGTCCTACCTGCACTTGCCATGCTAGAGATGGGAGGAGGAGAAAACCCAGTTGGAGGAGTTTGGTTGGCCTATTTGGTTGCAGCGTTCTTGGCAGTACCTGGTGCAGTATCAAAATCCGAGCTCTCGACGGCAATGCCGACTTCTGGGGGTTCTTACGTTTACGTACAGAGGACTTTCGGGCCATTAATTGGGACTATAGCGGGCTTGGGGCTATGGGCCAATTTCATGCTAAAATCTGCCTTCGCTTTGATTGGTTTCAAGGCATACCTTTGGATCATAGAGGAAATTATTGGGATAGATATAGATATTGAAATTGCAGCGATCTTTCTCCTTGTCATAATTGTTGTAGTGAACATCCTAGGTGTCAAGAAAATAAAGAAAATTCAGACTCCAATTGTTATGTTCTCAGCTTTCTACCTCCTCTCACTTTGCGCCTACGCGGTGGTTACTCAGGATCTTGATTGGAGCAGGGTTAGCTCAAAGGAATCTTTCGGGAGTTGGGAGGACGTAGCTGCGACTTCTGCCTTCGTATTCGTATCATATGCAGGAGTTACCAAAATTGCAGCAGTGGGCGGGGAAGTTAGAGATCCTGAGAGAAACCTGCCCTATGGGATTCTACTCTCGCTTCTTTTCAGCTGTATGCTGTATGTTACAGTCACAGTGTTAATGGCTGCGGCAGTCGATCCTGTAGATTACATGGATGGCGGCGAACATGGAGCTCGCGAGGATCCTGTGTATATCTTCGCGGAAGCTGTGGGGGGTGAGACAGTAGGAGTAGTTGCTGCCGTTCTGGCGGTTGTAACTATGACTTCGATGGCGCTAGCCGGAATACTTGCGTCTTCCAGATTCCCTTTTGCGATGGCTAGGGATCGTCTGATACCTGAGTTCTTAGAGAGCGTCAATCAAGATTACGGCACCCCCCATTGGGCCATAATTGGCACTGGTTTGGCTATGGGGCTGGCAATCACATTCCTTCCAGTGCATGACGTTGCCGAACTCGCGTCTGGATTCAAAATAATGATTTTCATGCTAATCAATGCCTGTGTTATAGTCCTCAGGAGCTCGTCTGGATCACATGCATGGTACGATCCGCAATGGAAAACTCCGTGGCTGCTTTATCCATTGGTTCAGTTGTTTGGAATCTTTGGAGGCGCGGCATTGCTATACTTCATGGGATCAAAGTCAGTAGTAGGTGCTAGCGTAGCGATTATTCTGGGGACTGTAATATACATGAGTTATGGCAAGAAGAGGGTCGAGCAATTGATTACCCCCTGGGAAACCACGAAGAAGATGTTGACAAATCCTAAGGAAGTTGAGCGGCGGAGAGTTTTTGCAGCATTCTATGCTTCTGACATTGAAGAAACGGGCAAATTGAACCTCCAAGGCTTCATAGATGCCCTGAAGTCTCTAGGATATATCGAGGGAGGAGGGCCGAATATCCCAGATGATTCCATAGTTATTCCCGCTCCTGGAGGAGTCGGTCCCGATGTTTGGATTCGTGACTTATTCCATGGCGGGGATGGTGACGAAGACGGATTTATTGATGTAGAGGAGTTCCTAAAAGTAGCCGAAGAAATAGAGCCTATCGAATGAAAATCTGTGCGAGTGATTGAAGTCTGTAACCGTACTGCGAGTGGTACCGGGTGAGCAAATGGTTTCCAGTCGAGCAAGGAAAGTGACTACTAATACTTTGCAAGAAATGAAGCGCTCTGGCGAGAAAATCGCTATGCTCACGGCTTACGATTACTCACTGGCGAGGTTAGTTGATGGTGCAGGGGTAGATGTCATCCTTGTCGGCGACTCTGCCTCGAATGTGATGGTGGGCAATGACACTACAGTCCCAATTACTCTTGATCACATGATTTATCACGCCCAGTGCGTGATTAATGCCGTTGATAGGGCCCTAGTGGTCGTGGACATGCCTTTCGGAAGCTATCAGGGAGATTCTAAGTTAGCTTTGAAGAGCGCGATTAGGATCATGAAGGAATCAGGAGGCCATGCTGTAAAGATCGAGGGTGGAAAGGAGATAGTAGATTCAATCAAAAGGATTCTGACGGCCGGAATCCCGGTGATGGGGCATCTGGGCCTTACGCCGCAGTCGATCTATAAGTTTGGAACGTATTCCGTTAGGGCCAAGGAAGAGGCCGAAGCAGAGAAGCTGATGGAGGATGCCATAGCCCTGCAGGAGGCAGGATGTTTCTCAATAGTTTTCGAGAAGATTCCTGCAAAACTTGCAGATGAAGTGAGCAAGGAATTGGAAATTCCAACGATTGGAATCGGGGCTGGCCCGGAATGCGACGGCCAAGTTCTGGTACTTCACGACATGTTGGGCATAACGAAAGACTTCTCACCAAGGTTTCTCAGGAGATATGCTGACCTAGGGGGCGTTGTTGATGATGCGGTTAGGGAATACATCGAAGATGTGAGACAAGGAAGTTTTCCCAATAGCGAGGAGAGTTACTGAGGACAGGAATATGAAGTCCCCAATGTTCAAGAACGCCCCCCTCAGGGTTGGGTGAGTCAAGATGAGTGAGTTGTGGGTCGAGCGCCATAGGCCGAGTTCAGTAAGAGGAATGAAGGGCCAGAGGGCGGTAGTTGACAGACTTAGGGCTTATGCAGACTCCAGGACATTCCCCCACCTGATGTTCGCTGGCCCGCCAGGGACTGGCAAGACCACAGCAGCACTAGCGTTGACAAGAGACGTTTTCGGAGAAGGTTACAGAAGCAATTTATTGGAAATGAATGCCAGCGACGAGCGCAAGTTGGAGTCTATTCGAACTAAAGTAAAGCAGTTTGCTCGAACCGCACCTATGCCTGGTACTACATTCAAGGTCATATTTCTCGATGAGGCCGATGCTTTGACTCCTGACGCCCAAGGAGCACTAAGAAGGATAATGGAGCAGTTCGCTGAGACATGTAGATTCATTCTTTCATGTAACTATTCATCTAAGATCGTAGAAGCGATTCAGTCCCGATGTGCTGTATTTCGTTTCAGGCCTCTAGATGAAGAAAAGGTTCTAGAAACTGTGTTAGAAATTTCCAAGCATGAGGGCATAAATCTCGATAAGGGGGCTGCAGAGGCAATATCCAAAGTCAGTCTAGGGGATTTGAGGAAGGCAATAACCTCTCTACAAGTGGCGGCTTCACTAGATCCCAATGTTACTAGGGAGCTTGTCTATGAGACGACAGCTACCGCCCCACCAGAAGATCTTCACGGTTTCTTCCTGGCATGCAAGGAAGATGGTTTCCAACCGGCCAGGAGGAGAATGAGGGGAATTCTAGATAGATTCGGACTTGCGGGGACTGACTTGGTGAATCAACTCCACAGGGAGCTTGGAGGGGTAACTTTCCTTGACGAAATACAGAAGCTATCGGTTACAGAGGCAATGGCAGAATGCGACTTTAGAATGGTAGAGGGAGGAGGGGAGTATCTTCAACTTGATGCGATGGCGGCGAAGATATGCCAACTACTCCAAAGCTAAGAAGACTGTAGTATGGTCAGAGTGTACTCTCTTTGCCATGAATTCTGACTTGTACTCCATGGGACCATATCACTCTCTTCCCACAAATGTACGGTCACGATATACTCGCCGGGACCACAGCCGTTCGCACATAAATTCCATGCCAATCCAATATCTTGAGAATGTGGAGCGACCTTTGGTCCGCTGTAATCCCCAGTCAGGCCGTTCTTCTTCAGGCCCCTAGACCAATTTTCGGAACTCACGGACTGGAAGGTTTCCGAGGGGCCGTCAGACGCTATTGTGGAAACTAATCCCGTCACACTAACTATGGGATCCATTTGACCTACCTTCTTGATAGTTAGATTCATGGAAGAGTTCTCCGCATCTACATTGTCTCTGACTGCTAAACCTAGGGTTACAGGAATTGAATCCTGTGAGATCCTAACCTCATAGCCCCTGCCATCCAAATCCGNGTAAGAAATCCCTTCTGNATCAACAANATCGATAGAACCAGCCAGNTGTGGAGCGGCAATATCCGCTAGTGGGGGGTTTACTAATGCGAATGAAAGAGCCAGCCAAGTGAACAAATACAGAAAAGAGGCTCGGACCCAATTTCCAGTAGTAAATATCTCAAATATTTCCGAAGGAAGTGTCAATTGGTGGATAGGCCGAATTAACGTGATGATCAGGAATGGCAGAAGCCAAAGAATCTGCTGCGATTTCTCCAAACTTGGCATCATGTAATATCTCATCATTGTGGCTACTAACAACCCTAATGCAATCACCATCCACATAGAGATTGCCTCGGCCCTCTCTTTCTTGGCATGAGAGGCTGGGTCGAATGGCTCGAGGGAATTACTCTGATGGTCCCCTCCCTTGACCCCTCCGCCCTTCTTACCAGAATATGCGCTGGCCCTGAGGGCTGTATCAACATCGACCATGGTTAGTTAGGGCGAGAGAGGGCGACACATCAACCCTGCGCGTGTAAGGATTGTTGATAGGGAGATACCGGCAATGCTCAAATGGCCTCTGCATCCGCCTTGTGCTATGCCGGGGTGGCGTAGTTGGTAGCGCGTCGGACTCATAGGGAACAGTCGGCGGCGATTTCTCTGCCGACACTAACGATGAGCGCATCATGCCTAGCCGAAAATGTCTGAGACATCCGAAGGTCGCGGGTTCAAGTCCCGCTCCCGGCACCAAATGGAACTAAAATGTGCCAAATGCAATAGTTGTTACTATGGCTTCAAGCGTGCCATTGATGGACTGTGGCTTCTTCCCTTTGACATGGAGAATTGGCCGAAGCCCGGAACNCCGATAATACTGGTAGTCAAAACTTGGTCCGGAAAGGCTGAACACATTGGGGTCGCTCTACCTTCATCTGGCTCAGAACTAGTTACGATAAAGCTGCAAAANGGATACAATGTTTCCTTCCCGGAATCGTACGTGGAGTCTTTCGAAATCCTTGAAGAGATGCCAATGATCCAATTGGAAGAGGTTGAAGAGATGCCTCAAGACGAATCTCTGCCCCTTGTGCATCTAATCCATACAGGGGGCACCATTGCAAGCAAAGTAGACTATGCCACTGGGGCAGTCAGTGCGAGATTCGATCCACACGAGCTATTGGAAGCTGTTCCAGAGCTCAGAAAAATAGCCAGAATTAGAGCGGTAAAACTGGGAAATATGTGGTCTGATGATCTTCGTCCTAGACACTGGAACAAGATGCTCAAGGCCACAGAGGAGGCATTCTCTGAAGGGGCTGTTGGATGTGTTATAACCCACGGTACGGATACCTTGCACCTATCTGCAGCAGCCATGTCATTTGGCTGGGCGGGCCAAGGAGGTAGGCCTCCGGGGAGAATAGTCCTGACTGGATCACAAAGATCGCCAGATAGAGGGTCGTCGGATGCGGCGGAGAATCTGATTGCTGCTGTTTACTGGGCAGCTAATGGCCCCCAACCTAGTGGTTATCGAGACTCTGCAGTTGCAATAATGCATGCAGAATCTTCTGATGGCAAGTGTTCTGTGCTTCCAGGATGCGCGTGTCGGAAATACCATTCTTCCAGNAGAGATGCATTCAAACCGATAAATCAAGAGGCATTAGGACAGATAGTAATTGATCGGGATGACATCAGAGTGGAACTGATGCCCGAGGCTCATGATGCAAGGGTTGAGGCTATTTCTCCTAGATTATTTGATGAAGGGGTGAGAATAGCCCAATTCATTTCGGATCCGCACTTNCACCCGGACCAAGTCCAAGGAGCTATTGACTCGGGATTCGATGCTTTGTTATTCCATGGTACAGGTCTGGGGCATCTTCCGATTTCTGATCCGGAGGAAGATAGTATCGAGAATTCTAGGCTGAAGGTAATGCTCGAAGACCATATTCGCTCTGGAGGGGTTGTTGTAGTGGTAACAAACACAATACATGGCCCAGTGAATCTTAATGTCTATTCAAAAGGAAGGGAGCAGCAAGAAATTGGGATAATTGGCCATGACTCGCTTTGCCCCCCTGGGTCTGCGTTAGTGAAACTACACCATCTTCTTTCCATAGGGGGGAAGGAGGTTGTTGAAGACGGTTGGAAGAAGGATCTTGTCGGTGAAAATCCTCCATTCGTGAGATCCTAAATTATCCGGTTTACTGAATAACCGACTTGCACTTCGTTAGGGNATGTACAGTACCAACTCTCGTGATGAGCTGGGGGCGATACGCAAGGATGCATCATCTCCAGGNGATAAGAGGGTAATNAAGGAGCTCAGAGAGGCCGGTTTAAAGACAGCTAGAGAGAGGTTGATTGGTNTGCTTGACGAAGGAAGCCTGGTCGAGATAGATGCTTTCGTCAAACACAGATCGGGAGACCATGGTATGCACGTCCATACCCCCCTAGGGGATGGAGTAGTGGCAGGNCATGGAAAGATAGACGGAAGAAGGGTGGTATCGTTCTCTCAGGACTTCTCGGTTTTCGCGGGCACAATGGGAGAAATGCATGCTAAGAAAATCACAAAGGTTGTTGAGTTCGCAGAGAAGGCTTCACTGCCGATAGTTGGAATATGGGACGGAGACGGTCAGCGAGCCCATGAAGGAGTTACGTCTCTTGGGGCTACTGGAGAGCTACTTGATGCTCTGGTTTCATGCTCAGGTAAGGTCCCCCTAATCTCGATAGTTCTAGGGACAGTTTCAGGTACTAGCGCACTTGCTGCTGGAATTTCTGACTTCGTAATACTTGGAAATAAGCGTGGCAGGATGTTCATGAGGAGCCCTTATTCGATTCCAGAAATAATAGATGGGGAAATAGACGAAGAAACCCTTGGAGGGGCAGTTCAACATGCCAGTAGAAGCGGCATAGCATGCATGGTTTCCAATAGTGAGGAGGAGGCATTCGATATGGTTGCAGAGATTCTGGCTTACTTGCCCGATCATACGATGTCCGAAGCTCCTGTAATTTCTACAGGCGACAGGTGGGATAGGAAATGCAAGGGAATTAGGAAGCTCGTTCCTGAGGATTCCGACTCCCCATATGATATTCGAGAAGTATTCAATCATGTCTTCGATGAGGGGAGGTTCCTGGAGTTGTTTTCATCATATGCAGAAAATATTGTTATCGGTTTCGCTAGACTGGATGGATATTCAGTGGGAGTTATAGGAAACCAACCATCTGTTCTTGCAGGCTGCCTAGATATAGATGCATCAGTTAAGGCGGCTAGGTTCATCAGGACCTGCGACTGCTTCAATATCCCATTAGTTACTTTCGTTGACGTCCCGGGTTTCCTCCCGGGAACAGTACAAGAATGGGGTGGGATAATTAGACATGGGGCCAAGTTACTCTATGCATATGCCGAGGCGACAGTGCCCAAGCTCACGGTTGTCACCAGGAAGGCGTATGGTGGGGCTTACCTGGCCATGAGCTGCAAACATCTTGGCTCCGACTACAACGTAGCATGGCCAACCGGGGAATTGGCAGTTATGGGTGCCGAGGGGGCAGTAAACATCATCCACAGGGCAGATCTTGCCAAGTCGGATGACCGTAGTGGCAGACATGCTGAACTGGTTGAAGAGTACAGGGAGAAATTTGGTGACCCTTACGTGGCCGCCAGACATGGCTGGCTAGATGATGTGATTGAGCCTTCCCAGACGAGAAAGTGCTTAGTCAGGTCTTTGAGGCCACTTCTTTCCAAGAGAGAGTTGACAATCCCCAAGAAACATGGAAACATCCCTCTATGAATCAAAGCATGGAGAGAAATTCCTCAAGATTAGGCAGTTCATCCACCTTGGATGGCGAGTAGAGCTCTTCCCATGCTTGAAGATGCTGCGCTGCCAACATAATTATTGCGAACTCATCTTTGGAAGCATTTTCGCCGTAGGAAAGGGAGAATTGGACTTCTCCGTCGAGATCAACTGATTCCCCTCCTGCGGGGGAAGCGTCGAGATCAACAGCTACATCCGCCTGGCCGGAGTCTAACACGCTTCCATCCCAAGGTCCTTTGAGTAGAGGCCTGCGGCCGATTTCCGGAATTATTGAACCCCCTTCTGAAGACCATGCGGAAGCGATCGATCTAGCTGCAGATCCCCCTCCTCTTATTCTCAGAATTGCCTTTGCTGGGTCCACTCCTACGTGTCTGCAGGCAGAAACGAACCCCAGGCCATCGGTATTTACACCGGACCAAATCCCTCCAGACCTCATTAGTTGGTTAAGTGCGAAAACCCCCTCAGGGCTCTTAATTCCCAGGGCTGATGGAGCCGAGTGCTTCAGAGGGGATGTGCATGAAATCCAGATGTCTCCCTTAATTTCCGATACCTGAGTAAGGAAATCTTCTATGCCGCTTGATTCAATGTAAATTTGATTGGACTCGAGCCCCATATACTCTCCAATTATCGAAAACATCTGCGGTGTTGGCGAATGAGAGATTGGTTTTCCTGCAATACCCCAACACTCAGGACCATCCATAGCCCTCGCAACTAGTGATTGACGATGAAGGTTTCAAGAGTGTTACTTCACCGAGGGTGAAAGAGGTAGGGGTATGCGTCGCATCAAGAGGTTGGATGAGGGTCTGAGACTTAGGGTAGAGAGCGAAGATGATCTTTGGGCCCTATCAAAGGTCTGTGGTGCTGGATGCCTAGTGGGGATGCTGTCTAGCAGAAGGGACTCGACTACTGGAACTAGAGAGGACGGTAGAGCAAAGAGCGCCGAGAGGAAGCCCATGTGGATTGTCCTTGAGGCGACCGAGGCCGCTTTCCAGCCATTCACTGATAGCCTGCGAGTACATGGCGTGATTAGGGAAGCAAAGTTAGACATAGGGAGCCACCATACTCATGTTATTTCACCATCAGATGAAATCGAATTGACCAGAGAAGGTGGTCTTTCTAGAGTCGATAAAGCACTGATTGACGATGCTATTTCATCTTCAAAGAAGGTACGATCTGGGCTTATGGTGGTAGAGAACGATGAAGTGAATATTTTCGAGGTTGCTAGTCATGGAATTAGAGATATCTCGCAATTTAATTTACGGGGAGGTGGGAAGAGGATTGGTGATTCTTCTGACCTCAGAAAGGAGTTCTTTGAGAAAGTTGCCAGAGAGGTCAAAATGGTCTTTATGAACGATGTTCCACTTATTCTCTGTGGTCCCGGTTTAGCCAGAGAAAGTTTTGAGGACCAACTCAGGGATGTTGGTTGTGAAAATAGAATTGTCAACGCTCCGACATCGATAGGCGGCAGAGCTGCAGCGAATGAAGTTCTAGCAGAAGGCCTAGCTGACACTCTTCTTGGGGAGCATGCAATTGTTGAGCAGGTTAAGACAATTGAAGAGGGCCTTAGAAGAGTCGCCACTGATGGGGCTGTGGCCTACGGAAAAGAAGTGATTTCTAATGCTGCAGAGCAGGGCGCTGTAGAGGCTCTGGTAATTGTCGCGGATCTTTTGAGAAGCGATGATAGCCCACCTTTGTGGAGTGTAGTTTCGGAATCTATTGAGTCCTCGAGTGGCAGAATAATCCAAGCATCCACGGAACATGATTCAGGAAAGCAGCTCGAGGGGATGGGCGGGGCTATCGCCCTGCTAAGATGGAAGTTGGAATAGAAAACCCTCTTGATGGGGATGCTGAGAGGAATTAATGTGCAGGCAGCTATCAAGATGGTGGGATTAGGCAATTACGACAGAAGTGATCTGTCCTCTGCAGTCATTGAAGAGGCTCGAATAATGGGGTCACAAGCCGATCTAATTGTCGAAGAAGGAGAAGTGGAGAATTTCAATCAGGGACTAATTGACTGGAAGAAAGTTCTCAATTCGACCCATTGGCTTGTACTATCCTCTTCCGGATCACTAGAAGGACAATCTATGAAGTCGGCATGGGGTTCTTCAATGACATTCGCAGAACTAGAGGGTTGTAAGACTGTGATGATTGTTGAACCTCCTGGTGAACCAGAGCGTCTAGAAGAGGCATGGGGGAATGTTATAGAAAGAATAAGGCAAATTCAAGTTCTATACCTTAGTCAGGATGTGATAGATGGTATTTCGAGCCTGGAGGGAATGGAGGCAGGAGTATTAATTCAAGAAGTCAGAAAAAGGAGTTTGGTTCCAATCGTCTGCACATTTAATCAGGAAAACGGAATTGTCATCGTCTCTCATTCACTAGGAGAAGAAACAATTGAAATCAGTTCTGGAATTAGTACAAAACAATGGCTAGCAAATTTCCTGTGTATGCTCCCTCAATTCGGCCAAGGTCCGTCTGAGATAGGTATTGCGGCCGGTGCGGCAAGGAGAGGATCGGACAAATTTGGGAACCCTGACTGAAACTCCTTTTGAAGGGACACCCATTCGCCCGGACCCGCGAGGCCATGGGATGCCACTCAAATTAGGGCCAGCAGGAGTTCCTCTCTCCTGTAAAGGTAGAACTATTGTGGAGGGGATGGACGATATTACGGTCCTAGGACTTGATGCAATGGAGGTACAGACAGTTAGAACGATACAACCTCAACACTTTGATCAGTATTGGCAAGCTGGAATACTCTCTTGGAAGTCGGACTTCGAAATGAACATGCATGGTCCTTACTATGCAGAACTATTGGGAAATGCTAGGGAAAGAAACAGGACTCTGTCGAAAATGGAGACTAGCCTGCAGGCTGGGAAAATAGTCAATGCCAGACATCTAACCTTCCACGTTGGGCCCTATGGGGAATATGACCCGGGGCATGAAGCGAACGAGCAAGTCGCGAACGTGATGTCAGGAGTTGTAGATAGAGTAAGGGAGGTTTGGGGAGACGAAACGGAAGAGGAAGACTATGCTGCCTTCCCATGGGTACATGAGTCCGAACCTTCACTTGTTGGAATTGAGACATCGGGTAGACAGGAGCTCTGGGGGACTGTGGAGGAGGTTCTAGAGGTCTGTAACCATGTTGAGGGTACAGTTCCTGTCCTTAATATGGGTCACATTCATGCTCGAGGGCACGGAAGACTGAGGACTAGTGAAGACTATGCCGAGCTATTTGAACAAGCAAGAGAGACATATGGCGGGTCAACATTCTACTGTCACTTTGCTGGAGTCGAACATAGGATGGGTAATGCCCTTCACTACACGCAGATAAAAAAATCAGACCTGAAATTCGAACCATTCGCTGAATATCTCGCTGAAGAGGGCGATTGGATGGACATCACGATAATTTCTGACTCCCCCCTTCTTGAACATGATGCTATGTACATGCTTCAACACTATGACAAAGCGAGGCAAAGGCTTCTCGAGATTAGAGCTCGAGACGAGAGGAGGGCAAAGCTAGCTGCTCAGCAAGGAATTGATCCTGAAGAACTGAAGATTAAGGAGGAGGAAGCGGCAGCGGCCAGAAAGGCTCAAATGACCGGGGAAGAAGTGGTCCCCGATACGCCAAAAAATAAATCTTCAGCGAAGGGGAAGGCCTCGCAGAAGGGTGGGATGATGTCTTTTGATGAGAAAGAGGATGAAGATGACTTGTTCTAGCTCCAATGAGTCTTGAGACTAGTCTAGTTCAATAACCGGTTCTGAGAGCGACGTACTATGGAGACGGGAACTGTGAAGTGGTTCAACTACGCAAAAGGATACGGGTTCATTGGAAGAGAGGACGGAGATGACCTCTTTGTCCATACTACCCAAGTGGACGGAAGAATAGGAGAAGGCGATCTGGTGGAATTCGAGATCGGAGATAGTGACAAGGGGCCAAATGCAATCAATGTAAGGAAGATCGGCGAAGAAGAGTAGGCCATAGATCACTCTTCAGATTGATCTAAGCTCTCCCAATTCAGCACTATTGCTCCGTTTGAGCTTATTGCCAGTACCGGGGACCACTTGGTGAGGTCCACATTAACATGGGAATCTATTAATCCCTTGAGGTCCTTNACCAGAGAGGGTTCCAACCTTATGCCAAAGTCTGTCTCGAAAGAGGAGAAGAGTGGTGTAATTGTCGGTCTTTTTGCGGCTTCCACCTTCTCAACTTCTTCCTCTGGAGTTCCAACANGTTTCACTTCAGTTGTTGGGGCATGATCGGCTTCTACATTTTTTGATTCCGTTACTGGGCCNGTATTTTCCAGAGGGCGTCCGACTTCTGACACGAATGGGTTCGCTCCTTCCATTGTGCTTCCTATCTCCAGTCCTCCTCGTGAAGCGTAGAGCACAGCTTGTCCGATCAATGTTAGAGAAGCTAAGAAAAGCATTACGACCATAATCAGGCCATCATATGCCCAACCGGTGATTATTAGTCCCGATGGCATGCCTATCAGACTCAGTGATCTCCGCCACCCTTGATCTCGTTGGAATCCGAGTATCACATGATGGATAGAGATTATTACGATTGAGAGTCCGAACACCTCTTCAATATCCAAATAATCCATGTATGGTAGGAGTGCAATCAGTAGAAAAGCGGAGCCAAATATGCCAAAATCTTTCTCGATGTCAAATGGGACATCTTCCATCTCATTATATGAAAATCTAGGAGCTACTGGTTGGAGATATGGGTTCATCTCCTTCCATGAAAGATTGATCATGATNAAACCTACGAAAATTGGCCATAATAGTGCGTTTTGGGAATCTATGTTTAGATCCAGCAGCCACAAGTAAAGGGTAAAGCACTGGACGAAAACTGAACCATGCACGAGGATAGGCAGTCCGCTCTTTACTCCGTCCCACCCAGCAAGAAGGGCAGATATGAATGGTAAAATTCCACTAATCCCACCAGTAGCTAGGGTGAAAATATACCCATATGTTCTGGAGACAGGTGAGAGATATTCTAGGGCATCGGGATTGATCTTCTCCTCATCTACATTCTGAAGCAGAATTTCGTTTTCCAGGAGAAGATACTGGAGCATGCCCATCAAACCCCCAGCCAGATAGCTGTAATCGTAATTTATGTCGCCTCCGAAATATCCGCCCGAGTTGATGAAGTCAAGTAACTGGAACACCGCCCAGACAGTAGCCAAGGGGCTGATCCAGAACCAATGAACGACCCCTTCCTTCCACGCACCTGCAGAGATTGCGGCGACCACAATAATCGGGGCTACTTTTGGGTCTGGAAGTAGGAATGTAGCGGCTAGGAGGACTGCGACTGCCGGTCCGAACAACTGCTCAGGACCATATCTGGATCCGCCTTCTCGTGACTTCTCTTGGGGCAAGTAAATCGAAACAAATGCGGGAACAATTAGTAGTAGTAACGAAGTCCATCTGGGAGAGGCAAAGAATAGCAATTCTGTCGAGTCTCCCAGGTATGGCAGGGAGTCTAGTAATTTCCAAATCGTATCTCCCTTGCCTTCGAAGAATGACGCATACGCCACTGCAAAAAAAGGCANTGAAATCAAAGTAGGNGTGGAAACATGCAATGCTGNCCTCTGTGCTACCAACACAAGAACGGGTAATGCCAAAAGTCCTCCAGATACATCTGTCATGCCCGCAAGTAGGAGGAGAATAAGTGTGATAGAGCCGATTGTTCTGGCNTCTCCGGAAAGATCGAACAGTTTCTTCGTCCTGAAGCTGACGAACANAGGTACCGATGCCACTAATGCGTCCCTCAAAACCAATGAGGATAAGCGTCCGCCTTCGAATTCAAAAATTACAGCTGAGATTATAGCTGCCGATACAAGATATGCCATGCCCACCAATTTTTCCAGTGGCGTAGTGTGGGAAAAGCCACCGCCCTCAAAAATAAGCAAAAGTGAGACAAGGGCTAAGCACAAGAGCGTCAGAGATACGCTGGTCTCCGGATCGAGAAAGAGTTGCATATTGTGCCCGTTGGCCAGATTGTTAGAAAGGAACAGCAGTATTAGGGAAAGTATGGCAGTCATCTCAAATCGTAACATTAGACTTCGTTCCCCAGCTCGATGATAGTTGCATATTGCAAATATTGACGCTGCTGCGACTATCGGAAGCAGAATATTCAGTTGAGTTGGTTGGACCTCGGTCTGGAAAAATAGAGAGGCTAGGATTGGAGAGACCGAGAGAGCGGAGAACAAAAACCTGNTTTTCTCATCATCAAAATCTTCCCTTCCGAGGATNTAGTGAAGTTGGTATAGAGATGCTGCGGTGATGAAGATGGAAAGTGAGACGCTAGACTCTTCCAGAAGAGGGATATTTAGAGAGGCTAAAACGAGGAGCATCGGAGGGCCATCGAGAACACTNATCCTGCCCCTTGCTTGCGCCCAGAAACCGAGAGAAACTAAAATCGGGAATAGCAAATATGCAGAGCCTTCGACCGATGATAAGGAAAAGTCTCCAAAGGAAGCCAGTAACCTCTGATTTTCAGATCCGATGGCGGCAGATATCCACCAGGATACAATCATGGCCATGAAGGTAAGNCTGACTACCCAGTCTCTGGCCTGGGGCCTTGTCTCTAGATATACGAATGCAGCAATNCCCACTGCCCACCCAATTAAAGCAGCTTCATCAACGAGAAGTGCTAACGCAAGAGCGAGTCCAATAGGCATAGCAGGAGTTCTTTGCATTGTTGTGGGGGCAAACCATCCCACCAAAAGGGCGAACCAGAGCCAGAATGTTAGGCCAAATGGAAACTCAGAAACAATGAAATCTGCGAAAACGAAGTCGGCACTACTCTCAGTGGCATACAGTTGACAAAACAGGATTGCCGACACTACAAATCCAGAACCNTTCTCGATCATTTTCTTCGAAAGACTGCGATCGGTGGCAGTAATTCCGACTATCACTACTGCGGGAACAAGTAGTCCTGCATATTCTATTTCCCCTTCCCCCAGAGCGATATAGATTGGAAGGAAAACAGCCATNCCAGATGATAGAAGATANAGAATTGCCCTGTCCAGCCTCAGTGAGTAGAAGATCGCTGAACCCGTAAGAAGTACTACTGAGATAGTAACAAAAGTTTCCAACTCCCCTCTGGAATAATCTAGCCATATTCCAATGGCACTGAGTGCAAGGCTAAGTGGAGCTAGGATTACTATTGTTCTGGGNAGCGTCCCCAAGGAGTGTCTCTTAATNGATCTAGTACTAATCTCCATAACCAGAATCATACTTATTGTTTGAAGGGTAGCTAGCCATACGGGCATCCAGACATCGCCGTCTTGAACAGAAATCCAATCTTTCTCCTTTCCGGCGTAAAATACTGCGAATCTCGGAAGCCAAACTGCGGAAAGNGCGCCCATCAACACACCAATCGCACCNCCATACTCCTCAATTGGGTTCTCTTCTCTGCCGGGGCCGTTCTGATACCTGAACCACTCATGCATTCCAATTACTGAGATACCTGTAAGCCCGGTGATAATCCCCAAAGTCAGATAAGAATAATCGTCACTAACATTGACTACAGTCACATAATAGATTGCGTAGGCAAGCATCAGGCCCCCTGCAGCTAGTGAAGAGTACAGNCCAATAAGTGTGGCATCATTATCTTCCCTCAGAACAGTGTTTTCGGGGTTGTTATTGGGCGGTAAAGAGGAAATCGCCATACTTACTGAACATTGCCGGCGCCTATTTAGTTAGTGCCGGAACCAAGAGGTTCTCGTATTCTTAGACTAGGAAGGATTGAAGTTGGAACTGTGGTGGCAGGNGTGCTACGGGACTGTAGCTCAGCTGGGAGAGCGCCGCACTGAAGATGCGGAGGCCGCTGGTTCAAGTCCGGCCAGTCCCACCATTATCTAGCATCGGAGAGGATTTCTTTCTGTAGTCTGTGGAGCTTGCTAATGCCCGTTTCTGCGGCATCGATAAGTGATTCCAGTTCTGAACGGGAAAATGTGGCCTCTTCACCTGTACCTTGGACCTCGACAAAGTCTCCTGAGCTTGTCATCACTACATTCATGTCGACATCTGCATTACTATCCAAGACATAGTCGAGATCAGTCCATACCTGCCCATCAACCATGCCCACACTCAGTGCTGCGACGTCGTGAGGCATTACTGATTTCTCGTGAGNTGCCGCCTCATCGGGAGTCAGTGGTTCCACCTTGACTCCCTTTCTAATTTCCTCCTTAGTCGGCCTATTTTCCTTCGGGATACAATCTCCAGAGGAAATTAGCCTTCTTATTGCAAGNCTTAGAGCGATATTTGCTGCCGTTATNGAGGCGCACCTAGTCCCTCCATCTGCATTCAGAATGTCGCAATCGACTGTGAGAGCCAATGGGCCTAGCTGTTCTAGGTCTATTGCGCCTCTTAGGGACCTTGCTACTAACCTCTCGATCTCCATTGTCCTCCCCTTTGCCCCATTCCTCTCTCTTCTAAATCTGGTATCTGTTGATCCGGGGAGCAAGGAATATTCAGCATGGATCCATCCTCTTTCTGCATCCCTTGGAAACCACCTAGGAAGTGATGGAGCCTTGGTAACGCAAACTAGAACCTGAGTCTTTCCNTGGCAATAAAGCAGAGAAGAGAGTGCATTTGGTGTAAAATCGAGCTTGACCTCTATTTCCCTCATTTCATGATTTTCTCTATTGGCACTTCCTAAGTCAGTCTTCATCTTTGACATAGCCACCCGAAAGCACGCTTGCGAATGAATCATTCGCGTATGGCATGGGGTGGTCGGAACGTGTCGACTACTGTTTTTTCGGTAGTAATATATGGTCCGCCAATTAAATCGATACAGTATGGTACCGCAGCAAATACTGAGTCTAGAGTTTCTCTTATTGATCTTGGCGAACCTGGAAGATTCATGATTAGGGAAGAGCCTCGAATCCCAGCAGTCTGTCGAGAAAGAATAGCTGTTGGAACATGATTCAATGAAATAGATCGCATCTGCTCTCCGAACCCGGGGAGTATCTTTTCACAGACTGATTCTGTAGCCTCAGGAGTGACATCCCTCACAGCCGGACCCGTCCCACCAGTAGTGATAACTACAGAACAAGATCTTTCCTCTACAAGAAAAATTAGCGCCTTCTCGATTTCTTGCTGGTTATCCNTAACAATTATTCTTTCCACCTCCCANTTTGAAGTGATCGCTTCTTGCAGAAAACTTTCTATCGATGGGCCACTAATNTCTTCGTATTCTCCAGAGCTGGCTCTATCTGAGGCTGTTAGAATCCCAAATTTGCATAACTCGTTATCTTCCATTGGAAAGCCGTAGAGGGATTGAGGGAAAACGCCGTCGGTCCGAGATTTTAGATGAACACGTTCAAAGACCGTCGATTCATAGGGGTAATTCCGGAGGTAATGAGGTGTCTAGTCTGCCCCAACATACACCAACAATCGTTTCCCGAGTAAAGACACTGAATGTGACTTTCAGAAAGCGAATTTGTTTGTCCTAGGCAATTTGGCACTGACTTCTTGAGGCGATATTATGAGCGAGCATAGGATATACGATAGTCAGATTGCTGTAGTGAGGCAAGAGTGCCCTGATGCAAATGAAGAAGAAATAGGTAAGGAATTTGAGAGATACGAGAGGGATTTTCTAATTCCTCCAGAGGATGCCTTGAGATCAGTAATCAAGAAGTTTCAGAATGATTCGGGGGCNGATGGGGCAGCTGTGGGGCAACAGCGGGTTCAACCAGAGGAGAAGAAAGCGGATAGATTCTCTGAATTGGGTGCGGATGATAGGAATGTGACAATAGAAGTAGCAGTAATCTCCCACACTCCAAGNACTCAGATGGTCAGAGGGGAAGAGCGACAGATAGCATTCGGATGGATCGAAGATAATCCTTGGAGTGCCTCATCGGATAGAGTCAGGTGGGACTACAAAGACTGGGGGGACAAATCAACTAGTTTGGTTCCGGGATCGGTTGTCAGACTCGANGGCGCGTCAGTAAATGAATGGAATGATAAGAAATCGCTGAATATTAACAGAACTACAAGGGTGACCGTTCTCAAAGAGGGGGGGATTGCTACNGCCCCTACAGGGGACGAGCCGATTTCCATTTCCAGAGCATCTGAGATNGAGGGCTTCGTAAATATCGTGGGAAGGGTTCTTTCTACCAAATCTGATGTCATAACTAGGAAGGATGGAAGTGGGGAGATACCGATAGTTAGAGGCAGAATTGCAGATTCTACCGGAATCATTGGTTTCCTTTCTTGGAAGGATTTTGAACATGAATCGGGCGCTCTGATTAAGATAGTCGGAGCTTCCATTCGGAGATTCAGGGATACACCTGAAATCAATATCAACGATGGGACCGTGATTGAGCAATANCGGGACTCGGCATTTCCATCTTCAGAAGAGCTTTCTGAGAGTGATAAGGTGACCATTGCGGATCTCAGAAATGGAATGCGGGACGTTTCAATTACCCTCCAAGTAGAGAGTTGGGTGCAAAGAACCTTTGAGACAAAGGAAGGAGAAACCAAAGTCGTCAGGAGCGGCGATGTTATGGATCCAAGCGGCAGGTGTAGACTCACAGCCTGGTGTGATTTTGATCCGAAACCGGGAGATGCAATTAGAATCTCAGGGGGGAGGGTTCAGTTTTGGCAGGGTTCTCCTGATTTAGTCATTGATGAAATTGAACAGGTATCAAATCTCTCAGAGCACCCATGGGAGAAGATCGATCCAGAAAATCACTGGGTAGAAGTTGATTTGACAAGTATAACAAACGGGGGATCAAGGAGGGGAATAGTTACTGAAGGGACCGTAGTTTTCATCAATAGTGGTTCAGGAATAATCGAGAGGTGTCCCGAGTGTAGAAGAGTACTCAGGGAAGGGGCATGCGCAGAACATGGACAGCAGAAAGGAGTTGAGGACTTGAGGCTTCGTTTCGTGATAGATAATGGAATATCGAATGCCAACTTGTTTCTTGGTAAAGAGGCGTCTGAGAAATTCTTAGGTTCCAATATTGATGAGGTCAGAGATCAAATATCTACTAGGGGTTCTGATGACTTCCTCTCACAATTGAGAAGTCGCATTCTTGCTAAGAAGATGCGAGTAAATGGAAGGTGCGCTGTGGATGGACAGGGCGCGATGATTTTTGCTGACAAAGTAGAGTTGCTTGATCCAGATCCAAATAAGGAGGCAGAGGAAGTTATGGAAAAATGGGGGGTGTCACTTTGATGCAATCAGGAGGGGAAATGAGAGTCAGACAGAGTGCGATACGTATCTTCGCCCAAGAATATTCTGAGTCATCCCTGGTAGAGAGGGGGATCGGGGAATTCGCACCCTTATTTATCATTACAAAATTGGGTGCCAAGATCAATCGATGTCTTGTTTGTGGCGGTCTGGAGAGTCTTGAGAGGAGAGATGGAGACTCAGGGGCATTCTACAGAGGCAGGGTCAGAGACCCGTCAGGTACTCATTTCTTCGATATTGCTCCATTTCAGCCGGAGCTTCATCCTGCTGCTGAAGAGCTTCTAGCAAGATTTGAGTCGGGAGATTCGATACTTGTTTCGATTGTAGGTAGAGCAAAACACACCGAATCAGAGGAAGGAGGGATCTTCACATCCATAAGAGCTGAGATTTTCACTGAAGTGAATCAGGAAACTTACAGATCATGGATGGTTGAAACCGCGGATTCGACACTCAGAAGACTGGATGCTTATTCAAGAGCTGAGGGTTTGAATTCGGATGAGGTTTCAATTAGCGAAGCGGGCGTTCCTGATGATCTAATAGATGGTTTAATCAAGTCCAAAGAGCATTACTCCGATTTTGATATCGAATCGTACAAGTTATGGGTTCTGAAGGCCTTGTCTAGTGTAACAGGCAAATTGGAAGGGGGGATGGAAATATTTACTCCATCTAAGGAAGAATCATCGAATACTAGAAATGAGCTTAGAACAGAATCTGCTGAAGAATCTGTGGAGGCTTCTGATGCAAGAGAGATAATACTCAGAGTCCTTTCTTCCAATAGTGGGGAAATGGTGGACTATGACTCCCTAGTTAGTGCTTGTATTTCAGCAGGTTCATCGAGAGAAGAATCAGAGGATGCGATAGTGGATCTACGGGATTCAAGTATGGAGATTTCAGAACCTAGATTTGGATATTTCTCTCTAGTCGAGAGTTAGCTAATCTAGTTTCTTTCTACCGGATGTAATCTTTGATCTAATTCTACTGATTACAGATTCTGATTTCTCAGATATGCCTTCACCATAGCCCCGCTCCGTCATATTTGCACCTTTCATCTCAGCGATATTGGTTCCTACAATTGTTATGCGATGCTGGACAAATTTCTCCTTAATCGGCCACCCCCTTCTTGCGGCTAGACGAAGTAGTAAATCCTTCTCAGAATCCCCCCAATGTCCACCATGTCCTCTCAGAATGGTTCCCACCATGCGATCCAATTCTTCCACTCTTGCTTGAATTGTGAGCAAATCTCCTTGGACATTATCGGACTGTTTGTCTAATCCGATGACAATAGAATCGCTGGCATCCTCGAGAGTTGCCTTGGATGGAGGTTGTTGGAATGACTCATCACTGACTTCAAAACTTGGCAATAAACTGTCACCTATTATCGGACCCCCATCGGGCACATTTTCTTCGAATGTTGGATTCTGAATCCCATTTCTTCTAAGGCTTCTCTTAATTCTGCCCCAGCCATTAATTTGACTAGTTAAAACACCGGCAACACGTCCCATCAAGACTGTACGATTTCCTGTTAAATCCAGTTCCAAATTAAGACATAGATGATGCAACTCTTCTCTTCCCATCTCAGCAAGATTCTCGATTGTCATTCTCCTAGAGTCATAATTCAAATGCAACCATAGGCGCTGTCTCCTTTCCTTGTGCGAACCTGAAGATTTGATCCCGAAAACTTTCAAAATCTGTCCCATTTCCTTGTGTGAGAATGATTGAATCCCCTCCCATGAGAGGTCCAGTTCTTTGAGTACTTCCTCGCAAATCAGTCTAGCCCTCAGTACCTCCACAGATCCAGACTTTGCAATTCCAACTTTTTCGGCCCTTCTTCTCAGATCCTGTAACCTTTCAGTGTAAATTGAGTTGAGCAAATCGTAATCCGCCCCGATCATAACTCCCGCTCGAGATGACTGATTAGTTATCGGTTGCCCCGATAATTCTGTCAAAATGCGTATTTGGAAGATAAATCAAATAGCGGTTCTGATTTATTCAAATCGAAAGAAATGGAGGGGCCTCATCATCCGTGGGATGGTCCTTGGGCACAGTACTGGAAGACTGAGCCATCAAAGTTTTCCAGTCCCTTAGAAGGCCAATGACCGCATACTGATATTCACTCAATATTACCAATCTGTCCATAGCAATCGTCCTGCTGCCATCCTCTGAAATTAACTCCATCCTGATTTCGACCCTGACCTCTTCCTCGATAATATCGCCGTCTGGGTTGTGACACGCCTGCTCCAGAATAATGTCTCGATAGTCTTCGGCCTGCCTAAGTAATGAGCCTACTTGTCTGTGTCTGACTTGGATGCCCAATTTATCATGGAAATATTCGTCAACTTCCCCTAGGACCCTGCTCTGGACCCATAAGACCGTATTTCCCTCTGGCTCAGTCACCTTCTCTGCGAGGGTCGAAGGGAACCCTTGTCTGGACAAAATGGCGACCAAGTCAGCATATGGCTTTGGCAGAAAGTGAGGGTCGCCCCTCTCTTTGGGGAATGGCAGAAGAGCGTGTCTCCTCTCGGTCTGATTAGAATTGTCATACTCAGCCCTAGAGATAACGAACCCATTGATTTTACCAGTCTGCAACAAATCTGACAACCTAGTTAATTTCGTCTGATTTGTCGATCTATGGATGTCCTGATCAACATCTGGAATCATCTCTGATGATACGGCCAGAATATCCGGTCTTGCTCTGAGAATTTGCCTTCTGACTAGATCAGAGTCTGAAACAATGATTGCGGACTTTGGCTGATAAAGTAGCTTATCCGGGGATACAAGGACCTCACTAGGCCTCCGTGGTACCCTAGCACCGATAATCTGACATCCCAGCCCCCCTATTTCCTGGATTCTTCCGATTGTCTCAATTGCCGGGACTGCCAATAGGTCCAGAGAACCACTAGCTAGGGAGTTTATACCTGACTCGAAATCTACCACGCCTGACACGGATATTTCCAAATCATCCGACCCATTTGGCTCGAAGTGGGCAGCGAGAGTAGATCTGATATTGGATGTTGGAGAATCCATTGCACCCACTTCTAACAGGTTTTCCATCGCATCCACCTACAAGGGGGAGGCACGCCTTGTGCCACATGCGAACGGCGTGCGCACCTGTTGATATATGCGACCCCTCGGCCAAACAGCATGGATGCCGTAAACTCGGATTCTATGAGCCTCGATTCATTCAAGAATATGGTTGAGGAGAACATCGAACAATTAGTTCTATCCAAAATGGCCTCCAAAATCGATAAACCCGTTATGTCAATAGCCAGAGAAGTCCTAATGGGCGGAGGGAAAAGATACAGGCCGATGTTATCCATTCTAGCATACAGTGCTTCGGGAGGATCTGATGTGGGCGAGTGCATGGATCTTGCACTTTCTGCAGAATTGATACACACTGCCACCCTGGTGCATGATGATGTCTACGATCAGTCAAAGATGCGAAGAGGGAAGCCAACAATTCATTCCTCCTACGGGATGGCTCACGCGATAATTACTGGGGACTACCTATTCTCACTGGGATTCGAACTAGGGGCCAAATACGAGGAGAGGATCGTCGGCCAGGTCAGAGAATCTTGCGCGGGAATCGCATCGGGAGAGATACTTCAATTCCACCACATAAACGACCTAAGTACGAGTCCTGAAGACTATTACGAAATAATCGATGGGAAAACAGCGAGACCCTTCGCATCTGGTTGTTCAAGTGCTGCGATGGTCGCCTCTGCCGCGGAAGAGAAGATTCAGGCACTATGGGGTTATGGGATGGAATTGGGAAGAGCCTTCCAACTGGTTGATGATCTTCTTGATCTAATAGGGGACGAAACCATAGGAAAGCCCAGGGGTACCGATGTTCATGAAGGAAAAATGACGTTGCCAATAATTTACGCACTAACTATGCTCCATGGCCCGGAAAGGAGCCAGCTCAGGGATGTTCTAAGAAACTTCAGTAATGACAGACTGAGTGAGCTTTGCGATTTACTTGAAAGAGCTGGATCCTTCGAATATTCTAAGATTCTTATTTCTAACCATGTACAGAGGAGCTTGGACTTCCTTGAGCCTCTGCACGATTCTGAAGCAAAGGAGCTTCTGAAGGAAATAGCAATGATTTCGAAGTCAAGGACTGCCTAGATGGAGGTATAGAAGTGCCTGATGAGAGGTATTGGGATGCCATAATTATTGGAGGGGGGCCTGCGGGCAGTACCGTAGCGAGATATGCAGCAGAAGGCGGACTTAGTGTACTGGTTATTGACGGTAGGGATCCAATCGGAAGCCCTCTCCAGTGTGGAGAGCTTGTTCCGACTAACGAAGAGATGAGGAGGCTTTGTCCAAATGTGCCCGATATGGACGATCTATTCAGAACCCCGGACTCGGCTATTTCGAGAAAAATGAGTAAGATGAGGATTGTGAAGCCTAACGGAAAAGGCCTTGATTACAAATTCGAAGGCATCGTTCTGGACAGAGTTGCTCATGATTCTGCATTGGTTGAGCTCGCAATGGAGTATGGTGCAGAATATCAATTGGGAAAAAGAGTGGTTAATGTAGATGGAGAGTATGTTTTTCTAANGGACGGAACAAAACTACGCGGGAAGGTNATTGTAGGTGCGGGAGGGCANAATGACCCNNTAAGNAAGGGNCACTGGNGAGAAAGGTCGCTAAACATTCCAGTGAAATTCGTNCTTAANGAAGGTCTTCACACTGATGCACTTGAGCTTCACTTNGGCTCAGTTGCCCCAGGGGGTTATGCCTGGGTTTTCCCNAAAGAGTCTGGATCAAATATAGGNGTNGGAATTCAGAGAAAGCTTGCGGGTGGTAGGAGTCTGAATAAGTTCTCGAAGGATTTCATTTCAAATTACGATGGAGAGGTGACCTTCAGAGGGGCTGGATCTCTACCTATGTCTGGAACTATCAAGACCTTCGTGAAAAATAACCACTTATTGGTAGGTGATGCAGCGGGGATGGTTCTGCCTTCCAATGGTGCGGGAATTACAATAGCAATGATTGGGGGTAGGATTGCAGGTCAAGTCATTTCTGAGCATATTAATGGGGGGATCGATTTATCAGACTATGAGAAGAGATGGGAGAATCAGATGGGGAATGTTATGAGGAACTCAAAGAGAGCTTTCACATTGGGAAGCGTGATGTTCAGACTCCCAGACTGGGCGCTGAATCTCTCATTTAATCGACTTACCAAGGGATTCATCTGGAGAGCAATAACCTGTAGGAATATGTTCTGGCTGTTCTAGGGTGCCTTGGCGTGCCAGATGGTGGCCATACCAGGGAAAATTAATCTGGATGTTACATCATTAAAACCGGTCTCTCTGAGCATGTTCATGTAGTCCCTAGTGGTTCCAAACTCTGAGTAAGTCTTTGTGAGCCACTTCCATGGGTGATCTTTCACTCCGCAGACTATTCTTGCATATGCAGCGACCCAGTACCTCATCCAAATTACTCCAAGGAAACCATGGATTGAGTTGAGCTTTGCAGGTTCAATAATTACTAGTGGGGATCCTGGTTTTAGCACCCTCCGCGCCTCTTCGAGGCCAGCTCTCTTGTCAAACCAGTCTCTAAAGGAAAAAAGAGTACATACTGCATCGAAATAATCGTCCTCAAAAGGTAAATTTTCAGCTGTCCCTTTGACGAACTGAGCCGGTTCCTCCCCCCTTGATGCTCTAGCAAAATTTACCCTCTCCTCGGCAGTCACGAGCATCTCAGGAATTGGATCTAGGCACACAAGGTCTCGCCCTATCAGTTCCTCTGCGAAGCTACCGGGCCCACAACCAATTTCCAGAACTCTTCCCTCTGGGAGCATCTTTCTTACCTTCCCCCTCCATCTTGAAACTTGGCCCAACGTGGCAAATCGATTTATCCTATCATATACCGGAATGGTGGCCTTGAGGTTCCTCTGGAGTTCGTCCCATTCCTCATCCTCCATACCATGGACATCCATGGTACGCCCAATGCAGGCCCGTATTTGGACCGTTCTAGGAGAAATACTGAATTGATCGTATAATAGTGGAGGTCTGGTGGGTATCATCATAAACTCCTCAACTTTCGCGTTGCACCGTAGGTGCATAAAATGGGAAGAGAAGAAGTTCTTCGTGCGATTAGGCAAGCAGAAACTGAGGCCAAGGAGACGTTAGCCAAAGCAGAATCTGAAGCCTCGGAAATCATATCAAAAGCTAGGTTAACGGCGACAGAAATACTTCAGGCGGGGAAGTCAGACTCCGAATCCAGCTCTCAGAGCATAATCTCTGATGCAAGAAGCGCAGCAGAGGGAGAGGCGGCTAAGGTCGTGAAGGAAGGTGACTCGGCTATCGGGTCCATTCACGATGATGGAGAGGGAAGTAGGGGAGCGGCTGTGAAGGCTGTTCTGGAAGCATTTAGGTCTTAGAAAGGGAATTCAGATGTCGCAAGTCCATACACTTCAGATGGGGAGGCTTGTGGCTGCTGGGTCCAAAAATAGGCTTTCGGATGCTATCGACAAGCTTGCCGAGCTAGAGGCACTGCACATAGTAGATTATGACGACTCCGAAGAAGGCTTCTCATTGGGCATTCCGGGAGAGAAGTCGGAAGATGTTGGAAGGGATTTGGTGAAGGCGCGGGCGGCCAAATC
Organism: Methanobacteriota archaeon; assembly: GCA_002713185.1. Classification (GTDB taxonomy): domain Archaea; phylum Thermoplasmatota; class Poseidoniia; order Poseidoniales; family Thalassarchaeaceae; genus UBA36. The sequence continues at coordinate 33,422 of PAVV01000018.1, read as the reverse complement.
TGTCGTCAGTGTATCACCCCCATCCAAACCACTGAAGGCTTCAGAAGTCAGAAACAAACTCGAAGGAGGCCTTCAGCAAGAAATCGAAAAGGCCCTAGATTTAAGCTCCAAGATTTCAGATTTAGAAACGGAGATTGGGTCACTTGAGGAGCAAGAGCATTCTCTGGCAGAGCTAGAACCTCTCGGCATAGACCTAGAACTGCTTTCTGGATTCGACTCGATCACAGCTTTCGTTGGTAGAGTTGATGATATTGAAGCAGCCAATAATGCTGCTTCAAAGGGACTAATTCTTGTTTCCAAAAAACAGGATGGGATGATAGCTATTTTCTTGCGAAACGAGGATTCAAAGGAGGCTGATGCTGCTCTTGAAGCTGCGGGTTTCCAACAGAGCCCCGTCCCTCCAGGAAGCGGATCTGTCTCGGAGCTACTATCTCAGATAAGAGGTAAGAAGGAGAGTACGATTAATGAGAAATTACGTCTTGAGGGAGAGCTTGATTCGTGGTCTTCAGCGAATGGATCGATGCTCGTATGTGGTCTAGAAGTCTTGGAAAGGGACCATGAAATCCTCACTGCCCCTGTGAAGGTTGCAGTATCCGATCATGCATTTGTCATTGACGGTTGGCTTCAGATGAGAAGGTCAGATGAAGTAACTAAGGCATTGATGGACTCCTGCCTACATGTTGACATTACTCCTTTCGAGATGGAAGCTGGCGGAGGTGGGCATGGCCATTCTGACCACCATCACGAACAGCAGATGCCACCTATAGCATATCAGGAGAGGACATCAAGCAGGCCGATGGAGCTGCTCACGGACGCAGTTGGTAGACCGGCCTATGGCAGAATTGATCCTACAGTCTTCATGTTGTTTTCCTATCCACTATTCTTCGGAATGATGCTAGGGGATATGGCATATGGGTTGGCAACGATTGCTTTGGGAGTCCTCCTAATTACGAGATCTGGGACTAACGAAATGATGATGCTAGGGGGGAAGTTCCTCACATACATCGGGTCCGCTACAGTCATCTTCGGTTATATCTATGGAGAGTTTGCTGGTTTCGAATTTCTTCCGCACATCGAAACCAAGTATAAGTCTGCGGAAGCTTGTAGCTACGTTTGGCAAAATGGGCATTGTTTCAAGGATGCCTATGACATACCATCATGGGCATCATGGATGACTTCTTTATATCCGAACGATGGAAGGATCCATTATGTTCTTGAGGGGCCATTCAGCACAACTCTAGCATTCCCTTTCCACCGTGTTGCACTCGTAGATAATGGCGGAAACCTTGAGCATCTGATACTCCTAACCATATACCTAGGAGTAATACACATCCTCATAGGATTATCAATAGGGTTCAGGGATATTCTCCTGTATGGAAACGGACACGGAGGATTTGGTTTGATCTGCGCGTTCTTCGAGAAGGGGACATGGATGCTTCTAGTAATAGGTGGGTTCCTATTCGGTTACTCCTTCATTGGCCCGGGAAGCGAGGATATGCAGATTTTCGGCGCGGGCCTAGCAGGAACTTCAGTACTGATGCTTATGTGGACCCTGTACAAATACCACGGAGTCCCATTCCCAATCAACGTGGGATTGGCCCCAATAGAGGCAGTTGGAATGATGCCCTCAGTCATATCCTACGTTAGACTATTTGCCGTTGGGGCTGTCGGAGTAAAGATCGCAGAGACAGCCAATAAGAAGTTGTACACGGAGATAGATTTCGGAGAGCCGGCGATTGCCCTTTTGCTTCTATTCGGATGGATTCTAGGTCAGACCTTCGCTCTCGTTCTCGGACTTTTCAGTCCTAACATTCACGCAGCTAGGCTACACTTCGTGGAGTGGATGAGGCAATACTACGACTCTAGCGGCGAAGCGTTCGATCCCTTTGGCACAAAATCAAAGTTCGTGGAGGGAGATTATTAGATTCCAAGCATATTGCTTGACAAAATGGAGGTAAAAAAATGAATAACAAAAAAATGATGAGAGGAATGAGCATGTTGATGGTTCTGCTAGCCCTGATAATGGTGGCTAGCGGGGTGCAAGCCCAAGAGGCGGCAGACAACAGCAGCACAGAAGCAGCGTACAAGATGATCGGGGCCGGACTAGCTCTGGGCCTTGCAGGAATCGGGACTGGGCTTAGCCAGGGGCCAATAGGTGCAGCAGCAGTTGGAATGATTGCAGAAGATGAAAAGAAGTTCACATATGGACTAATCTTCACCGCACTACCAGAGACAATCGTACTATTCGGCTTCCTAGCGATATTCCTGCTGTGAGTAGGCAGGCAAAAAAAATATCTTTAGGAGGATAGAAGATGTCTCTTGACACGCTAGCAGACGAGATTACTAAACAAGCAAGAGCGGAAGCTGAAGCCATAATCCATAATGCCAAAGCAGAGGCCAAGAGGATTGAAGACGAAGCGAAAAGTGAGGCAGATCTGACGTCATTAAATGCCTCCAGTAGGGCAGAGAAGGAAAGTCAGCAGATTTCTGTCGAAGTAGTAGCATCCGCAAGGCAGGCTAACCAGAAAAGGGCACTTATTGCCAGAAGGGAAGAGCTGGAGGCGACCTGGCATACCGCCAAGGAAGAGGTTGGTTCATCGAATATGGAAGGTAGGAAGAAAATTCTGGACTCGCTTGTCAAGGAAGCCTCAGGGATGAAGAAGGACATGATCATGAGGCCCGTGAAAATAGATAGGGGCACCCTATCAAAGAGTGAATTCAAACTTGGGGAAGACATAGGTGGATTGGGGGGATTCGTCCTAGAATCAAAGGACGGCTCCACGATGCTGGACTACAGGTTCGATCTAATGCTGGAACAGGCATGGAAGAGAAGTCTGGGCGATATAAACAGGATACTTTTCAACGAGTGAGGTGACAAAGATGGTGAGGGCGCAGAGTGGCAGATCAAATGTCTACAATGCGTCAGCGAGGGCCAAGGCACGAAAGTCATCATTGATAGATAATACAAGGATGCGGCAGCTCGTCCAACAGGGACCTGACTCCATTGGAGCAAGTATTGGAGAGATGGGTTACAGAGCAGAGATGGACTTGTACGCTTCGAGGATGAGCGGTGCAGATGCAATCGAGGCTGCCTTATTCCACAATATGGACAATGACCTAGCAGAGGTACTCAGATTCTGTCAAGGAAAGCTGAAGTCATTGGTTGGCATATATGTTGAGAGGTTCGATTATGAGAAGGCTAAGACAGTTCTAAGAGCTGTCAATGGTGGCGCTTCAGATGAAATCATCGAGAGTCAAATTCTCCCTGCAGAGAACCCACGGAACGCCCCATGGCTGAACATCGTCAGGAGTACCGAGGGGCTTCAGGAAGCCGTGGAAGCGATGTCCGGCACCCCTTGGGGGCAAACTTTGTCGAAATTAGAAGGGGAGCCGTCACTTGAGTCTATGGAGAACGCCTTGGACATGCAGTACTTCTCCGAAGCCTTGAGAGCCGTTAAGGGGAGAGACGGTGGTCCGCGCCTTCTGAAGTATCTAAGGATGGAGATAGACCACAGGAATGTGATAAACCAATTCAGATCAATAAGGATGGATATGCCAACGGATAAGAGGCAGGAGATTGTCATCCCAGGTGGTAAGATTGACCAAGCCACCATGAAGCAGGCATGCCAAGCTGAAAGTGATGAAGAGCTGATTGAGACCCTCCGAAGAAGCAGCTCTTTCGATGACAATGGCTTCGACGAAGCTAAGGCAGAGTCTCAGAAGATAGGAAGTCTAGATCCATATGCAGAGCTTCTCTCTCATCAGAGGCATGCTGTATTGAAGAGGTTCTCCCATCTCAGCCCTATTTCCGCCTTTCCCATCATATACTACATTGAGCAGAAGGCGCTGGAAGTCAGGAACTTGAGATTACTAGTGCGCGGAAAGGCGGTGGGACTGCCCAATGAGGTACTAGAGGCACACATGGACTACTGAGGTTTTAGAATGGAAATAGCAATAGTAGGACAGTTGGAATTCACACTAGGGTTCCAGCTTGCAGGTGTGGAAAACCTGTACAATCCATCCGATGACGAAGAGCTAGCGGAGACTCTCCGAGCTCTACTCAACCAGGATGAAATAGGAGTAGTCGTAGTAGACAACTTCGACCTAGTGAGGCTACCCGAGAGGCTCAGAGTGCAGCTATCGGAGAGCGTGACGCCCACAGTTCTGGGCATTGGGACAGAGGAGGACAACACACTCCGAGAGTCCATCAAGTCAGCACTCGGTGTTGACCTTTGGAAATAAGATTCAAAAATAATGGAAGTGAAAAAAAATGAGCAAAGAAAATGGAGTGATATACCGGATTTCCGGACCAGTTGTGACGGCGATAGGGATAGCGCCACGAATGTATGAGGTGGTAAGAGTAGGGAATGAAGGATTGATGGGAGAAGTAATCGAACTGCATGGAGACCAATCTGTGATTCAGGTCTATGAAGAGACATCTGGGATCAAACCTGGTGAGCCAGTAATAAGGACGGGTCAGACTTTGTCTGTCCAACTTGGACCTGGACTTCTGACACAAATCTACGATGGAATTCAGAGGCCTCTTCCAAAACTGGAAGAGACCATGGGGGTTTTCATTACAAGAGGCGTTGATGCAGATGGTCTTGATTTGAAAAAGAAGTGGGAATTCAAACCTAAGGTTAGTCCCGGAGACGAAGTTTCAGCAGGAGATATAATCGGGATAGTACAGGAAACCGAAACTATCGAGCATCGAGTAATGGTACCTCCGGGCAAGAGTGGCGTCGTAAAAAGTATTGAAAACGGGTCATTTGATATCACTCAGACGGTTTGTAAGCTCGAAGATGGTTCAGAGATTGCAATGATGCAAGAGTGGCCTGTTAGACACCCTAGACCATTCGTTCAGAAGTACGCGCCTGATGTTCCTCTGATGACTGGCCAGAGGATTCTTGACTTCCTTTTCCCCTTAGCCAAGGGGGGCACAGCGGGAATTCCAGGCCCGTTCGGTTCAGGCAAGACGGTTACTCAGCAACAATTAGCAAAGTGGTCTGACGCACAAATCGTGGTATACATTGGTTGTGGAGAAAGAGGAAATGAGATGACTGAAGTTCTAGATGAGTTCCCCCATTTGATTGATCCTAATACAAATAAGCCCCTGATGAACAGAACTGTAATGATTGCAAATACATCGAATATGCCGGTAGCAGCGAGAGAAGCTTCTGTTTATACTGGGATAACAATAGCTGAATATTTCAGAGATATGGGGTATAACGTCGCATTGATGGCGGATTCCACGAGTAGATGGGCAGAAGCAATGAGGGAGATTTCTTCCAGGCTAGAGGAGATGCCAGGGGAGGAGGGATATCCTGCTTACCTATCCAGTAGGCTTGCCGAATTCTATGAGCGTGCTGGTAGAGTTCAAACTCTATCCGGCGAAGATGGTTCAGTTTCAGTTATTGGAGCTGTTTCCCCACCTGGGGGAGACATCTCAGAACCCGTCAGCCAAGGGACACTGCGGATAGTAAAGGTCTTCTGGGGGTTGGATGCAGGACTAGCTCGCCAGAGGCATTTCCCAGCCATCAACTGGTTGAGCTCGTACAGCCTCTACCCTCAGGCTCTTGATCAATGGTATCGTGACAACATTGCTTCGGATTTTCCTGAGGTGAGGACAGAAATCAGTACTCTGCTGCAAGTAGAGGCTGAGCTACAAGAAATTGTTCAGCTAGTCGGATCTGATGCCCTACCAATAGATCAGCAGCTAACTCTAGAAGTTGCTAGAATGATCAGGGAGTTCTTCCTTCAACAGAATGCTTTCCATGATGTCGATACATTTAGCGACCTGAAGCTTCAGTACGATATGGCCAGAGCTATTCTTTCCTTCCAAGAAGAGGCTAAGAAAGCTATTGCAGGAGGTTCCCAGTTGGAAGATGTAGTGAACGTTCCTGCAAGAACTGACCTTATGAGAGGCAGATTCGAGAAGGGATACGATGGGAAGATAGAGGAGCTGGTATCGGAAATGAACAAGCAAATCTCTGCTAGTATGGAGGCAAACTGAGGTGATACAATGAGTGGAAAAGAGTACAGAACTATTACAGACGTGAAGGGGCCATTGGTGTTCCTAAATAAGACTGAGCCTGTTTCCTACGGGGAGATTGTGCAACTGAGGCTTAGCGATGGATCGATGAAGAATGGACAGGTACTGGACACATCAGATGAACAGGTGATCGTACAGGTCTTCGAGGGAACTGCATCCGTAGATAGGCAGACTGGAGTTAAATTCCTTGGTGATGTTTTCAAATTGCCAGTTAGTAAAGGATTGATTGGTAGAATCCTAGACGGGGCTGGAAGGCCTAGAGACGGTGGGCCGGAAATAGTAGCAGATGAGATGGCGGATATCATCGGAGCAGCAATAAACCCATACTCAAGACAGAGTCCTGAATCTTTCATTCAGACTGGGATTTCGGCAATTGATGCCTGCACTTCTCTGGTTCGTGGGCAGAAGTTGCCAATCTTCAGTGCCAGTGGATTGCCCCATAATGACATTGCTTTACAGATCGCTAGACAGGCTAAGCTAGTCGGTAGCGATGACGATTTCGTAGTTGTTTTCTGCGCTATGGGAATCACTGCAGAGGAATACAACTTCTTCGTTCACGATCTTGAAAGAACTGGTGCGCTAGAAAATGCAGCACTTTTCGTAAATCTTGCTGATGATCCGGCTGTGGAGAGATTGATTACCCCGAGATTGGCTCTAACTGCCGCGGAATACCTCGCCTTCGAGCATGACTATCACGTTCTGGTCATCTACACTGACATGACTAATTACTGTGAGTCCCTAAGGCAGATCGGAGCAGCCAGGGAAGAAGTTCCAGGGAGAAGGGGTTATCCTGGGTACATGTACACCGATCTCGCTATGCTCTACGAAAGGGCTGGTTTGGTGAAAGGTAAGAAGGGGTCAATCACCCAATTCCCTATTCTGACCATGCCAGGGGATGACATAACTCATCCGATTCCTGATTTGTCTGGTTATATTACTGAAGGGCAGATTGTGATTTCCAGAGAATTACACCAGAAAGGAATCTACCCTCCAATAAATGTTCTTCCATCACTAAGTAGGCTTATGAATGCCGGAATTGGGCCTGGAAAGACCAGAGAAGATCACAAATCAGTTTCTGATCAGCTATATGCGGCATATGCCCAAGGTAGAGAATTGAGGGGTCTTGTGGCCATAGTTGGAGAAGACGCTCTAAACGAAAGGGATCTTCAGCTGCTGAAATTTGCAGATATATTTGAAGATCAGTTCCTGAGGCAGAGCAGAGACGAAGACAGGTCTATCCAAGAGGGAACGCTTGACTTGGCCTGGAACCTACTATCAAACATAGATACAAAGTATCTCGTGAGACTGGATCAAAAATGGATAGACAAGTACCATCCAGAAGATAAGAAAGATAGTTGAATAGGGCGCGATTTTATGGCACTTGATATCAAACCGACGAGATCTGAGTTGATCAATCTAAAGCGTCGAATTAAGCAAACTTCAAGCGGTTATAATCTATTGAAGATGAAGAGAGATGGGCTTTTTCATGAGTTTCGAACTCTACTATCGGAAATGATTCAGGCCAGAGAAGAGTTGGTAGTAACATACAGAGATGCTTTGCAATCAATCAATCTTGCATCGTCCATAGAGGGGGGGTTGGCAGTTAAGAGCGCGGCAATTGCATCTTCCAAACACCCAGAGGTCCAAGTTTCAAAGAGGAACATCATGGGAGTAGTTGTTCCCAAGGTTGAAGGACAAAATTTGAAGTTGTCCTCGGAAGATAGAGGGCTTGGGATGGTTGGAGGCTCCCCCTACATTGATGAGTCGGCTGATGCATACTCGCTCCTTGTTGAGAAAGTAGTCAAAGCAGCGGAGATGGAAGCTACGCTCAAGAGGCTTCTGGAGGAGATTGAGGCTACTAAGAGAAGAGTCAATGCTCTGGAGTTCAAGGTCATTCCAGAAATGGAAGAAGCTCAGACTTTCATTCAATTGCGGCTTGAAGAAATGGAGAGAGAGGAGACTTTTCGCCTCAAGCGCTTCAAAAATAAGTGAGATTTGAAAGACGAGGGGTCAAATCCCACCTCCCTCGGGATTGGTCCGGAGGCATTAGCGCATGACGGACCAAATTGTGATCGATAGTGAGACCTGGGGCACTAGAGAACAGGTAGAAGTCATCGCCTCTAGGTACTTCCTATTGGGAAATGAAGGTCCATTCCCAAACTCTTGGGAAGTTGATGGAATCGATGATGGGGTTAGCCAACAATTGTCTATGCTAAATGGGCATTTGAAATCAATGGGCATGGTTGGCTCACTTGAACAGAAAAATCCCCCGATATTGACTATATCACTACTCCCTCCAGGAGAAGAGGTGCTCGGAAGGTTTCAGCAAATTGCTCTTTGGGCGGTAATGTTCAGCTTCTTAGCAATTGTAGGATCGCATTGGATAAATGAATATGGGCATGGAAGTAATCCCCTGAACGTTGGGGCTTTTTGGCAATCTATTTTCTATTTCGCCGTACCAATAGCATCGAGTCTTCTAATTGCAAGTACCTCAAGAATATATGTTGCAAGACGGTTCAATATTGAAGTTGGACATATTTCTCCGATTGTTTTGCCGATTCCCGCGTGGTGGTCATTCGGAATAGTTGGCGCGATTGGGCAGAGAAAGCCCGATATGATTCCAATGCCAGATAGGAGGGCTCTTGGCTATATTGAGGTGGTAGTGCCATTCGTACTCTTTCTATCAGGAAGTTTACTGACTGTTATTGGAGTGATGATGACTCCTAGCAGTCCTCCTAACCTTGATGGCTCCCCCACTGTTTTTCAGACTAGTTTTCTGACAAATGCATTACTTGATTCGTGGATGGGTGAAGAGTTAGATATCAGGCTCCAATGGTTACACCCAATCGGAATTGCAGGGATTGGCCTATCCATAATTAGCTGGGCGCTAATGTTGCCAATCCCCGGTTTACCGGGAGACAGGATGCTGCATTCGATATTGGGTCCATCGGAAATGAGAGATGGGAGGTTGCAGACATCGATATTCGTAGTTGTTCTTCTGGCAATGGTAGTTATTTTTGCTACAGCTCAATGGAGCCCATGGATTTTTCTAGCATTTATTGCAGCATGGCAGAGATTCAATCCAGATAATTATTCACAACCGGTTATTCTGGATGAGTTTGTCGGTTTGGAAGAAGGCGTAAGAAGTAGACTTATGGCAATAGTTGGAGTGATATTGGTTGCAGGACTACCCGGGTCCATTCCATCATACGAAATGACGGATTTCGAATCTGGCATATCGACAGACGATTGGATAAGTGGATTGGAAGTATCACCGGGGGATGAGAATACGGTAGTATTGAGTATCGAGCCCGATGGAGCGACTCCCATATCAGGTTGGATTCAATATAGAATAGAAGGGCCCAAGGCAAGTGATTGGTCGATTAGCGATTCATGCTCAGAGATTGAAGGGGCCTGTAGATTCTCAAATATCACTCAAATCAATCCTGGAGAGATTTCTCTCAATATTCTGGTTCCAGGCGAATTCCCCCTCACCCATCACCTGAGAATTTTCGTCGAAATCTCGGGTTTTGAATTAGAGCATTTGATTATATTATCAAATTCTTCCTACGAGGGGCCAATCGAACCATTATGGAGAATTATTCAAGAAGACCCGGCGTTAATCTGCAGCGAATTTCGTCTAAAGGAAGGTGGTGGTTCCATAATTGTTGATGACCCATACTGGAATATGGAGAATTCCAGCAATCTTAGCTTTGGGGTTCAAGACGTATGTCTCCAAGGCCAAAAAGGAGCCATACAGAGTTCTTTGACTTTCGATGAGCAAGGGAGAGTAATGGGGCCAGAAATGAATCTAGTTAGGAATAATTCCACACTTGGACCTTGGGATTTAGCAATAGACGGATCAATGCCACAAATTAGTGTAGAGAATGGTTCTTGGCCATTTCCCCAAGGATTTGCAGAAAGTGGCGATGTTTTATTTCACGCAGATGTTGGAAGTCCCTATTGCCCGTCAAGTGATGTTTCTGCACAAATTGATACAGATACAAACTGGTCTGTGGAGATGTCAAACTTTACATCATTTAGATTAGCAGGAAATCAGACGGCAAATGGCTCTCTCGGTCTAGGATCTAATGGATGGCTTTCTGTTTGCCGTGATGACGGGACTTTTGATTCGTACCTGATTTCTGATTCTATCGACGTCTTCGTATCACCAGGAACACTGAATGGAGGATTAAGTGGGGAGTTATTCGTCTTAACCAACCGCGGAACGAAGGAACTGGGCTTGTCCCTGGAAACACATGGAGACTCACCCCTAGGAGGTATTTGGGAAATCGGTATTCCAAGTCTAGTTGGACCCGGCGAGAGCATTAATCTTACTATTTTGGAGAAAGGAGAAGTCGCTTTAGAAAGAGCCGTATGGATCACCGCGGATGAATCCGGAATCACGGTACATGTTTCTGCAAGGTGCCCTCGAGGTGGTTGTTGATTGAAGATTGGCATACTAGGAGTTGGATCGATCGGGGGGGCCATATTGGGTTGTTTGACCGATTGTGACTCAGAACTGGTATGTGTCTCCAGAGGGGCTAGCCATGAATTCTTAGAGAGTGGACTTACCCTCTTTACCCCTGAAGGTTCGGTAGAGATGATTCCGAGAGAAAGTTACTCATTGTATGATAGTGAAAATGGCCCTTTCCCCGAAGAAGTTCTTGGCAGTTGCGAGGTTGTGATCATCTGCGGTAAGGCCGATTCTACTGCATCCCTGGCATCTATTGCAGAGGACTTGATATCGGAAAGCGGGATTGCAGTAAGTATTCAGAATGGCCTTGGGCATGCTGAAATAATTTCATCAAGAGTCGGCAAACATAGAGTAATTGGCGGTTCAACAACTCACTCTGCATGGAGGGATATTGATGGATCAGTTCATTGGACAGGAAGGGGATCAATAGAGCTGGGCAGATTTGATGGTGACGAACCGGGAGAGATCGCAAAGGATTTTATCTCAATTCTTGATGATTCTCGCCTTTCCCCGAGGTGGTCCTACAATATAGAGGGTGAAATTTGGAGGAAGCTTATGATAAACGTTGCAATAAATCCAGTTTGTGCTATAGCTGGAGTTCGCAATGGTGCTCTAACAGAAATTCCCGAACTATGGGAGCAGTCTGTTGCGACAATGAGGGAAGCAGAATTAGTTGCTTTAGAATTAGGAGTCGACCTAGGGAAGATAGATAATGAGGAATATCTCAAAAGTGTTGTAATTTCTACTTCTGAGAATAGAGTTTCGATGCTTCAGGACCTTATGTCTGGGAGAAAAACTGAGATAGAGGTATTATGCGGGAAAATTGTAAAGATTGGGGAGGAGTTAGGCATTCCTACCCCAAAAAATAGTATGCTCCTCGCCCTTGTAAAGGGGATAGAGATGTCTCAGCATTTAGACTAGTCTTCAATGAATAGGAAAAAGTAGGCAGCTGAAACCCCTCCAATTAACTGCGGAGTCCAGTGAAGCCAAATATCCACTAGAGACATCTTTCCCAGAATTATCAGGGANGTAGTNACAGCTGGATTGAATGAGGCGAGNGANATATTGCCAACAGTTAGAGCNCCAGAAAGNACTACGAAGGAGATGGCTNCCCCAAAGTAACCATTCCCTTGATTTTTTTCTGAAGTAGCCACGTTCAATATNACGAAAACTAATGCGAAGGTNAATATCATCTCACANATCATGATGGCAGANGTCTGACTGCTAGTGGGATCAAAAGGATCCAATNGGAATTCTTGNTTGTAGCTGCCAGTAATTATCAGGTTAGTAGTGACAAGGGCTGCCAAAGCCCCTCCGGATAATTGTGCGANAATATAAGGNAAAACNTCAGATTTTTCNGAGGCCCCNCTNANCCAAATAGAAATGGTCACNNCCGGATTGTANTGAGCACCNGATACATGNGCTCCAGAATATATCAGTACCATTAGAATGGCTCCGATAGCAAATGGGGCCAATTCTCCTGCCAANCCATGAGCGGCAGCGAGACAAATAGTAAGGGAAAGAAAAAATGTCCCTATGAATTCNACNGCTAGCTTGGATTTCANAACTTCCCGCCCCTATNNCNNATNGCCNGNAATTGAAGCTCATCAACGTTGGCAAAGTGGNCAGTAAAATGTNGATCTGTTTGCCTGTGNGATTCTTTTTATNGTACTTGGNCAGTTCTTGCTAAGGCATTTCTCCCCTTCCCTACCATAAACCTGAAAGTTATGGATGAAGTATCCGATTGATTCATCGCCATCAACGCCACGGAAATCCTGAAGTGTTGAACCACCTGCATCAATGGCCTCAGTTATNACATCGTGAGTTGCCGAGGTGATTCTCTCGACCATTGTGGAAACTCCGGCCTTACCTGTGACACTGCTAGCCTTTCTTCTCGGGGATACTCCTGATCTGTACAAAATCTCACAGACGTATATGTTCCCAAGGCCGGCTACTACNCGTTGGTCCAGTAAAGCAGATTTAATTGGGGTTTTCTTCCCACGGAGGCCATCTGCCAAAAGGCTCGGAGTAAGATGATCAGGAGTTGGCTCAGGACCAATTCCATTCAGCATTCTTTGCCCATCTTGATTTGAGGTTTGGAAACAGTCCATGAATCCAAATCTTCGATGATCGGAATATACTGCTTTAATTCCGTTATCCAAGTGAACTACTACCCAGTCATGGGGGCCATCTCCAGTTCCCAAGGGTGCCCCATTGGCAAATTTTCCTGGCCTACTGATTAAGCCGTCCCCCATCAAAGTCCACCTTCCACTCATTCCTAGATGGCAGAGCCACGTTTTTCCAGAATCAAGTCTGATGAGGAGATACTTGGCCCTTCGGTCGATGGAGATTATTTTACTACCCTCNAGAGATTCACGAAAATTGGGNGGGAATGGGAATCTGAGATCATTTCTCCGAAGTTCTACTTCCAGTATTCTACTATCCAGAAGGTGCATCTCCATGCCAATCCTAACTGTCTCGACCTCTGGCAACTCTGGCATAAACCTCCGGAGTAGTTGTCGGACATTACCTTTCTCGGCAGGTTGGATATGAACGGCAGAGTTATGTGAAANATATCTAGAGGAAATTTCGTGGATGCAGATGATATTCCGGATTGGGTAAAATCAGAACCAAATCCCAAGCACCCTGGGGCAATCCCCGTCTTTGATGGGAGGCCAACCATCGAGGGGGTTGAGGGGANGCAGATTTTTCTCCATGCTGGACAAGAGGGTGAGCTAGGGATTTTTCCTGGGACAAACGCAGTGGTTGCGTTGATTTTGAGTATCGTCGGCTTACTTGTTTGTAACATCATTACTGCTATTCCAGCACTTATCCTATCTTATCAATCACTGAAAATAACGAAGAATTATCCTGATCATCCAGAGCACGGAGTAGCTAGAGCTGCAATGGTAATTTCATGGATTACTGTCATCATTGGNATCATAATGGCAGCGATTATCTTATTTTTTTGGNGTATAATCGTATCTAGTTATGGCCTCTAATTCATTGGTTTAGTTTACAGATGAAAACAACATGTTGTTCTTCCAAACCCCTTAAATCGATCCTTTCAATTAAAACCAACTCGGAACTTNTGATTATTTCCTCCGCCTTCATGAATCTGGAATCGACATCGCCATCGAAGTACCTCTCACTGGCAGCCTTAAGACTGAGGAGTCCGATTCCATCATCGGAAAGAAAATGCATGACTGAGTTTACGAAAGTCTCAGCCTGATCCGTAATACTCAAATCCTGATGGATCCAATCTGCCTTACTCCTAATGAAAGGAGCAATGACTTCGGTTTTTCGCGCATCCCCCATTATCGGAATCAAGCCGGAACGATTTACAGATAGTGAAGCTAGGTCACGAGTCATCCTAGGGGAAATCTCCACCGCTACGACTTGGCCAGAGAGATGATTGCCGGAGCCACAAACGATATCATGAATATGACTGACTGTCCCCCCTCCAGAGGCTCCGAGGTATAGACAAGTTGATCCTGGATCTGGTATAATTTCTCTTGGATCTTGGTTTGTCCTCAATATCGAAGCAGCAACCTTTGATTTTGTTGGATTCCAAAGTCTCCACTCTATCCTGCCTTCTTTCTTTCTTCTCTCACCCCTAACCGAAGTTCCTTTGACCGCATTTCGAGTCCACAACGATCTGCCCTCTCTCTTTACCCCCCAACCCAGGGATTCTGATTTTCTGGACAGTTTTTCACTTCCCTTTTCGTGGCTTAGAAAACCTATTTTTTATCGAGTCTATTTCACTATTTATTTGATTTATTTCTCGCTCCCCCCAAGGAACTCCGTTGAAATGGTCTATTCTGACAGCAATACTGGCCTTTCCTGCCAAAAATCTTGCAATCTTCCCCCTCACCCACCTCGGTGAGCGACTTATTTGGGGCAAAGAAAATAGGATTGCACCATGTTTAGGTGGAGGGGCCCCTCTTCTATGAGCTGCCATTGCTGCGTGAGCCCCGAGAACTTGGAGTGAGCCGGATGGCATCCGTGCCAGTCTTTCTCTACCTCCTGCTAATGAAAGTAATTTTGCAGCCGATATTGGGCCCACTAAAGCACTGAGAGATGGCAGATATTCCGACGCTGCCTCCCTAATTGCACTCTCTAATTTATTCAGAATACTCGAGCATTCGAGAACAAAGATTGCCTGTGATTTTAGGGCGTCCCATTCTAGATTAGAAGGAAAGTGCTTCGGCGGGGCCACTCTAAGAATCTCTGAAGCCTCTTCGATATTGTCGGATTTCGCCAAAGCCGTTGGTATTTCCATTCTCTGAGAATCCAAATCTAGTTCAGTTATGAACATCCCAGCCCATTCAACACATCTTGCTTCTGATGTAGTCCACGAGGCACGGGTTTCTACAACCGCAGACACCAACATATCTATTCTCCTATCCATATCTCCAGAAGACTCTGCGACTCCCATCTTTGCCAGTTCTACTGTTGCTCTATGATAGATTTCGGCTAGATCCTGATGACTGGGCCAATGAGGGTCAGATAAGGCCCCCATTACTTCTACTTCCGCTTCTGGAAATCTTTCGGATAGGGTTTTGACCTCCGGAGTCATCCTACCTTTCTGAATTAAAAATAGCCTCTTTGCCAGACTTGATGGTACTATTTTGCCATCCCATCCAATCTCATCGATAATATTGCCATCGCCATCGAGAACTCTGGCGATTTTCCAGTCAAAGTGTATTTCCACAACTTATCGGAGAGGGTTTAGGGCTTGAACGGTACGCAAAAACAGGGATGGGGGAACGAATAGTTGAATAGTCGGCGGGTTCAGCGTAATTTGGTCCGCGTTAATGCGCGAATGGTTGTTGATAGGATGTTCTGCCCTGAATGTGGTTGTCTCTCATATCCTGATGATAGAGGTTGGATCAAGTGTCCAGATTACAAATGTGGGTATGAGGGTCCACTTTCTGGACAGGATGGGCGGGGTTCTGAGTTCACTGACCCAATGACTGGAGAAGTGATTGATTTAGCCAATACTACTGCAACAACGGACTCAAAGTCTCTGAAGCATCTTACAGAAGTTGTCGAAGAAGATGGCCCCAGAGGGACCCTCAGAGTGGGCGACTATCTATGCCCCAAATGTGATGGAGACAGAGCATATGTTGAGCTCAGACAGACTAGGTCTTCGGACGAGCCTGAAACTAAGATTTGCACATGCGACGACTGCGGCCATAGGTGGAGGGAATACCAATAGCTTTGAGGGCCTTTCTCCCAATAAGCATCAAGAGCCTCCTAATTCGTAAGGTGACCAAGTGATAATATGCTGAGGATAACTGCTAAGCAGCAACTGATGAGGGAAATTGTCGATATTCTATCTGTTCTGACGACTGAAGCTAAGTTGGTGTGGGGCGAAAAGGGACTACGGGTGTCTGTTGTTGATGGTTCACATGTAGCTCTTCTTTCTGCTACTATCGCTGATGAGTGCTTTGAAACATATGAGGTAGAGCCGGTGGAAATTGGATTAGATCTTGGCAAGATGCGTGATCTACTGACATTGGCTGGACCTAGTGATCTTGTCGAGATGGACTATGATGATGCTGTGGGAGCAATTAATGTAAGGGTGGGAGAGGTTCATATGATTCTTAGGGGCATTGACACAAGTACAATGGACAACCCAAATCAGCCTGGTCTAGAATTCAAATCCAAGGCAACTATTGATTCTGAGAAGCTTTCTAGAGCCCTGAGAGCGGCCAAGTTTGTTGGTGGCGAAGTTGACTTGAGTATGGATAAGAATCAGTTATCCGTCTCTGTAACTGTTGAAGCCGGCGAGGGCGTTAATGTGAAATTCGAATCGGGAGAATTGACCGAGTTGACTTGTGCTGCACCGACACATTCTACTTATTCTCTTCAGTACCTGGGGGAACTAACTAAAAAGCTTGCAAGTGGTTTGACGAATGAGGTTTCCTTGGAGTTTGAAGAGAAATATCCACTCAGACTGACATGGGTCAGTAATGGGGGCGGTGCGAAGTGGATTTACTTCTTGGCGCCCAGAATTGTCAATGACTGACCCGTGAACTCATCAATGGGCTCCCCTCGGGCAACCATGTGCCTAACAGAGTATGCGTAATTATTCCGACTGTGGAAAACTCCGATGAGCTGGAAATAGTGTTAGATGGTTTGCTGACTCAGACATATCAGGATTTAGAAGTAGTAGTTGTTGGGCCTGAAAATGACCCAGGTAGGGAAATTGCAGAAAGAAGGGGTGTTCGTTTCATTGACGACGAAGGCTCTAGTAATAGAGCGGATGCTTGCAATGTAGCAATTAGAGAAACTGATTCAGAACTGGTTTTTTTCACTGATGATGATGTCATCGTACCTCCGAATTGGGTGGAGAGTCTGGAGAGGTGGTTCGAGAAGTCTGAAGTCTCAGGAGTAGGGGGGCCTAATTTTGCTCCTGTAAATGAGTCTAGTCTATGGCAAAAGGCCATTGACGTAGCATTTTGCAATAGATTTCTCACTGCTGGCACAAATTACGGAAGGCAGACGAAGGGGGAGTTGGAGGAAGTGGAGCAGTTGCCGGGAGTGAATTCGGCTTATCGGAGGGTTGTTCTTTCTGAGGTAGGAGGTTTCGATTCTGGTGCCATAGGTGCAGAAGACGTAATGCTGGATCATAGAATCAGACTTGCTGGACACAGGCTTTGGTCAGATGGTAGCGCAGTAATTTGGCACAGAAGAAGAGATTTGGTCAGGGTAAGGAAACAAATAAGGAATTATGGACAAGTTAGGGCTTTGGCTGGGAGAAGATACCCGAGTCTGTGGGGATGGAGCCATAATTTGGTTTCTGCATTCCCGGCTATTGTGGCAATCTCAATTTTCATTTCATTTTGGGGGGCAATGAATGGCGGAGTTTCATGGCCAGAATTTTGGAATATTTCCTTTGAAGAGGTTCCATTGGGGCCTGAGAGATTTGCGGCCCATCTTCTACCCACATTAGCAATTTTGTTCAATGCCATAGCATGGATTGGAGCATCAATTGCCCCTTCACCGAGTAAAAGCGTAACTACTATTCTCCTTTCTTCTATTGTTTCATTCCTCCTTCTTTGGGATTATGGGATAGGAGTTTTGAAAGCAAGATGGAGCATAATTACAGGAAGTCCTGCCTCTCAAATAGATGACCGGGATAGAGGGTGAAGCTAATAGTTGAAAGCAATTCAAAATTATCCCTGATGGTTATATGGAAGGCAGTATTCTTACTGTAGTAGCTAGTGCATAGATTATGAGTCGAGCGATGGTAAATATTGCTGGTTATCGTTTCGTCGATCTGCCTGATAGAGACGATCTTCAGGCTCCAATGCTAGAGAAGTGCAATCATCTAGATTTGAAAGGATCGGTTTTATTGAGTCCCAACGGCATTAACTTTTTTCTTTCCGGGAAAGAAGAACAGGTGAAGTCGTTCATTGATTTCCTAGAATCCGATACTAGATTTGCGGGGATACCATTGAAGACAAGTTTCTCCGAATATCAGCCATTCAGACGAATGCTGGTTAAAAGAAAAAGAGAGATAATCTCACTCGGCATGGATGAAATCAGGCCAGCTGATTTCTCGGGACAAAGGATTTCGCCAGGGGAATTCAGAAAAATTATCGAGAGTGATGAAGATATTTTAGTTTTAGATACGAGGAATGACTATGAAATCAGAATTGGATCTTTCGAAGGAGCGGTTGATCTGGGAATTTCCTCCTTCAGAGATTTTCCAGGAGCATTACAATCCTTACCTGAAGAGTATAAAGAAAAAACAGTAGTAATGTATTGTACTGGTGGAATTAGATGTGAAAAGGCATCGGCGGTGATGCTAAATTCGGGTTTCGAAGATGTTCGACAGCTAGACGGTGGAATTCTTGCCTATTTCGAAGAATGTGGGGGTGAACATTGGAATGGGGAGTGTTTTGTCTTCGATCAGAGGGTAGCGCTGGATCATGAACTACAGGAGTCTAAAACTGAGATGTGTTTTAAGTGTAGAGAGCCATTGACAGTCCAAGAACAGGAGTCAGAGGAATATGTGGTGGGTGAATTCTGTCCTTACTGCGTTACCTATCCAACTGCTTAGCTATATTTTTCTGACCATCTTGTCACCCTCTATCTTCCAAGTAGGTTGCTTTGGCCTCCAGAAAATTATAGTAAAGACTCCGAAGAAAATTCCCCCAAACAGCAAATTCAGCCATCCTTCCATAATATATCCGGGACTTGCATTAAAGTAGGCCCACACAAAAGATGGAATTATTCCAAAAAATAATGAAATTAAGGCCTCTTCCAGAAGAATTCTGGAAGAGTCTGCCTTTGATGGAAGGGATGGTTTTCCCCCATCCCAATCACATTCATCCCTTATTACTAGCCTAACCTTTGCTTCTGAATCCGGCATATCTGAAAAAAGGATGGTTGTCTTGGCCTTCCCCCTCTGCCATTGTCTAGAAATCTTAGGGCTACCTTTGTCTCCGAAATGGGGGCTTCCATCGCAAACTTTACCCCAGTAATTCCTTGCAGAATCTGCGAGTAATTCAACCCCCTCCTCCTCCTCTGAAATTAATCCCCTAGAGTGGGCCAGTTCCCATTCTGATTCAGATGCTTTCTCGGCAGATGTTTCTCTGATAATCCTAGAAGCTTGCTTAGCCTCAATTGGCGTCTTAGAAATTCTAAAGTTATATCTAATATGCACTTGATGACGTGGACCCATGCCTCCGAAGATTACTGATCTCCGGTCGGAACCAATTGTGACGCTCCCTGGTTCGACGTCTGACCATTCAAATTGGTCTTCAGTCAAATCTACCCCACCTCAGTCTCCAATTCTCCAGTCTGAATGGACCATTGGGAGGAGTAGACATTTCCATTGCGAATCAACTGGTCATGAGTCCCCCTTTCCACTATAGCCCCATCCACCATTGCTATGATTTCATCCGCTTTCCTGATCGTTGCTAGTCGATGGGCGACCGCAATAGTAATCCGGTCCTTGCCATCATTAGAACTGTCGAAAAGTGATTCTTGTATTCTCAGCTCAGTCTCGGCATCTAGGGACGCGCTCGCCTCATCCAGGATCAGAAGATCTGGATCGTCGAGTAGAGCTCTTGCTAAACTAATTCTCGCTCTTTGACCTCCCGATAACATGACGCCCCTATCTCCCACCATTGTGTCTATTCCATCCGGGAGTTGCGAAATGAAATCCAAAGACCCAGCTGCCTCTAAGGCTGCAAGAATCTCCTTTTCTGAATGATCTCGGGCGTATGAGACATTCTCCCTAATTGATCCAAAGAATAGGAAGGGGTCTTGTGAAACAAATCCGATTCTTGATCTCAAAGACTCTATCTTGAATTCATTAATATCCCTACCATTTACCAGTACTTTACCGCTCTGAGGTTCATAGAATCTCTCTACTAATTTCAGAATAGTACTCTTTCCGGCACCAGTATGCCCCATTACTCCCAGAAATCCACCTGAAGATACTGAGAAAGAAATCTCGTTCAGGGTATTGGAATCAGAAGATGGATATGCGAATTTCACATTTTCAAAACTAATTGATGAAATCCTATCTTCCAACGGGACAGCTCCCTCTGAATCGTAAATTGAAGGCTCTAAATCAATTATTGCAAAAACTCGCTTTGAGGCTGCCTCGCCCTTCTGCAATTGATTTAGCAGCATTCCAAGAATGAACATTGGCATCGACATTCGAGTTGAAATCAGAAGAAATGTTACGAATTGTCCAACGGTTATTTCTCCTGACTCCATCACCCAGCCACCTGCTGAAACCAGTAATCCGAAGGATATTCCAGCGACGACATAAATCCCCGGAATGAATCTGTTTCTGATAAAGGCTGCTTGTATCGCCATATCTCTGTATTCCCCACTCTGGCCCTCAATTCTAGAGCCTTCGAATTTCTTTGCATTATACGCCTGAACAACTGTAATTCCAGTAAGGACATTCTCCAGGATTGCGACTATACCACCAGTACTTTCCCTTTGCTTCCTATACTTTCTCTGTACTCTGGTTGAGAACCAAACTACCATTGGGATGATTATCACTAGTGGTGCAAATAAAATCAAGGCCAATTTAGAGGACATCCAGAACATAATCACAAATGCTGTAGAGAATGTTATTGCAATCCTAATCATACTGGTACTTGCATCAGAAATAATATCCTCAAGCTGCGCAACATCCGAAGATAAGACCGACATTAAATTCCCGGTTTGGCGACTTTCGAAGTATGATGCTTCCATGTTCAAAAGAGAATGTGTTGCATCCATTCGGATATCATGCTGGGCCTTGTAAGCGGTAGATTGCCACAATTGATTACTCAGTCCCTGAAAAAATGCCAGAAATGTGAATGAAATCAAAATTAGTAGACCAAAACCAATTTCAACTGAGTCAATAGGGCCAATATGTGGAATTTGTTCTAATTTCACGAGACTCTCAATTGTGGTGTTTGTAAATGTCTCAGACTGATAGTAGTCAGCTGCCATCCCAATGGCTATGAAGGGAATCAGATCAAATGCTCTAGCACCTGCATTCGCCAAAATCCCGCCTAGTGCCCTCTGCCAGTATCTGGCGACATAGGGCACTATTCGCCAAATCTTTCTTCCAACCACTTGTTTTTCTTCAGCTAGATCAGAAAGGTCCTTGCTCAATGAGGTAGAAATTTGCGGTTTCACATCCTCCGAAGTTGACATATAGTATCCAAAGGAAAGATGCGTTTCAATGCTTCACTCAACCAAGTTAGATTTTTCAAAAAAATCTCTATTGGTGCGCCCGCCGGGATTCGAACCCGGGACAAGAGGTTGGAAACCTCTTGTGATAACCCCTTCACTACAGGCGCTCTGGCTAGGCGAACCTATAGCATCACTAAACCGATTCGGTCTTCAAGGAGTTTGAAAAGAAAGGGCTCGGTCGGATTAATATGATGATGAGACAGAGACTAGGAGTTATTTTGATGATTTTGTTTCTTCCAATTAACGGCCCACTCTGGAGGATGACTATGCAGGAGTTCTGGAGGCCAATACCCCTGGGTGAGCTGCAGTTTCTTGGGTTATCACTAGCCTTATTCTTGATAGGGGCTATTCTCACATTTGCTTCTGGAAATAGTAGCACTTCAGAGGCTGTAGAGTGATTTGGGCCAGTTCTGATGGACGTTATAGAGCAGTTGCTCTACCTCTGACTCGCCCCACCCAATAGAAAGCAATTGTGAACATAATTCTCCAGTTCTTTTGGGGACAGTCTTTGGACCAAGGACGGCGCCTGGTCTGGTCTTATCGTCCAAAAAATCAGTTTCCATGCCCCAATATGAATTAGTCTTATTGCACGTTTCTGCTAAAATTTCTGCACTATTCTTTCCCATGCTGACTGTTGCTGAGAGGCCATGCGTGAAATCTGAGCTGATATTTGCTGGTGCGAAATGCCTGATCGCATTTTTTGGAGAAAGCCCTGATTTTTTACAAATCTGTAAGATTTCGCGATTGGTTCTCTCACCGTTATCTTCTACGTGTAATTGAACTGAAGTTTTAGATGAACGAGCCATATGGAGGATTTGCTCTAGCATATCATTAGCACTTTGCCATGTATCCTCCGAAACTGGATAGTGTGGCCTCCCCACCTCTCCAAGACAATTGGCTTGACCCGAGTCGATGAAATCTAATGCTAGACCGACTGCTTCCAGATGAAGTTCAGTAGATTGTTTAATTCCTAATTCATCTATCTGTTTCTCCCAGGCAACTGGATGTGGGCCCAGAATAACTCCAACTTCTATTTCAAAGCTCATTCTAATTTCATCCGCCATAGAAATTGTGTCCATATAAGCATCCCTGTATCCATCAAGGTTTTGAGGTAGTTTTTCAGAAAATGAGGGTTTGTGAACTAGCATTACACCAGTTCCACCTGCGTAAACAAAATCAGAAATAGCGTCTATGAATCTGTTTGATCGGTCCAAATGCATATGTTGATCAATAATTGGTCCGATCCACTTCTCATTCTGTAACATTTTCTCACGCCAATGCGCCTTCTTCTTCTAATCTAGAAATCCAGAAAGAGGCAGCCATTTCCGCTACCTTTCTGGATGATTGCCCCATTACAACACCCCTTCCATTGCTGAATAGCAGTATTGTACAACCATATCTGTTTGCATTGATTCTAAGGGCATCCAATCGAATATCATGCTCCGCGTCCGAGAACCTCTCGGAGGCCAGTCCGATCAACACTGCCCTTCCAACAGAAAAACTAGCCAGAACCTCTCCCCTGGCAATGGTGAGCCCCTTTTCTGACATCCCCATCCTAAGAAGTGTCTCCTCGGCAATAAGCGTGGCTGCCTCTAAATTGGAGATTCCATGAATAATCATTGAACCATCTGAATCAACTAATATTACTGCCCTCGGATCTTCTCTTTCAATTACGGCGTACTCGCCATTACTTTTTGCCCCTAAGTATCGGATTGCATCTGAGATCTCTATCGTTTGCGATGGTATGATTCTGAATGACTGGGTTTCGATTAAAACTTCGAATTCGTCATTCATTGCTCTCTCCCCACTTCCTCCACGTGTTCACAGTCAAATAGAGTATTCTCTAAAGAAGGCAATGAGGCCTGTTGAACTGGTACAAGTAGAACTGGCCCGTGATCGTTTTTTGGTTGGAAATCGGATTTTCTCATATCAGCTAATGCCCCCCTTAGTCTGGATGAAATTCTTTGATCTCTTTCTCTAATTAGTTCCTCGGTAAGGCAAATTGATTCCTCCCTCCACCAAGCATAACAAACAGTAGCTGCTGCCCCTAAATCAGAACTGACCAATTTTGATTCCGAAACATTTGGTATTGAGTCCCTCATTGCGTTCGACCAGCGTCTGTTTCTTCCAATAGTAGCTAATAAATTTCTGAACCTAACCTGTTCGTCCGCCCATCTGGATTGCCAATCAGCCCAATGTTTGTCATCTATTGATGGCTCTACCGCGTAAATTGGCATTCCTCCTCTGGAATTCTCTGCATGTCTTAGAAGTCTAATTTTCTCAGGGTCTGGGATAGACGGGCCTTCAATATCCAGTTCAGATAAACTTCTCACCAACATCCCCAAAGTTGTTCCTGAAACGGCCGCTGAATCTACATGAATTCCCGGGCTTTCTAATTCCTGTTTTTCCTCTTCTCTCAATGAAAATATCTCGTCTAGAGAGGAAATTAAGGCTAGACCGTCCCACTCCCTAGGCCTCATCTTAGATGGCATCCTTATACAAGGAAGGTATGGCCAAAGTACGATCTTGCCTCCCAATGGATCTTCGAAAATGGATTGTTCCCATCTCAATTCTGGAATATCCATTAGGTGGTTACCGTCAGAGGCTAGGAGCCCCCACGATCTTAGAAGTCTGCTTACGTCCATGTCGCTCCGAGTATCTCCCTTCGGTTGAAGTCAGCGGTAAACTGCATTTTTTTGATGCTAGACACTGTAGTATTCAAGGGGGATGGAGGCCCGAAGACATTTGATGGCTGGCAGTGAAGCATACTCAGTTGAGCCAGTAGAGCTCTTAAATGAGGTTTTTCCGGGGCATACCAATGCTCTGAATACTCTTTTTGGAGGTAGATTGATGTCTATAATGGACACTGCTGCAGGAATGGTCGCATCGAAGTTTGCGCATAGAGTATTTGTAACGGTTTCAGTGGATGCACTAAAATTCAAGAGACCGGCATTCCAAGGAGATGTCATCAGAACTACTGCTAGAGTGGTTTGGACATCTCCCCGGACTGTTGGAGTTCACGTGACTTCTTGCAGACTTTCTAGATCAGAGTGGGAGGGGGAGGAAATCTGCTCAGGATTCTTCTTTATGGTTGCAATCGACGAGTCAATGAGGCCTGTAGAAATCCCACAATTCAGCCCAAATAACGACCAAGAAGAAGAGTTATGGAATGAGGCAAATAGAGCAAGGGAAGCGATGGGTAATTAGTAACTTGGCTAAAAAATTCCCCATTAGAAAATAGTATCCAAGTAATGGTGCTGCCCAATTAGCTTATACGTCACGTTGTAAACTCAGCACTGGATGGGAATAGCCGGGCCTAAGGGCCCGACTAAGGAGAAGAGCTCCGAACTAATCGGAGACCTCTTCTTAGTCGGCGCTAGGGGAAAGTGTTGTGCAGTCATAACTGAGCGACAGCTAACCATAGAGAGGTTTGATGGAAAGGGAGTGAGGTTAGATCTGGCAGCGATCGAAAGAATGAGGCACCTAAAGGCCCCTATTTTGCCCTCGGGAGTGTCTTTCTTAGGATTGGTTGCTGTATACCTAGGGCTTACGACGATTGTTTCTCCGATGAGTTGGTTCGCGATCGCAATTGGCGTGGTGATGATCATTGCTAACTTTGTTTCTAGATATTCTATTTTAGCTATCGAGACTGGGGCCGGGGGTAGACATCTGATTTCTGGAAGTGAAACAAATCTCCTGAAACTGTGTTTAGTAGTGGATAGGCTAAGACACGGCAGCTCCATGGGTGAGGCTTTGATTGGACTAGAAAGTCTGGAGACTGAACCTCAATTTTTTCCTTCCATAAAAACTCTACATAGAGTAGATGGTGGTTATGGGCAAGCAACCCTTCCAATGCCTAAGGAACTAGAATCATCAATGAATTCTATGGTCAATAGACAAAATGATTACTCTCTAGAAGAGAAGGAAGGAATCGGGGTATTCAACTTTGGAGATAGGCTATCCGAATCGGAAAAGGTAGAGATTGAGTCGGGCCCAGTAACAGGAATTTCCGAGACAGATGCCTCGACAAGACAAAATGCTTACCAGAGGGCATGGGGAGGAAGAGAAGCGCCGTCTTGGTATCAGGAAAAAGAAGCTGTGTCTGAGGGAGTTAGTCGAATAGACTCAGCCCTTTCTGGAGCAACGGAAAGTTTGGATATGTTCTCCCCTGGAGGTTTGTTTGATGCTGTAATTCCCGAAGAAAAAACACATTCTGAAACGACAAGTATGTTCAATGCAAATGTGGAAGAATCTTCATCATACCCTCAAGAAAGGACGTTCTCTAGTTCTCAAATGATTAAGAGGGCTCATGCGGAATTCGGTCCGCCAGATACCCCATTCTCTGGGCGGATTCTACCGCCACCTACCGAAGATGCGGTTAGGGAAGAATGCAGAGCAGGAGTTGTTAAGCAGGCAAGAGCTCAACAAGAGCTTAAGAAGAAAAGAGGGGATTACAGGGAAAATCATGCAGCAAATTTGGACGATTATCCTGCACTGAACAGACTAGCTTCGACGATGTCCAGTAGTATCGTTTCCGGCTCAAGCAAGAAGTATGGATTCTCGACGAGTTGGCTAGGAAGGTTACTCAGTCCTGGAAGTTCTTGGAGTAGAATGGGCAAAACTACACATCCTAATAATAGTGAAATAGAGACTGAGAGGTTCCAAACTACCCAACACATGAGACTTCGAAGTGATCAAGATCATCAAGCTGAGGTTCGTTCGAGGATTGGGACAATTGGGAGAAATGAAGCATCCACCGCGAGAGATAAGCTAGACTCCATAGTAAGGAGGATTTCAGATGGGGACCAGAGTTTCCCTAGATTATTTGATAATTCTGTTGAGTCCTTGAAGTTCAGTCAATTGAATCCAACATCTTCGGAGGATGACCCCCATCCTTTACCGGGATTAAGAAGACTAGGATGAATCTCAAAGACCGACAATTCTACGATATCGGTCCATTCGAGCGTGATAAATACCTCTTTCTAGAGTACGAAGCTTATCGGAACCCAATCCCTGTATCGTGAATGAAGAAGTTACGACTGCATGAATCATTGCTGATCTCATAAATTCCAAGTCATTTAGGGCCCCATTCCTTCCAGCAATATTTGCTAATAGCGCACCGGCAAAAGAGTCCCCACAACCGGTGGGATCGATGAGATCCCTAACTGGATAAGCCGGTAGTGCTATTATTCCACAAGGAAGATGGGCAAAAACTCCTGAAGAGCCTCTTTTGATAATCAAACCCCTGGGGCCACTCCCAGCCTCAACCCCTCCATAAAGTGCTGATCCAGACATTACTGGAGTAATTGCCTTTGTGAAAATTTGTTCCCCTGAAATAGCACAAATCTCTTCCTCGTTCAGAATAGCTAGATCTGATTTCCTGAGGGCTAAGGAAAGTTTCTCGAACTCTGTTTCAATCCATAACATGAAAGTATCAATCGCAGTAATCTCTGAATCTGGACATTGATCTAGTACTGAAATCTGTGATTCTGGGTGCGTGTTAGCGCAAAACAGAACCCTTGGAGATGTCCACGACTCGGGGATTTCTGGATTGAAATCCCCTAATACATTAACCTCAGTTGAGATTGTTTCTACATTATCCATTGATCCCTCATACTTTCCTGACCATCTGAATGTTTTACCAGGTAGAATTGACATTCCGGACAAGTCGATTCCTAGTTCTTCCAATATTGATTGGTCATCCTTTGAGAAGTCTTTTCCGACTGGGGATACTAAGCCAATTCTAGATTCTTGCCCTGGTACCTCAGGAATATGGAATGCTGCCGATACTCCTGCGTGAACTGCTGAACCGCCAAGAACGTCAGAACCACTAGCCCAAGGAGTCTCGATATCATCGTACCCCATACTTCCTACAATTACTAAATTCAAATTAGTCACCTCCTGACAAAAGTCCCTTGTGTTTTTCGAGATAATCGGTAGTAATGTTTCTTTCCATGAAGTCTACTTCCCCAAGAATCGCCCTATGCAGGGGTATTAGGGTATCGACACCGATAATGATAGTTTCTTCCAAGGCAGAATCTAGTCTAATTATTGCCTCATCTCTTGAGGGTGCCCAAGCAATAATCTTAGCCAAAAGCGAATCAAACACTCCCGGCATTTCATATCCAGTAAAGCCATGAGTATCCACTCTTATCCCATGTCCATTTGGCCAATGACATTCCCATAACTTTCCGGGAGATGGTTCTAGACTAGTTGGGCTTTCGGCATTTATTCTTGCTTGGATTGCGTGTCCTTTCAGGTTTACTTCGTCCTGAGAAATAGGGAGAGGTTCTCCCGAACAGACTATTATTCCCATTGACACTAAGTCAAATCCAGTTAGCATCTCTGTTACTGTATGCTCTACTTGGACTCGCGGATTAACTTCCATAAAGTAGAATTCGCCCTTTTTATTTCTGAGAAATTCAAATGTTGCAAGCCCACGATAACCTATTGCTTCTGCACCAGCGATTACTTTTGATCCAATTTCTTTTCTTTCCTCATCAGAAAGCCAAGGACCTTCTTCGATAATTTTCTGATGTCTACGTTGGATGGAACAGAATCTCTCACCAAGATGAATAGCATTCTTGCCATCGCCAATCACTTGGAATTCGATGTGTTCGGCCGAATCAACATACTCTTCTATGAAAACTCTGCTATCTCCAAAGGCTGAGTCTGCCCTTCCTTGGCACAATCTCAATGCTGAAGAAAATTCAGATTCCTCGTGGACCACTTGCATACCTATCCCGCCACCTCCGGAAGCTGCCTTGATCATGATGGGGAATCCTATCTCGGAAGCGATTTCCAATGCCATATCAGGATCGGAGACAGGTTCCTCGGTCCCTCTGGCCACGGGAATACCTGCTCTAGACATGGACGCTCTCGCGGCAATCTTGTCCCCCAACAGCCTAAGTGATTCTGGGGAAGGTCCGATGAATGTTATTCCCTCCTCTGCCAGCCTCTCGGCGAATGTTGCATTCTCTGATAGGAATCCGTAACCTGGATGGACTGCATCAGCCCCCACCTCTTTTGCGGCAGAAACAATTGCTTCGATGTCCAAAAAGCTTGCAAGGGGATCTTCTCTTGGGATAAAAAAACCCTCATCGGCGAGCCTAACAGGTAAAGAAAGCCGATCCTCTCTGCCGTAAACTACAACGGACTCTATGCCTAATTCTCTGAGAGAGCGGACGATTCTTAGGGCTATTTCTCCCCGGTTTGCGACCAGTACACGTCGGAACACATTGATGCCTAGAAGATAGACCGTATGAGGCAATCGGAGAATCAGTATACATCTCTTAGATACCTTTTCTCAGTCTTCATTAAACCAGTTTCGACGAAATCTTTTGCTTCTTCGGGAGTCATGTTGCCAAATTTTACGCATATTCCTATCAGAGTTGAGTGAACGTCCTTTGCCATGTATTGTTTGTCTCCACATACGTAGAAATATGCCCCATTATCTATCCAATTCCAAATTTCTTCGCCATTTCTCTCCATCAGATGTTGGACGTAAACTTTCTCATCACCTTGTCGAGACCAAGCGAGATCTTGTCTTGTGATTATTCCCCGTTTCTTCCAATCTTCCATCTCTTCCCTATACAGGTACTCACCCTCTTCAGTCCAATCTCCGAAGAAAAGCCAGTTTCTCCCTGATGATGAGTCAATCTCTCTTTGTTGGAGAAAGGCCCTAAACGGAGCTATACCAGTTCCGGGACCGACCATTATGATGTCCTTTGAGCCATCCTCAGGTAGAACAAATGAACGGGTGGGAGACATGTAAACGCCGACTTGGGTGGCATTCGTATCGCACCTGTCTGCCATGAATCCGGTACATAGCCCGGTACGGTCTCTATCATGATGATTGTACCGGACAATTGCAACAGTCAGGTGGACGGTGCCGGTTTCGAAATCTGGACTACTGGCTATAGAATACAATCTTGGTTTTAGCCTATCCATGCCATTGATAAGTTGTTGAGGTGTAAAGCCTACACTTCGGAAATCACCCAACGCATCCACATAGTCTCTTGACCAAATATAATCTTCCATAGAATCTGTATCAGAGGTTAATTCGTGAAGTAGAATTGCAGAATTATCTTCGAAATCCCCTATCTCAACGTAGCCCTCGGGCAGGTCGGAATCTTGTGTTGACTTCCAATCAAGAATAAGGGAGCCGTCAGTGGATGAGTATCTTTTTCTACCAACTATCTTGATTTCCACCTTACCGGAACTTTCTCCTGCTCTTTCATGCAGACCCTTAAGCCACTTCTTTGATACTCGATGAATCTCATATCTAGTTGTTAGGGCCTCCCTTATTGTGCATAATCCAAGATGTGTGTCTACCTCCTCCTCTCCAGAGAATCCACACAGTGTCAAGATCTCGTTTACCAATTCTGGAGGGCATTGCGGCACAACTCCGAGTGCATCTCCTGCTTTGTATGTAAGACCTGAGTCCTTTAGTTGGAAAACTACGTGTCTTGTTTCCTTTCTCGAGCCTTCTCCATTGAGCACATAATTTTCAGAAATTATAGTGGAGAATGGATTTTTCGCACTCCATTCAGATTTAGCTGGTAATGGGGCGGAGGTTTCTTTGACATCCTTCTCGGGAACCTCTGGAGTGGTGATATCGATCGCATCTTCTTCTGCTGGGACATTGACCTCGCCGACTGGGGCGTCTTCAATCTTTGACATTATCTCTAACACTGATTTCGTCCATTCCTCCGCTGGCTCTTCGAATTCCACATCACAATCAACCCTGGCGAGAACTCTGTTGGCACCCTTTGATTCTAACCATTTATCCCACTCCTTTCCTGATTCGCAAAACAGATCATAAGATGTGTCTCCTAGCGCCAAGACGGAGAAATTCAATCCCTCGAGGCTCGAAATGGCCCCACTGTTGGCGGCTTCCCAAAGATCTTCGGCGTTGTCCGGCTGTTCCCCATCCCCCCAAGTGCTGC
The DNA here is from genome assembly GCA_002713185.1 of Methanobacteriota archaeon. GTDB lineage: Archaea > Thermoplasmatota > Poseidoniia > Poseidoniales > Thalassarchaeaceae > UBA36. The sequence goes on along the minus strand of PAVV01000018.1, from coordinate 3,223 downwards.
AACAAATGAGTAGCCTAGTATGTTCCTTAATCGAGACAATATCGACTTCATCCATTCCCCTGACTGTTGGTTTAAGTCCGTATTCCGAACTTGATTTTCCTGCCTGAATCGCTATTTCCTCGGAGTTTCCAGATTGAGATCCGTAGAGAATCAAAATGGATTTGGACTCGGGCATTTTACTCAAACTTGCGAGAAATTGGTTGCTTATGAATGAGTGGTTTCCTCGGTTTCCCCGAAAGGAATATCTCCGATGAGGTAAAGTCATACACCCTGTGACGAATATTGTGGCTTACATTGAAATCCTAGGAACGGGTAATGCATTCTGCCCCCCGGGACGGATGCATGCACTGGTTTTGATTGACGGGAAAATATTGATTGATGCTCCCCCCACAATAATGCCCCAATTAAGAAGACACGGTGCTCAGGTTCGAGAAATTGAGCACATCCTATTCACTCACTGGCATGCAGACCATACTTTTGGGTTTCCTTTCTTTTTATTGGATAGAAAATATATCTCGGATTCAAACAGAGAGTTTCCGCTATCCGTTTATGTTCGTCCGGGAGGAAAGGAGGTCCTATCTGAACTTTGCAGTGTCGGATTTCCGGGAAGTCTAGAAGATGCCCTAGAAGGAATCATCTGGGTCGAAGAAGAAGAGTGTGAATTGAAGGGAACCGATTGGAAATTCATTAGATTTCCAGTGTGCCATACTCCAGAAACTGATCCCCACGGGTATGAAATGGTCCATTCTAGTGGATTTAGGTTGCTACATTGCGGAGACTCTGGTCCTTGTGAAGAAATTGAAAAAAGGGCGAAGAATGCAGATGCTGTTATTTTGGAGATGGGGATGCCAGACATAGGGGAGTTTCCCCATCATCACAGACCATCAGACGTAGAATCATTCAAAGATAGATTTCCAGATGCCAAAGTTTTCGTTACTCATAATTATGCAAGGTCCGAAAATGGGAATGGGGGTTTTCAAATGGCAAAGCTATCTCCTGACATCACGCAGCTGGAAGACGAGGACAAAATAGAGATTGGCAAAAATGGTAATTTAACTGTAACAAAAAAATAGTTTTTTTTAACATTATATATAACCGTAATATTAGTTCTGGTGATAAAAAAGAAAAATTACTTTGTTTTTTTTTGGTCAACCACATTTGCCAACTAATTCCGGAGAAGTGGATATAGAAATTTTCTAAATTATCAAAATAGAGATAGCGGTGTAATAAATAAACCTAAAATTTTGTCATCGAAAAGGAAGTACTGACAGTAATTATTGGAGATTATTTATTCATGATAATGAATGATAAGATTAATGTTACAGATATGGGCAAATTTGAGTTTTATTTGTTCCCATCAAGACACTCTTATTACCTCCAACAGTCTCGCTCAGAAAACTCTACGACAGATTTCAATCTTGTTAGAGAGTGGTTGGCAATATTGTAGTGTTTTTGTAGTAGTGAAAAAAAATGGAAGGAAATATTTTCGAAAAAATACTTGGACAGGATAGTCTCTTTACCGATAGGAGGGCTTTTGATCACGCTTTCGAACCGGCTACACTTCCACATAGAGAACATGAGTTAGATTCACTAGTGAGAAATCTAGTCGATGCTTTGAACGGCCATATTCCATCAAATATGCTTCTGTACGGGGTTCCAGGATCCGGTAAGACCGTAGTGACAAGGTATGTTCTAGGTCAATTGAGAGAAAAGGGTTCTGAGATGGGACAAAATGTNAAGACCTATGAAATAAATTGTAGAAATGTAGATACNAAATACAGAGTAGTACAGACAATTGCTACACAGCTAGCACAGAANGGNGATTCTCCAGTGCCCTTTACTGGATGGCCGACCGATAGAGTACTAGAAACTGTNATTTCTAGGATGAGTAGGATTGGAGGAGTTCATATTATTGTACTGGACGAAGTTGANAATCTNGTTGACAAGGGCGGTGATGACCTACTCTATGCCTTGACTAGTTTAAACACNCTACTNGATAATGGCAGGTGCTCGATAATTGGAATAAGCAACGATTTGCATTTCACACAACATCTAGACCCAAGAGTAAGCTCNAGACTAAGTCAAGAGGACATAGTTTTCCACCCGTATGTAGCTACTGAGATACAGAATATTCTGAATGAACGTGCTATGATGGGGATTAGGGAGGGGGTTTTGGAGGATGGAGTGGTGAAGTTATGCTCTGCTCTGGCTGCACAAGAGCATGGGGATGCTAGGAGGGCGTTGGATCTGCTGAGGATATCGGTTCAGAAAGCTGAGCANAGATCTCAAGAAATGGTAGACACCAAACATGTCAGAATGGCTCANAGTCAGCTAGAATATGATCAAGTAACTCCAGTAATCAAGACGTTGCCCCTTCATCAGAAGATGGTCTTGTTCTCCATATGCCTTAATGAGGAAAATGGTCTTCGAAATATTTCAACTGGCGAGGTCTACAGAACCTATGCTGAAGCATGTTCTAAAATCAGCACGGAGCCTCTAACAACTAGGAGAGTTTCTTCTCTACTAAATGAGTTGGATACTATTGGCCTGATAATGGCAAGGAATGTTAGCAAGGGTCGCGGTGGGAGGAGCAAACAGGTTAATTCTGCNATCCCCAAAGCTATCGATGCGATAGNTTTGATGAGCGAAAGCGAGCCTCTTGTTAGTGAAGCCTCGACGGCGAAGTATAATCTTCAAGGCCATCTATAGCTAACTCTTGACAACGATTAAACCAAAGGTTCAGTTCGCCGNCTCGATGCCAGAAGGAGAAAATGAATGGTCGGAGTCCTTACTTAGGTCAAGCAGTACACTCTCAGTAGGCTCTTTTGTGATTGGAACTTGGATGGCTTTTCTCACGATGTTAAACATTGTTTTNGGAGCTTATTCCGAAGGTAGGAAGGTGAATTGGATAGACTTCTTCATGAACGGGAATNATACTCATTCNACACATGAAATAGGTGTTGAGATGGGNGATATAGCATTTGGAATNCTAAGCATAATTGTAATNTTTATNGGTTATGTAGGGATTGCTGCTTCTACAGAGGGTGGATTTGGCAGATGGNTCAAGAATTTACCCCGGGATGTCAAAATCACCAGCCTATTCTCTTCTGAAAATGGTATCGAGAGGACTTTAGCAAGTTGGATGGTTCTCTTGGGAGGATTATTTTACTTCGTTTGGAGCACAATAGAAACAACTTGGGTCGATCCAGGAGTTTACTCTGTT
>PAVV01000017.1 GCA_002713185.1 Methanobacteriota archaeon | reverse complement strand
AGGGTCCATCAAGCCGAACTTGATCGACTCAATCCTCTTTGGGATTTTTGCTGCATCACGGGCACTCATCTTCGGTCCTCCAGTTCTAATCGCATAGCCACTCCGAGACTCTTCATCTCGTCAAGTAGCAACTTGAATGCGTACGAAGTCTGTACCTTATGGACATCAGACCTTTCCCCGCAGTTAGGGCAAACCGTGGTCCTGCGCTTCCAATCATAGTAGGCTATGTGTCCACAACCTGATGTGTTACAGACCATCATTTCCCAGCCATCGGACTCATCCAATAGTCTGTCCTTGATTACCATCGAAGCCCCGTGAGAAATCAAACAGTCTCTCTCCATTTCACCAAATCTTAGGCCACCTTGACGGGCGCGCCCCTCTGTGGGTTGGCGGGTCAGAATCTGTACTCTCCCACGGCTGCGAGCGTGTAGCTTACTGCTCACTAGGTGGTGCAGTCTCTGGTAGTAGATTACGCCGACGAATACATCGGCAGTGTAAGACTCTCCCGTCTCTCCATTGATCATCGACTCTCGACCCGTGTGGTTGTATCCGTTTCTCAGTAGACCGGATCTAAGGGAATCTTCCTTCTCACCCGTGAATGCAGTTCCGTCAATCTTTCTACCTTCCATTGAGCCGACCTTTCCTCCAATCATCTCAAGGACGTGCGCAACGGTCATTCGCGATGGAATGGCGTGAGGATTGATGAGTAAGTCAGGGATTACACCGTCTTCAGTGAAGGGCATGTCCTTCTCATCAACGAGGCGTCCAATTACGCCCTTTTGGCCGTGACGACTTGCGAACTTGTCCCCAAGCTCTGGAATCTTGTTTGTTCTCAGAGTGATGCGGACTAGGCGACCCGAGTCTAGGGACTCAGTAACGAACACATTGTCAACCCAACCTTCCTCGCCGTGCCTGATTAGCATTGAGGACTCGCGGCGCTCTTGGGCCTGCAGGAAAGCTCCGTGGGCCTCCTCGAGGAATCTTGGAGGGCTAGTCTTTCCAACCAATACTGAATTGTCGGACTTATCTAGAGTAGACAAGAACTCCTCGGGTATCGGAAGCCCATCTCTTTCAAGGTGAGCATAACTATCGAATGACTTCAGCCCCTTGACCTCATCTAGGCCGGTCCCAGGCACCTCGATACGCTCTTCCTGACCTCCAGGGAACCTCTTGTTCTCAGCATTGTATGTGCGAATGAATGCAGATCGACCTAGTGCGCGCTCCACAGATGCGCGATTCATGATGACTGCATCTTGCATGTTGTAGCCGTGCTGGCTCATGATGGCGACGACGAAGTTCTGCCCACCCGGTCTTGAGTTGAAATTGGTAGAATCCATAGCGCGAGTTCCAACAATCGACTGTTGTGGGTAATGCATGATGTGGGCCCTAGTATCGGGGCGCAGGCGGTAGTTGGCGCTTGGTAAGCCAAGGCTCTGCTTAACCATTGCAGTACCTCCAGTAACTCTCGGTGTTGAGTTATGTTCAGGATAGGGAACTAAGGATGCACAAACTCCGAGAATTAATTGCGGGTCTATCTCTACATGCGTATAGACGAGGACTGTGTGATCCTTCTTCTCCTTCTTCTTGAGAATATCAGTGTCTTCTTGGTGATAATTGAGAGGTAGATTGAATTCTTCGACAACAGTAGTGCCGTTGGAAAGTTGTACTTCTGCCCTCAAGCTAGCCTCTGAGATTTCCTGGTCTCCTAGGTTTAGCCACTCGACCTTTGCTGGGTTTATTGGCCTGCCATGCTCAGGTGACATTAGAGGTAAGTCGAATGGACGAGGTGCGACAAGCAAGTCCTCTTCCTCTTCAGCATCGACCCACTCGATAACACCTGAAGACACTAAGTCTGCGAAGGTCAAATCTCCCGATTTTAGTCCCTCTAGATGGAGTTTGTTTAGATTCAAACTACCATGCTCAATAACGAGTAGTGGCCTGAGTACTCTTCCTCTATCTGTGTTAATGAAAACATCTCTATTAGCAGTGTCGTGTCTAATACTGACCTCAGGCCTGAGTCTCCCAGAGCGTCTGCTTCTCTTAATCCTCTCAACGAGTTTGATTGGCCTCTTGTGCAAGCCGAAGATATCTCCATTGACGTGGATTCTTGAACCGTCGGCCCATTGCTCAGGAGATGAGTCAACTCCTGCTTCCCTCAGGAGTTCCTTGACATCATCCTCGGGTACTTCCTCGGAGACATCAATCATCTGAGAGGCGTTCTTGACCAAGCCACAGTTCTGTCCTTCCGGGGTTTCATTGGGACAAAGTCTACCCCATTGGGTTGGGTGGAGATCTCGAGCCTCGAAGTGAGGTTGGCTTCGGACTAATGGGCTCGTCACTCGACGCATGTGTGAAAGAGCTGCGATATAGGTGGTCCGATCTAGTAACTGGCTAACGCCAGATCTGCCACCGACCCAATTGCCGGTCGCTAAAGCGTGCATAATCTTGGAGGTCAGGACATCCGGCCTCAGGCAGGAGTTAATTTTCAACTCGCGCTTACGATTGTGATGTCTCTCTAATTGATACTTCAAATCTCTAGCAAGTTGTTGTAGGCTGACTCTGAATAAATCCTCCATTAGGTCGCCAGCAAGTCTGACGCGCTTGTTGGCGTAGTGGTCCTTATCGTTGGGATCGCGATCAGAAATAGCCATCTCAAGGACTTGTCTGACGATTCTTCCGAGGAAAATTGACTTCTTCTGTCTGTTATCCTCAGTATCTCCTAAGTGAGGTAGTAACTCCTTATCCAGCAGGTTTTGGATTCGAGTTTCCCTGTACTCTTTCTGCTGACCTGCCGCGAACTTCTTCTCGAGCCAGAGAATCGCCTCTTCTTCAGTTTCTACGCCGTACTCTTCGTTGTCTTTGACATCGTTCAAGTTGGCTACTGTATACTTCATCGCCTCTACAGGGCCAGCAATTGAAGCGAAGATTTCTCGATCATTGCTCATTCCCAGAGCACGCATTAGGAGAACAACAGGTATTGCAGTAGTCCCCGCACTTGGAATCTTGACCATTAGCATACCATCACGGCGTTTCTCAATATTGATTGGCTTACGAACACCGTCTCGCTGTGAGAAAATCTTCGCCACCTCGGTGTCATGAGCATACTTCTTATTCTTCTCAACAGTAACTCTGTTTGGAGCCAAATCTTCCATCGAAATCAGGACTCTCTCAGTTCCGTTGATGATGAAGTATCCGCCGGGGTCAAGAGGATCTTCGCCGGCCTTTCGCAGGAGTTGATTTAGGTGCTCTGCATCCTCTGCAGAGGTTTGTGGTGAAAGTTTTCTGTTCTCGTCTATGTGGTCAGCGTGCAAATTACATCGAGCAGAACGGACCATGATTGGTAGATTACCGATGTGAACTCCTTCCTCCTCAATGTACCCAAGTTCTCCATCGGGACTTGCTGAAGGAATGTCATCACGATAGATTCTGAAATCCATGTATACAGGGGAGAAGTATGTCAACTTCCTGATCCTACATTCCAAAGGAGTTGCAGGGTGCTCAGCACCATTCGCCTCTCTGATTGTAGGCCTACCGAGTCTGATACTCTTGAGTCTGACAATAATTTCCTTGTCGAGGACATCGAGCTTGATGCAACCACCAGCACTCTCTCCTCCAGGAAGGTCTTCTACGGAGTCATCGGTACCGATGCGGATGGATCTGACAATCCTCTCCATGCGGCTAAGCCTTCCATCGCCGGAAGGAATACAATCATTGTATGACATCAACTGGTGGTTGACTAGGCTTCTTTGTCTGAAATAACTCTCAACTATCTCTTTCATCTTCTCACCTCATGCACTCTCTACTATCAGCCTAAACGCGGTACTTGAGCCGGCCGAACGACTGTATCTGACAATTCTGACAACCCTGTTAGTCAACCAACCGGCTGGGAGTTCATCATTCTCCAACTCCACTGACTCTTTGATTGCTTGAATAGCGGGATCTGTAATCAGAATCTTCGGTAACAACTCCTTAGCTAGCCTCTTAGAGCCATTCCCATCGTTAACCATCATATCCCAAGGTGCCAAGGATGTTTCCTCCTCCTCGACTGGTACCAACTCGTGGTGGGGCACGAGGATGTGGTTCAGAACATTGAATCGGTCATCACCTGTTGGGATATCGGAATCTAGAATTGCCTTCCTAGAAAGTGTGATTCTTCCAGTTCTGGACCTCTTTCTTGAATTGATTTGTTCCCTGATGACTGCCATCACATTCTCGAGATCTTGACTCTCCATGTCCAACTCGAGTTTCTTAGCGACTTGCTCAACTGTCATTCTCTTGATTGCATCCATATTTGCATCGTCTGCTAGACGATGCGCATGGGTCTCTGAAATGCCCAGTTCCATCAGGCGCTTTTTAGTTGAACTCTTTACTGCCATATCGCGCCCCTCATAGCCCAGAAAACGTGGTCCTGAAGCCATATCAGGCGGGCCTGAGGGGATTCGAACCCCCGGCCACNGGGTTAAAAGCCCGGCGCTCTACCTGACTAAGCTACAGGCCCATGGCTGATGCTGGGCTATCCTCCGACCCTAGGGGTGTTCAAAANGNTTGCGTGAGCCGTGCTTACGCTAAACCCCCGGAGCTCCACGGGGGAATGTGGAGCGATTGGTGTTCAACGGCCTCAGGGATAAATCTTTTTGATGAATTAATCCGGAAGAAAATAAGAATATTAATTCTGAGGGGATGATTGTAGAAATGGTGGATCGTATTTTCGACATAGAGGCGATTAAACAACTAGAATTAACGGTTCCAGAGACAGTTTATCCTCCAAGGGAAGATACCTTTCTTCTTTGCGAAGCAATAGCAGAATTGAACTTTGACAAAAATACAAATGCATTAGAAATTGGATGCGGATCTGGAATAGTAACCATTATGATGTCGGGTTTTGGATGGAATGTAACTGCATACGATGTTAATCCGTTTGCTATTTCTGCGACGTCGGGAAACTTGAAAAATCTGAATCTGGATAAGAACGCATGTGTAATTGAAGGAGGTTTGGGAGAGGGATTAGAGATTACCGAAGAGGTAGATTTGCTGGTATGGAATATTCCGTATTTAGATGTCGAGAAGGGTNCGAGTGAGCTTAGTCCAATCGAAGATGCTGCGATGATAGATATCCCTCATGGGGGTTGGGGAAAATCTCTAGCTACTTTTCTTACTGATAAATCGTCTGTGATTTCTAGAGATTTATTGGTAGTACTTCTACTAAAAATCGATCCCGAGGGTGAAAGTAAAGTTGGGGATTGGTCAAATATGGGTTGGTCTCACAGACTTCTAAAAGAAATTAGACTGGGTGATGAAAAAATTGCAGTAGTGGCATTTTGGCAAACTGCTTCTAAGATGAAACCTCAGATAATTGAAAAATGCGAATCTACGATGGATGAAATTACTGGGAAGGATANTGAGGGATGGCATAGAATATTTGCCAAGACTCAAACATCGGGTAGAGGGAGGAGATCTTCCGAGTGGAAGTCGACCGAAGGAGGAGTCTACGCTACTTGGATTTTGGATAAAGAAGTCTTGGAAAAATATCCTCCCGGACTTATTCAGACATGCGTAGGGTCGATAGTTTCAGAAAAATTAGGAGCCTACATAAAATGGCCTAACGATATCATAACTAGCGATGGAAGGAAAATGGGCGGAATTTTAGTGGAGTCAATTGATAGAGAAGAAATCAGATTAGGAGTAGGAGCTAACAGGATAGGTTTTATGCAAGACGGAATTGAGGCATCTGGTTGGGAAGAAACTATTGGACAAATTGAATCGATAGATGTGTTTGAAATGATAGATAGATCGTTATCATCTGTATTTGAAGACATTGACTCTTTGGACCTTCCATCAGAGGATNTTTTAATTTCAAAATCATGGGAGTCGTTGTCAAAAATTCTATCCACAGGAGTTTCCCTTTATTTCAAAGGCAAACCTGTACGTGCTGTCGGCTTAAACAGAACGGGGGAATTAGAAGCTTGTGGTCNAGATGGAGAACTTTTGATTAGAGATTTAGAATTCCTGAATTGGGAATACCTATCTAATTGAATCGAGCCTTTCTCTTACCAATCTGATCTTGCCAGAACTAGTCAAGGTACTAACATTGGCTAATTCACTGAGTAAAATCTTGGAATCAGGGTAAAATTTCAGAGGGACCTTCAGAATAGCCGAGGTTCGTTTTTCTCTCTCTGAAATATCGAAGATCTCACACTCATTTTCATCAACAAGGGCACTAAGGATGGCTGAGGCTTCGGATCTTGAAACCTCGAAGGCGAACCGTAAACCTATCCAACGATGCTTCCCCCTAGCTGACTTTTTTGGTCGCGGNATGGCAGCGCGTAGGGGTTGGCCTTAACCAATGGTGGGGTATCGCGGGACGTGGAGAGAAGCTTGGGGGAGTTGGATGAAGGCGAGGGGTTACTAGAATCGTTTACGAATCCGTCAACTTTCCCTCACATATTGTTAATGATTTTACTNAGTGGAATTCTCTACGCTTTGATGAAGGCTGGATTGTTCGGGTTAGATGAAGACGGAAGTGTAATTTTTCTATCCTTGGCGATATCGTACATCTTTATTGCGTCAGCTAATTACACTTTTATTGGAAGAGTTTTCAATGTAGATGATCAATTAAGAGGGGTCTTTAATTTTCAATACCTCAAAGTAAGCGTCATACCATTGTTTTTTGTAGTTCTGATTGGATTCATCATTATCCTGATGATTAAGTTTCAAACAATAATTAATGAAAAAAATATAGCGATTTTTATGGGGTCATTATTCCTTGTGATGTCAATTGGACAATCGATGTCNATAGTTGCCGGGGGAATAAATCTCTCGAATAGAAAAAACCTGGAAANCAGAGGTGCTAGAACTGGAGGATTTTACTCTTCGGCAAGGGCATTGACTATTGCATTAATCTTCAGTCCATTGATTTGGTTTTTGGGATATGCTTCCGAAAAGCCGAGCGAGACGTCTGAATACATTACTTTCAGTTGGTTATTGAGAGCAGTGTTTCTGATTTTTCTAATAATCATCGTAGTTTTCATGGACAGGTTCACTTCAGTTAAGAGGGACNCTGGTGATGTNGATGGAAAAGCTAGGGACAGATTTATGATGATTATGCTAATTTTTTGTAGTTGGCATCTTTTTAGCTCATGGAGAAGAAGTCCATTCTCCGCCCAGCCTAGTAGTTCTTCGATTTTAATAGAGGAAGTACTTCTGATGTCATTGAGTATTATTCTCGCTGTTTGGTCTATTTCGAAAAAAGGTAAGAAGGGGGGCTGGAAGATTTTCCAGGGGCAATCGGCGATTTTTTGGGGCATTTCATTCGGATATGCATATGCAGGAAGTGTTTCTTCCCTATCTTCAATCAGCGATGGAAGGCTAGACCTAGTAGCGATTACAGGTCTAGGGCATCTCATTACTTCCATTTCTATATTGCTCCTGCTACCTATGTCTATTTCCCTGGTTGGCAATATTCGGGAGGAAGAAAGCGAGGGAGAAGAGAGGGTTGACTATCCNAATGAACAGGAAGTAGGAGTANCGGTTCCAGGCATCCCAATAGATCAGATAAATCATACTGTNATATCAGACAATTCGGATGATGAAGTTGAATTGATAGGTTAGATTCCGCTGACCACTGCAACTAGTCTTAGTTTTCCTATCATTTCATCACTAGAACGGGCACCTAGAATAACCTGACAATCGTCATCAAGTGTTGAGACGAAGGCTTCCGATACGAGATTAAGATGACCAAGAGTCATGTCCGGTCCACCCTCGACTTGAATCAAACATCCCTTTGCCCCATCCGCCGATATATCTGAGAGGGGGGATTTGCTTGCAATTTTGACCACTTCCTCGGGATCATCGATATTCCCGTTTCCTACTATCAATGTTGCATTTCCTGGTCTGTTTACTATCGTCCTTAAATCCATTAAGTCTAGGTTCATCTTTCCGACCTTGGCAAGAGTTGCTACTATTCCCTCGATCAATTCTGCAATCCAACCTGATCCTACTTTCCAATCGGAATTCCTGTCCCTGGCCTGCCATGCCAGACGTTCTAGGCTAACTAAGACGCAGAGATCAGAATTTTTTTCCAAGTTTGGCAATGCTTGGTCTGCAATTGCACANCGTAAAGGCTGCTCCGCAAATGGAAGTCCTACTATGCTAATTACCATGCTTCCAGTATCCCTAGCCTTAGACGCGATTTCAACGGATGCACCGGACCCAGTGCCGCCCCCTAGGGCAGTGAGTAACACAACGAGTTCAGATTTTTCCAACAGTGNTGAAATTTCTCCCATCCCCTGACTAAGTCTGTGAGCAGCTAAATTTGGTAGGGCGGCAGTACCCCTTGCACTTCCATTAGCATCCAAATGAAGGCAATTTGCTTCCATCGCATTGGAGAATGAAGATTCGTCGGCATCGATAAGCAAAAGATCGGACAGATCTCGGCATTTTTCATGTGCGTTTGAAGACCATTGACAGCCGATTCCACCAACACCGACTAACAGTATCGCGCCTTCTTCCATGCTACTCGGAATAAACCAGGATAGATTATTGTGTCCTAATCATACGATACATATCTTCGATATCTTCTTCTTTCATCCCTAGCCCATGTATTATCTGGCTCAAGCTGCAATACTCTATCGTAATATACTATCGCGGACTCAAAATCAGAAAGGTATCTACCATACATATGTCCGTAAATATTCAACACAGGGATGCAATTCTCATCCTCATCCAATAAGGATTTGAGGATACTCTCTGCTGTGTTAATCTCCATTGATTCCATTTTTTCTTCGGCCTGTTCAAGTCTCTGAAATTGATCTTCAGATAGTTCGTAGACGTTCTTCCACTGAGGGGCGGACATGTGTCTTTGGCCCGAGACTAGGTGCTTGAGGTTTTNTCAAAAATATTCGATTAAGTTCGGCCCCGAAGGGGCCGGAGTGGAACGTTAATATCCCCCTTTTTTGTGGAGAGTAGCAATAGCAGTTGCTAGGTGATATTACTATGGCCTCCCGTCAAAAAATACTTTTGTCGATTTTGGTCATCGTTTTCGTGGCCGGTTCTGGAAAGGCGTATCCAGGAGGAATAGGTGGAGATGCCAATAATCAGGGGGATGTATCGCTTGCAGGATGTACTTGTCATGCAGAAGAGCCTGATAATTCAGTAACTGTAATCTTAGATGGAGTACCCTTCCATTACTCTCCTCAAACAGTTTACGAAATGAAAATACAGCTAATCGGGGGACCCGAGGCACAACAAGACACCTACACAGGAGGGTTCGCAATGACCGCAAGTTCAGGCTCTCTCGGAGCTCCAGAAGGTATTGAAGGGATGGTGCAGAACTGGGAAGATGATCCATTGAGTCTGACCCATACAGACCTGGGAGCGAAGGCCCCCGATAGAACCTGGCTAATTACTTGGAACAGTCCAGAGGAAAATTCGGGTCCAGTCACCTTCTTTATCGCGGGAAATTCAGTAAACGGGGATCAGGCCCCATCTAGCCTAGATCGATGGAACAGACTAACCACCACAATCGATGAGGGAGAGGACAATGGCAATAGGAGGACTATTTTCTCCGGAAATGGGGATATCAACCCTCCGGCACCAATCGAGGATCATACCGATCTGCACCATATGGGTGCTAAACTACTCGCTCACTGGTTGGGACTTCTCGGGTTTGCCGCAGTGATACTAGTGATACTATTTTGTGGGTTCTTCTTGAGATACGGATTCTCTCGACATTATAAAGGCAGAAGCAATCTACTAAGACTCAGGATTAAACATCTTAGGAGGGGCGACCAACTATGAAAGACGACTCCGTNATGAGTTTGCTCCGTCAAGTAAAATCTGGCGAAGTGACNGTCGAAGATGCCAGGAAAGCATTGGAAGATGCNAGTCTCACAGANGAGGCTTTCACGGCAGCAGTTGATCATGGNGTTTTCAATAAGGTTAAACCNGGTACAATAGTTAGNGCAAGTGTTTCTCCATCAGGAGAATCCTGGTTGATAATTCTGGTTGGCCTNTGGGGNGTGATGTGGACCCTNTATTGGGCAGGTGCNNTAGCTTACGGCCTNTACAANCATTGGGACCAGCAGCTTTTGTCTTTCAACTTGGCAATGACNCTNCTTACCTTGATANTTATGGGNATAGTCTACCTAAANTACGTTCTGCCNGATGTTCTAATNGTCAAACACAGAAGAAACAANTACATTACAAGTCANGATACAGAATCNTGGAAGAAATATGAGGTGTGATAATGNCAAGAAAATTCAAACTGAGGGAGCTAGGCAATCAAGAGGATTTTTCTCCCAATAGGAATGGTTCAATCGATCGGAGGGAGTTTATGCGNCATGCATTNAATACCTCAGCGGGNTTGATAACNGTCGCTTCTCTTGGNAGTGTCGGTTTTGCTTCTTTTCTNATGGGGCAATCAAGTGGAGGTTCTTCTGATTCTGCGNTAAAATTCTACGTGCCAAAAGGGTCAGATGTTTGGTACGNTAGNATGGACAAGCAACCGATGACCGTCAAGGCTTTCCAAGATGAGTCGGCGAANACTACCACTGGAATGGTCGGTGCTGCAGGACTGTGGTCAGGGCTACCGATAATTGCAACTTACGTCCCACATGAAGAAAATAAAAACAAGCCTCTATCAGAGGATACACCGCGCTTCCAGATGATGGACGGGTATACCGCAGGCGGAGCTTATGTTGGTTCTGGNTATGAAATAGAGGAAAAGGAAGAGTTTTCCTCCCTCAATATTCACGATAATATCATTATCGTTTTCGCAAGATGTCCTCACCTATGCTGCATTCCGGGATGGCAATTGGTCAGCAATGACTTTACTGCTGATTCTTGGCTACCAGGGGGTACNGACTCTAGTGGGAACAAATCCTTCTGTATCTGCCATTCGAGTAGATACGATCACACAGTAATAGAGAAAAACACTGCTAGAAACCGGTCAAATGGACAAGAGTTCGACTTCATTGGGGTTAAGAAGACGGGNGGACCGGCCCCATATGGGATGCCCCTAATACCATTCACGGTTAACGGAGGGACGATTGAAGCCCTCCCTGATTTTATGGATTGGTACACGTTCTGCGGTTAGGTGAAGTAAAGTGATTCAGTTTTGGTTCCTGTGGATTTTCATTGCAATAGTAGTGGTGATTGTTGCATTTACTCTAAGACGGGAGAGAGATGACCTACCCCGAAAAGATATTCTGCGGGCTGTCGAATCAAATGCAGGTAGTATGGGATTAGCGGAGAAGCTATTCCTTTGGGCTTTTTCCTGGTTAGATACTAGATTCAGGATACAAGACTACTGGGGCATGAGCAAGGACTCATACTACAGTATGCACCGGCAAATGCCCCTCACTCATGCTGAGAAATACAAATTGAGGATAATCTGGTATTGGTATCCATTATATTGTCTGGGAGGNATTTCCTTCCTTGCGTTCATTATTCTAGTGATATCTGGAACAATTCTTGGTTTCTATTATGTCCCTGGAGGGGATTTAGAATCAGACCCTACTCCTGCCTATGCCTCAATGGAGTTCATCATGCTAGAGCTACCGTTTGGCTATATTATCAGATCCATACACCATTGGACNACTCACTTCTTTGTAGCCGCGGTTTTCCTACATATGTGCAGGGTTTATTTCACTGGGGCATACCGTAATCCAAGAGAATTGAATTGGCTCATTGGAGTAGCACTTATGTTCTTCTCCATATTCTTTGGTTATTCCGGTTACCTATTACCGTGGGATAGCCTAGCATTCGGAGCAGCAACGATAGGGATAAACATGGCTATGGCGACACCACTGATAGGNGAATGGGTCGCGAACGCTATGTTCGGAGGCACCACTCTAACGGGTCAAACCGTAGTTAGGATGTACTTCTTACATGTTTTTGTCCTACCTCTGATTGTTACAGTACTAATTCTAGCGCACCTATTCATAGTCTGGGTGCAGGGAATCGCGGAGCCTCATTGATTAAAGGGTGATAAAATGGGATTAATTGATAGATTTGGAAGGATCGCTGATACTTATATCAGTGAGAAAGAGCAACTTCTAGAAGCGGAAGAAGAGAGGCGGAGAGTTTTCACTGGCCATTCATTTTGGCCTACAGAGGTTCTTCGGGATACCATCATTTTTGCATCCATAATCATGGTAATAGCATTCTACTCTTGGATAATACCGCCACCATTACACAATGCCGCTGATCCTTATGCACAGGCTGGTTTTGTTTTCCCTGATTGGTATGTCCTTTTTTCATATGGATATCTGAGGTGGGGCGAATACCTGCCACAATTCGATATTCCGGCGGGGCCAATCGGCGAGTTTTTCGGTCAGCCTATTGTTTCCTGGAATGCTGGCGTTTGGGGGGCTATGATCACAGGACTTCCTGTGGGCATTCTAGCTTTGCCTCCGTTCATTTTAGGAAAAAGGGAGAAAAGGGGGGTTGAGGATCCTTGGTTCGCAACAGCCGGTGCGGTCTATCTGGCACATGTATGGTTCATCTCAGTTTTCTCGATCAATATATTCCTAGAAATGTATGCACAAAATCGTACCGATTATTGTTGGGTAGGCCCGCATGGGGTTTTCAATTGCGGTACCCAAGCACCTTGGACAGCAGAAGTTTTCAATGCTGTACCATGGATTTTAACAGGAGTCTTTGTTTTCGTAGTTCTATATTTCTCTGTCAGAAAATTCCTGCTAGGGCCAATGGGATCCAGGCTAACTCCAGTTTTGGGTAAGCAGATTGCCGTTGGATCATTGATCACAACGGTCCTACTTTGCACGATAACTTGGCCTGCTTATGAAAATGGTTTCTGGAATCAACGAGGACTCGGTACAATGGGATTCTGGGAATATCAATATGATGCCAAGATAGAGGAGTTAGATGGAATAAGGGGGCAGCCTGCAGATACTCTAATTCATGTCGAGAAGGGGAGGTCATGGGACGAATATGGGGACGATTGCCTGTACTATGAAGAGACTCAGACACTGGCGGTTTGGAACTCGATGGAAGAGGGCACAGAACAGTCCGATTGGTGTGTACTTCCAGCAAGTCACTGGGTAAGCTGGGGCCTGTATCAGCCGACTAGATCTTCAATAATTGATTTTAGTGGAGTCAATGGCCATGCGGATATACAAACCTCCAGAAATATCGGTTCTAACGAGATTATTTATGAGGGTTTGGAAGATAGTGGCCCTATACAGATATCCGAAACAATTCAATTCACAATTGAGGACTTAGGGGTCGATAAAGTTCCCACAGATGTTGGATGCAACTTCAGAACAACGGTGAGGAATGCAGGTGAGCACTCCCAGACCTTGATTCTGACCGATGATGCTGGATCTACGATCTGGAGAAATATCGGAACTACATGTGACTCAGAAACAATTTACCTTGATTCGGGTAGATCATACAGCATCTCATTCACTACCAATTCTGTATCGGTGAATGAAAGCGTGACTATGATTTCTGACTTTGCAGCTGTTGCCTATCAGCCACTTCTCCTATCCGATGATGGGACAGCATTGATTAGGTCCGAGGTTAGCCTTTCCTCGGAAGAGCTTGCGTCGATGTCCGTGACTAATCCCACATTTCAAAAGAACCCAAAGAGTTTGGATGCCAAACTAATCTACTCTATGTTCATACCCTGTCTTGGAGTTGGAGCATTGGTGTTCATGCTTATGAGAAGTATGGCCAGGGGGTACGAATGGGAGATGAATAAGTGCTATGGCTGTGACCTATGCGATGACGCATGTCCCGTCAGATTATTCAATGCAGGGGATAAGCTGAACATCATTTACAACACATGGAACAATGAAGATGATGGGGTTCCGCTTTACTCATGTCTGACATGCACTGCATGCACTAATGCTTGTCCCCAGCTTGTTGACTATGACTCCTACATCGATATAAGGAGAAGTATGGTCGTCGGTGGCCCTCCGGCCTCTGAGATTCCACATACTGTCCTTCAGGCTGTCCTTGCTGCAGAAGCAGAAGAAGATGCGGATGATTCATTTATCCCTGTCGAGGATTACCCCCTGGACTCCAGCATAGGATACTACCCTGGATGTGTAGATTATATTGACCAAGAAATGGTATTTAGTCACGTTAACAAGGGTGAAATGGATCTTGGTGATGCCACAACATCCGCATTCACCATCTTTGAAGAAATGGGAGAAGATGTGACGTATTTGGGTAGAGACTTCCTAAAGTGCTGTGGGCATGATCAGAAATGGCAAGGGATGGATGAAGTATTCGAGAAACTCAAGAAGTATAATCAAAAGAAACTAGGGGAAAGCGGAATTGAAACCCTAGTTACATCTTGTGCTGAGTGCTTTAGAACATTCGCGCTGGATTACGAATTGGACGAAATGAAGGTAATGCACACTACTGAGTTCCTAATAGAGAATGGCTTTGACATGAACCTAAAGACAAGTGAAGATGTTACTGTAACCTACCATGACCCATGTAGGTTAGGCAGGCAGATGAATATCTACGAAGAACCGAGAAATCTTGTTTCTTCTGTGGAAGGAGTAGAGCTAGTAGAGATGGAGCATCATGGTGAAGACGCCCTTTGCTGCGGTGTTTCGAGTATGATGTCTTGCAACGAAAATAGTAGGGCGTTAAGAATACAAAGATTCGATGAAGTTAGAGCTACAGGGGCAGATATTATGCTGACTTCGTGTCCGAAATGCGTGGCACATTTTGAGTGTCTAAAATTCGAAGGTGATCCACGCCATGATTTCGAAATTCTAGATGTAGTAAGCTTCCTAGCGAGGCAGATTGAGGAGGCGAAAACGAGTGACTGAGTTAGCAGATCTCCAAAACAGGAGATTGGCGGAACAGGAGAGGATTCGATATTTGCTGAATTCAGTAAGGGCCGAGGAAGAAGCTAGTCTAAAGGGTGGTTTGGATACAGTTGCCTGGGTAAAGGAAGAGCAATGCATTGGATGCGATCAATGTACAATAGTTTGTGATGATGATGCGATCGAGCTATTTGATTCCCCCCTATTAAGTCCGATACTGAATATTGATGTTAACAAAAAGGCAAAGGTTCTGAGGGATCCTTGTACGGGATGCAAACTTTGCGTGCTGGCTTGTCCTACAGACGCGATTATAATGATAGACAGGTGATATAATGGCTAAGGATGATCCAGTCAGATTTGGAGCAGAATTTGGGCCTAAAAGAACGAAGCGGGCTAGTGGCGTCTCCTTATCGACATTCAAGACCCTGGTATGGGTTTCAAACATAGGGGGGCTAGTCCTCTTTGCAATAGGAATGGAACTGATGATTAGAGGCTCATTTTGGTCTGGCATCTCATGCATCGTTATTGGCGTTATTATAGCACTCTTTCCTTCGAACTATGAAATTGTAGGTATGGAGGGAATGGAAGAAAAATTGGGGATTGGAGATATTGAATAACCCTCCTCAAGGCACAGAATTCCAGAGAAAGGTTTGGTCTGAATTGCTATTAATTCCTGAAGGGAAAACTTTGAGTTACAAAGAAATTGCAAATAAAATTGGTCATCCAAATTCGGCAAGAGCTGTTGCCAATGCATGCTCAAAGAATCCGATGCCGAAAAAAATTCCTTGCCATAGAGCGATAAGATCGGATGGATCAATTGGAGGTTATAGTGCCCCGGGAGGAGTTTCTGAAAAGTTTAGATTAATAGAAAAAGAAAGAAGGGGCTCAAGAGAAAGCTATGAAACCAGAATATGACGAAAGGGCGGCATTGATCAAAACGCCATATACAGTAGCTTTAGCGAAACGGTAATCCTCGTACCCGAGAGCAACCAAGTAAAGAAAGAATCCAATTAAACCTCCACAGGCGAAAGATATCCATGCGGATGGCAACCCCAAAAATAGTGCCATAGTAAACCATATTCCGGCTCCTTGTAGTAAACCTAGCCAGATCATAGGATCTGTTGCCCAGCTTATTGGTACTTTTTCCATGTGAAACCATATCTTTCCTACAAAGGAGGATTCTATTTGTTGGGCAATTATATCAGAAAAATCTGAAGAATATTACGAAGGAAGAGATTGAAGCAATCGCCCAGAAGAATAGGTAGGTGCTCTGACTTAGTGGGGATTGCCACATATCTGTGGGGTTTTCATTACTGATTTTTTCCTCATGGACATCTTCATGGCCATCCAATGTATCTTCGTTACCCATTTGCGTCAGCTCCGGGCTAGATAATTAGGATGTAAACATGACGGATTTTCATAGGAAGGGGAAGAGCAATACCAGCCCGCAAAGCGGAAACAAAACCATAGTAGCATTATCATCAATAAGTTTGCTAGAAGTTAGCTCTCCTAATACGGTCAAAGGCGCTAAGAGGACTGCGACTATGAAATCAGTACCAATCCAAAAATAACAGCCGATCCAAATTGTGTAGGAAACAAAAATTCCCAGAGATATTGCCATATTGAGATCCCGCTTTAAACGCTTAACTTCCCCCATCAATGGGTCAACTATGGTCATCCCTAAAATCAGTGGAATCCCATATATCCCTGATTCGATACCAGAGCCGTTGCCTTCGGGAGCGATAAGCAAGGCCAACGCGACGGCAATGGTGCCCCATGCTAGAGCGGAAATCTGATTTGATTCATATGCTCTTTGGCCTACGATGACAATACCGGTTTTCAGCCTCACAAATTCAATTGCTAGAATGAGAAAACAGAAGCAACTTACGAATTGAGTCGGTTCGAGGGAAAACCATGAAGAAATTCTATCTCCATGGACATAGTAAAGGAATGGGACTACGACCATTGAGATGTGTGTTAGTCTACGGAATGCATGACCGCTAAAGCCCCCAATTGAATGGTCGACATGGTCAACAAAGATGTCATCAATCTGGGAAGACATGTCATTCATCCCCAAACTCTAGAGTGATGGCCATATGCCTTATTGCATCACTAACGGTTATAGAACCGTCACATAGTTCATCTAGTAATGTGTCAATTTCATGATGTTCCGTGAGAAGAGAGTTCCATGAGGAAAGCAATCTTTGCTTCATTCTTAGAATTTTACTGCCCGAATTTAGATTGCAAGATTCTATTTCTTGGATTAATTCGTCTATTCCATGCCCCTCGATAGCAGAAACAAGGTGTACTTTTCTTTCATCCCCCTCCACCAAAGATAGTGATAATGCGATTTCGCGAGCAGCGGCCTCAGCACCGGGGAGATCGGATTTGTTTACGGCAATAATATCAGAAATTTCCATCAAACCAGCTTTTTCGGCCTGAATAATATCCCCTCTATCCGGACCGTCGATTAACAGGATTCGATCCGCGAATGCAATAATACTGATCTCAGATTGCCCCGCTCCTACAGTCTCAATTATAATTCGTGACCAACCGCATTCAGATAGAATTGAGCACATTTCTCCTATGAATGGAGAAATCCCAGCTACATCTTTTCCCGATGGTATTGATCTGAGAAAAACATCTTTTCCCGATGCATGCCCCCCCATTCTAATTCTATCCGCCAATAAAGATCCTCCAGTGATTGGTGAAGAGGGATCGATCGCAAGTATTGCAACCCTCTCTCCAGATGATTTCCACCTCTCCACCAATTTTCCAATTAGGGTTGATTTGCCAACTCCAGGAGGTCCAGTTACACCTAAAGTCCATGGATCTGATGTAGTTTCTGGGATTTTTTCACCCGATTGAATAGCTGTCAATAGTTGTGAGAGGCTTCTTCTGTCCCCAGATTTTGCAGCATCCATTAAATCCTGAATTTTTGTCAACTCCAATGCCACCCAGTATCTTCTCCTACGCCAACAGGATCATTGTTTTTCTTTCTGGTTATTGCCTCCTGTAGGAATTCTAATACTTCTGAAGTAGGAGTACCCGGTCCGAAAACTGCCCGAATTCCACAATCGAAAAGTTTCTTTCGGTCACGGTTAGGGATTATCCCTCCTGCAAAAACAATTACCCCGCCCAATCCCGAATTCTTCAAACCATCACAAATTTTTGGAATCAGTGAGCCATGTGCACCAGAAAGTGTGGATATTCCTAGAACTTCGGCATCTTCATCATTCACAATTCCCACGATCTCAGTAGGTGTTTTCCTAAGGCCAGTGTAAATGACATCATGACCCCCGTCCCTCAATGCCCTAGCTACGACCTTTGCACCCCTATCATGACCGTCGAGGCCAGGTTTGGACATTACAATACGCATAATAATACTCTACGCAAATGGCGATAAGTCTTCAAGCAACCGGAACGAATAATTTGAGGAGATTAGTAATGCTCATGTGCGGCCTAGTCCCATAGTAACTCGTGAGTGGCGGAGTTGACAAGATTGAGGACCTTAGGAGGAGGAAGTCAAGGTCTGAGTTAGGAGGAGGTCAGAAGAGAGTTTCTGCTCAGCATGCCAAGGGAAAAATGACCGCAAGAGAGCGCATTCATGCATTGCTTGACCCTGAATCTTTCAATGAGATAGACGCACTAGTAGAACACAGATGTAGAGATTTCGAAATGGATAGAAATGTCATTCCGGGTGACGGGGTAGTCTGTGGGCATGGAACAATAGATGGAAAACTTGTATATTGTTTTGCTCAAGATTTCACCGTTTATGGAGGTTCCCTCGGGGAAATGCATGGATTAAAGATTTGCAAAATCATTGATATGGCACTTAAGACAGGCGCTCCGGTTATTGGTCTGAATGACAGTGGTGGGGCTAGAATACAAGAAGGGGTGGCCAGCCTAGGATCTTATGCTGAAATATTCTTCAGAAATGTCAGAGCTAGTGGCGTCATCCCACAAATCTCGGTAATTATGGGACCATGCGCAGGCGGTGCAGTATACTCTCCTGCTATCACTGACTTCGTCGTAATGGTTGAAGGTACTTCACACATGTTCATCACAGGCCCTGAGGTTATCAAGACAGTAACAAATGAGGAAGTCGGATTTGAAGATCTAGGGGGGGCATCAACTCACGCAAAAAAATCTGGAGTCACTCACTTCACTGCCAAGGATGACAAAGGTGCTCTTGAAATTGTAAAGGAGTTGATTGGCCTAATACCCGCAAATAACTTGCAAAGGGCGACTGTAGTCGAAACTAATGACTCATTTGATAGATTATGTGAAAATCTTGAAACGCTAGTCCCGGATGACCCTAGTTTACCTTATGATATGGCCATAGCCATTGAAGAAATTCTTGATTTGGGTAGCTTCCTAGAAATTCAATCGGATTTTGCTCAAAACATCATAATAGGATTAGGGAGACTGGGGGGACAGTCGATAGGCGTTGTAGCTAATCAGCCTATTCATCTCGCAGGTTGTCTAGATATTGACGCTTCAGTTAAGGCTGCAAGATTCGTGAGATTTTGTGATGCTTTCAACATTCCAATTCTCACCTTTGTAGATGTGCCTGGTTTCCTTCCGGGCGCTAATCAGGAGTGGGGCGGGATTATTAGACACGGTGCAAAGCTTCTGTATGCATTTGCAGAGTCTACTGTTCCAAAACTCACAGTAATAACGAGAAAGGCGTATGGAGGCGCATATGATGTAATGTCTTCAAAACATATTCGTGGAGATTACAATGTAGCTTGGCCTTCGGCTGAATTAGCGGTTATGGGGGCCGAAGGAGCCGTACAGATAATCCATAGAAGAAGAATTGCAACATCAAAAAATCCTGACCAAGAGAGAGAGAGGTTGGTTGAAGATTATCAGGAAGCGTTCGCAAATCCCTACAAAGCCGCCTCGCTCGGATACTTGGACGATGTTATCGCTCCTAATGAAACAAGAATTGCTATGTTGAAGGCACTAGGTGCTCTTTTGGAGAAGGAAGAGCCACGTCCTGAAAAGAAACATGGAAATATACCACTGTGATATTATGACATCAAAAAGAGAAAAAATGAAGATTATCGCTGCAGCTATTGGAGCAATATTAATGGAAGAGGGAGGTGGAATAGCCATTAAACGATCAGACGGAAGGGAGACTGGGGCATTGTGGTCTTATGACCATAGAATGGCTTCTACTGGTAAGGTTCCACTAATTTTCAAAAGATCTTCCAGAAGTTCCAGGAGATGATGGAAATATGACGAAGAGAAAGGTAACCGTGGACGGTGAAGAGTTCGAAGTAGATGTAGAATTAACAGATTCCGGATGGGAGGTATCAATTGAAGGAGAGGGTTTTTTTATAGAATTCGAAGATTCGAGAAATAAATTTACCCGAAAGAGAAAGGCGCCTTCGATCTCAAGAAAAGACACAACAGGGGCTATTTCATCGGCAATCCCTGGAAAGGTTGTAAGTATAGCTGTATCAGAGGGAATGAGAGTTAGTTCTGGAGAAGTTGTTTTGATTCTTGAGGCAATGAAAATGCAAAATGAGATTAAATCGCCAATTGACGGGATTGTAAAGGAAATAAATTGTACTCCGGGAGAGAGGGTTGAAGGCAACGTAACATTGGTTAGAATTGATAGGGATTCAGGGAGTGATAGAGATGGTGAAGTGTGAGTTTGATGATTGTGATAGAAAGTCGACAACCGTTAGCAGACTTTCTCCAGAGGGTTATCTGGTTTCTAGTGGCAAGAAGGCATATTCGTTCAGAGAGGCTTATAGGAGATTCAATTATTGTGACAAGTGCCATAAGTCTCTAATGGGAGATGTTTGGAATAGAGTTAGAAATTCGGGGAAGGATGATGACAATGTTGCTCCCACATCAGTATGATCAGTGAGAAATTCTAGATCAAACCAAGAGCGTCTTCAATTCTATTTAATTCTGGACCGGTAGATCCCGAGCCAACAAGGGCATGAGTATCGCTAGAACAGCAACCCGCACCTACGAAAGGAGAGCCGAAGGTTACAGTACCCACCATCACCGGTACGCCAAGCGCTGATTCGATTCTCTCCACCTCTTCCGTCTTTACATCTGGATGAGCGAGGATTCCCTTGTTATTTGCTACAATCATGCTACCAACTGTCTTGTGCCCTGCCACCTCTGTCCTAATTGCGTCTACTCCAAGGACATCCGATATCATCTCTGCACCTAATTTTGGTATTGTCGGGCTAACTACAGCGCCTACATCATTACATTCAATCAAATTTCCTGCTGCATTAACTCCACTTTCTAATACGACCACATCTCCAAAACTGGATAATTCGTCTAAATCATCTTGTGTAGCAATATCAGCTACTGCTATTCCTTTCTTGTTACCCCTGATTAAGCTTCCAAGTAATGCTGAGCCGCCTATCGATATACGATGAGTTTCTAGATCGAATGAGTTGCTGACTTCTTCTGCTACCTCATCCTCGAGAATACTAGGGATGAAGAGTACATCTCCAATTACACTGAGATATACACCCACTTGTGAGTGCCCAAGTATGTCCCCAGTCGATATTGGCATGTTATCTTCCAGCGAATTTCTCAGCATTGTTATATTGTGTTGCGGGGATGAAGGAGAGTGGCACAGCGACGACCTTTCCCGTGGGCTTGCGCACCACAGTACCGGAATCGACGCAGGAGGGCTTGACTTCCGGGTTCGAAATGGGACCGGGTAGAACCCCTCCGCTATGGCCGTGCACAACTCTTCCTTCGAATTTGAATTGATATGCTCTTTTGGACAGAGACTCACACAAGTGTGTACCTCGAAATTTTTGATGCTTGGGGGATTA
The DNA here is from genome assembly GCA_002713185.1 of Methanobacteriota archaeon. Classification (GTDB taxonomy): domain Archaea; phylum Thermoplasmatota; class Poseidoniia; order Poseidoniales; family Thalassarchaeaceae; genus UBA36. The sequence goes on along the minus strand of PAVV01000017.1, from coordinate 88 downwards.
GTGCAGCTGGGCTGAACACCTCGGCGAACCTCGGTGCTTACACCCGCTGTCTATCAAACTCGTCTTCTACGAGTCCCCTGAGATGCCT
>PAVV01000016.1 GCA_002713185.1 Methanobacteriota archaeon | reverse complement strand
TCAGGTAGGTGTTTTTATGGAGGTTTTGAATAGGAAGGAGAACCCATTGCTTGACAGGGTAGAATTAACATTTCAGTGGGATCACCCGAACGAACCAACTCCCTCACTTTCTAAGATGATTATTGCCGCCTTAAAGGCGGAGCCGGGCTCCAAAAAAGAACTAGTTTTCGTTAAAAATGTGAATACTAGATTTGGCATGTCAAGAACATCCGGTCTTGCCTTAGTTTACGGATCAGAGGCTTCTGCTTCGATAGAGCCAGAATATGTCTTGGAGAGGCACAAGTCTGTAGGATCTAAATCAGAAGAAAACGCCGAACAGAGAGAAGCTCTTGCCGCTAAGACCGATGAACCAGAAGAATCCGAAAACGAAGGGGGTGAGGAGTGATGGGCGACGGTCCGAATCCTAATTCTAAGCACTCTAAGTATGAAGTACAAGATGGAGAATTAGTAAGAAAGGGCACTGAATGCCCGGTGTGTGGGCCAGGTGTTTTTTTGGGGGAACACAGTGACAGGAAAGTCTGCGGCAAGTGCGGCTACTCATTGAAAAATGATTAATCAGAGGATGCAAAGTCACTCCAAGTACCATTATTCGTGAGTACTTTCCTATTCAGGATACCTACTCCGATCGATTTCCTTTCAGTGCAGCTAATTTCTCCATCTGAGATTCTTCCATCATTCCTCCAACCAGTCCAGAACCAGCTATTTTCATCGAATTCTGCACAAATTGGAGGGCCTAGGATTTTTTTTATTCTCGGTGAATCTTCGATACTCTCCATGGTCGCTATGTAATTGCCATGAAGCAGAATCAACCACCCACCGACTTCAGAATAGCAAATCTTTGATATTTTTTCTCCCATTTTTATCACTCTGGAGAATATCTCGAGTCCATTGGATGGATCTAGAACCGTTACCCCGCCCGCTTCAGTCCAGATAGCGAGTCCTTTGGAAAATTCAATGATTCCGACGATTCTGTCAAAACGGCCAATATCGGAAATCTCCGGCCACCTTGGTAGCATCCCTCTCCAAATTTCTTTTGCATCTTTGCTGATCTTGTATACTCCTGAAGTAGTCGCAAATACTAGTCCGTCGGAAATCGCTCCGATCTTCAATGGCTCAGAATCGAGCTCTCTATGCCAAATTGAGCTTTCTGGACCAACTAAATCATGTTCTGAAAAAGTGATAGATTTCCTCAACTCTTCTCTACTTGGTCCATTGGTCCAATCAGAAAGTAATGGCAGGGCAGACATTCTTGCGTGTCTGAATTCTCTATCAAGCCAAATTCCTACCCAAACATCGTCCAGAATTATGCCATCGACACAAGGTGCTGGAAGGGGGACTGATGTTTTTCCAATTTCAACACCCAGGGAGTCAATCTTGCACAACTCTCCTTGAGTTCCAGCAATGATGTGTATATTCTCTCCATAGTCAATACGAGTCGGAGCAAAATCAACTCCCGCGAACTCCATGATGCCCGGATGTTGAATGAGCTTTGAAAGGATTCCAAGAATATTGAAGTCGGAAACCCCCACCAAGGTACATGGTTACTTTGCTGCTGGCATCCAAGGAGGATACAGCTTCGATGAATATCTATTCAGAAGTCTTGGAATTAAATGGTTGGGGGGAAACTAAGCAGTATAGCCATGGGGAGGTAACTAGAAACTCAATTTCTGACATAGAGTTGCTATTGATAGACCAGCTCCACATCTGGGCGGATGGAATAGATTTGAAGCATCAGGAGATTACAAATTCAGACGTGGATGAAGTACTGGTCCTATCACGGCATGTTTCTTCATCAGAGACTCCAGCAATTACCCTTCATGCGATTGGAATTCCCGGAGGCACGCCTCGTGGGACGAAAGCAGAATCGGGCGGGATAAATGGAAAGGTACCCCCTCCCTCCACAAAATTTGCAGAACTATTTAGAACAATGAAGAGAATAGCTTCCGAGAAGAAATTAGATGAGAAATATGACTTGACTCTAGAAACTACCCACCATGGGCCATTGCTTGAGAGTCCTACATTATATCTTGAGATTGGCTCCACAGAGGATCAGTGGGCTGATAAGGAAGCAGCTAGGGTCTGGGCTGAAACAATCTCACTATGTCTCGGGATTGAAGGAGGGGGCCGTAAGTGGGAAGGTCGCGGAGACGTTATGATCGGTTTTGGCGGAGGTCATTATGCTCCAAGACACAAGGCTGTGATATCAGAATCGGATGTTTGGCTAGGGCATATTTTAGCTAGCTATTCCTTAAATTTCGAAAGAACAGCCGAGGGCTCGGATTCTGGAGTTTGGCAACATTCAGTGAAATCTGCAGTTGATTCCACTAGAATTGCTTTTCCCGGCGGAAATGTTTTCGCACACCTGGATAGGAAATCATTCAAGTCATGGCAAAGAAATGCACTAACAAAACTTCTTTCTGAGTTGGGCGTCCCTATACTCAGAGGNAAGCAAATCACCGACCCGTAATTGTCAAGTCACTAACNTACCTGTCANAGNNAATGGGAGTCATCGGGAGNATGATTGTAACATTTCTGCCCTTTGCCCCACGTTTCGTNGTGAGGNTAGTTGCCCANAGATACATGGCAGGACTAAATCTAGAAGACGCNGTATCATTGATGGAGAANCTTTCGNNNGAGGGTGCTTGTTTCACAGTNGATGTTCTAGGGGAGGAAATAACCACNATCGAGGAGTCTTCTTGGTTNATAGAAGAATACGAAAGAGTATTGGATGCAATAGTTGCCAACGGTTTGGATGCAAATATTTCGATCAAGCCAACCGCCCTTGGTTTGCTAATCGACAAAGAAGCTGCCTTTGACAATATAGAGAGAATAGTCAGGAAGGCAAACGATTTTGATATATTTGTCAGACTAGACATGGAGGACAATCGAGTTACACAGGATACAATAGATGCTTCATTGTTCATGCATTCGATTGGTCTGACCAATGTAGGGGTGGTGCTTCAGGGCCGGATGTTCAGGACTATGGGAGATATCAAAGAAATATATAGCAAAACAGGTCCACTCTCCGATTTCCGAATTTGTAAGGGGATTTACCTCGAGCCCCAAGAGATCGCACATACAAAATATGCAGATATTGTTAACGCAACAAATCTAGCCGTCGATTTGATGTTAGATTCTGGGTCTTACACCGCAATAGCTTCTCATGACATCCCGGTAATCGAACATTCTATTTCCGCATTGAAATCTAGGGGCATGGGCCCAAATAAAGAAGATCCTAGGCATCCCTCCAAAGTTATCAGGCAGAAAGGAAAGGGGCCCGGTTATGAGTTTCAGTTTCTCCTGGGTGTAAGAGGTAATGTTAGACGAGAGCTTTCTAATCAGGGTCACAAGACCAGGATTTACCTGCCATACGGGAAAAAATGGTATGAGTACGGGCTAAGGAGATTAAGGGAGAATCCAGATGTAGCAGTTCACGTCACCAGATCACTTCTTTTTCCTTGGACTAATCGAAGATAGCTCATCTCTTGATTTGTTTGGATTATGGAGATAAATCCTACGAATTTCCCTAGCAAATCTGCTTCCAGTCAAAGTTCGACCTTTTCCTGTGTGGATGGCCCTTATTCTCCATCTCTCATCATCGACTACCATTATAGTTCCACAGGAGAATTTTCTTTCTGGCTCGCAATCCATCTTGATCGACTCACTAATCTCGCCGTCTGTTAGTGTGATGCTAATCACTACTTTGTCTGTCCTGGTGGCCCACATGCTGTATATGTCTGTCGAAACAAGGCTTTGTTCTGGCTGCGATTTTGAATTATCTATTCTGGTTACTCTCCATGTCGCACCCACATGCTCGAACACATCCCCTAACGAAATCACCTCATCTTCGTCAACCTCCACATCAGTTCTCTGGCTATTTTTGCCATCGGAAAGTGTCGTCTTAACAAATACTAAATCAGGTGGTCTGAGCATAATTCTATGTACGTTCTCACAGATTGTGCACCTTACCAGGAAGTCCTCTCCTTTTCCTTTACTGGTTTTCTTGATTATCTGGTGTTCAGTTTCCTCAAAGCATGATGGGCACTCCGTGAATACGATATCCTCATCCTCACCATTCGCCATCACATTTCGCATTATGACAAAGTATTCAATCCATTCCAGTGGCATNATTGAAGTATGGTGCTCCTCAGAGTGTTAACATGAGCGATCTCACGAACTCAGGAGGGCTTCCTCAGTCCTCGGAGGGAGAGGTAATGCGTATGCTACTTTCACCTGATGATAATAGGAATCAGGATGAACCAGAAGTAGCTGCTAGTATAGGGGAGCAAATGCTTCACATGGACCTGCAAATTCTACCAAGATCTGTCAGGGCGAGAATTAGGGATGTTTGTGCCAGAGTATCTCCCAGAAATGCAGTTCTAATCGGAGGAGGAATTGGACATCTTTCCGCATGGTTGTTCGACTGCTGGTGTACAGATTCGGGAGTGGAAGAAAATAGGCCAGAAAAATACCGAATCGTTGAACCTGGAAAGAGATTCGGCGTAATCATTGATCGATTAATCCGTAGATATGGGGCCGAATCATGGGCACAAGTGATATCCATGAATTGGCAGGAAGTTCTAGCTGAGACATCATCTTTCAAGGCGTCAAACGTATCCTTGCCAGAGATCGCACTGAGNTCATTATTGCCATTGCCAATCGACCTTTTCGTCATCGATCTCCAAGAAGAAGAACGGATTTCCGCGGCTTCTGAGTGTTTCGAATTACTCGCCCCCGGGGGATTGATGCTTGTATTGGAGCCCACTGTCCCCACTGGAGACGTTGGTGATGTTTTGGAGGGGGAAGAACCAACTCCTGCCCAATCCAAAGTCCAACAATTCAACCAATGGATTGATCTCATTAAGACGGCCAATGAGTCCCATTCTGTTGGGTTCGCGGATTTATCTGGCGGAACTCTGGTAGCCATTCTAAAGCGAGCATAGGGATTTACCAACCATTAAAATGATCCACAAGCAAGTCTATCCTCAAGTGACCATATCCATAATGGTCGTCATGTGAGTCTTGCCCCTCTCTCATCTGAGAAACTTCCATCAAGGAATTCTTGACGCTATCCACTGACTGCCTTCCTTGAGAATTTTCCCTCTGCAAGTCAGTATGTTCCTCTAGAAGCAACGCAATCGATCCGCTAACCCAGGCAGTTGAAGCAGACGTCCCACTTGACCAACCCCACCAGTCTCCTTTTCCAGTACCGGATGCAGAAATTACCGGGACCTCATGGCCCGGGGCTACTATTTCCGGCTTTTTGTCAGGATCGTTGCGAGGGAGAATAGGGTTAAGACTCAATATCCTNCCATCATTGTCTCCCTTCGAACTTCCTTCCCATAAGTCGCCAAATCTCGTTATTCCCCCTACNCATATTACTCCTTCAACCGAACCCGGGGAGCCGACATCACCGTCGTCATCCTCTCCGCCGTCATTCCCTGCAGATGCAACCACAAACACTCCTAAATCTAAAGCGTCATCTACTGACTGTTCTAACTCGTCTGTTGTGAAAAATCCGGATCCGAGGCCCTGATCCCCGCCCAAGCTAAGTGAAATAATGTCAGCACCATTTTCGACACACCAATCAACAGATTCGGCAACAGTTTCATCACTACCTTGACCTTNTTCATCAATNGCNTTGGCAACTAATAGGTCGACTCCNGGNGCAACACCGGATAACCCTCCNTTAGAAACAATAATTCCAGCCATAGAGGTACCATGGCCCTCATCATCGTAAGTCTGATTGTTTCCATTGACGAAATCCTTCCAACCCCTCAACTCAAATCCACGCAAGTCTGGATGGCTAAGATCTATTCCAGAGTCCACCACGCAGACCACTACCCCAGAACCGTCGAGATCAGAGATAGAGTCGTTATTCATACCAACTATTTCCCTATATTCCCATTGCCAAGAGAGCAATACTGGAGATGGACCCGAGATTACGAATCCATCCTCGCCCTTCCAGATATATACCAGGGTTATTGAAGAAGCTAGAATCACCAATAGTGACATTACTATTGCTACCAGACTCCCAAGAGCGCTATTACCTACGCGCCGCTGCAAATCAGAAATTGCCAGAGNAGTGCCCACNTCTTCGACATATCCTGCCTCTTCTGTGGAAGGTTCTTTCCACCACTCCTCNCCTTTAGACGGTTCTTTCACCACGCTTCAACCCTGCCAAAATGACTCCCCACCGGGGTATTGGACCCACAATTNCCGCAAACCAACCTCGAGGGGATCTTAGTCTCACACTGCCCACATTTAGAACCGGGCTCNCCCTTGCCNGAGCAATCNTTGTTCCCGCANGGGGAACTAATTANNCCTGTNGANTCTCTGATNGATAAAGTCTGTTGATTACAAACTGGACACCTNCCCTGCTCAGCCTTTNGCCCNTCAANTTCTTCTCCTGCGACTTCACGAGCTCTGGAAGANTGAATTGTCTTCTCTGTGGTNCCTAGCATAAATTCCGGCATCCAGATAATCGCTAGNAGAAGAANAGATGCTAAAACTCCGGTAGTCAAATATACAAAAACTAGAAAATAANTGAAATCTAACTCACCGGGACTTGGTGCTACAGAGTGGGTACTACTCCAGAAACTGACATTCAGAAGNAAGATCCAGATACCTATCGCTAAACTCCAAGTCTTCAAACTATGATCTTTCCAAGCCCTTTCTATAACTCTGGGATCCGGATGGGCATGCCTTCTCTGTACGTGAATATCTCTAGTTTCGATCACTGCTCTTCTGACTACAAATACGGAAAGAAACATCATAATCGTATTGACCACAATTATCCAAATCCATCCGCTAATTCCTGAATCAGCTGGAAATCCCGGCGTATCAGCATGCGCCTTGATATATCCAAATTGTATGAATGACATTCCAATCACTAGGTAAACCATGTTTTCTCTCATTATTGGATAGCTGACCCAGAGAAGAACCAAGAAAGATGCCCAACTAATCAATGAAAGCAGAGATAGGATTAGAGACATGTCACTAATATGTAGGAATCCACTTTCATCCCCTCCAAGGATCCCTCTTCTATTATAGTCCCCCCCTCCTGAAAGTTCACCAATCCCCACATCCCAGGTCCCCAATATGAATCCGGCTAAACATAAGAGAACCATGGTCAATTCTCTCGAACCCCAGAAATTCAAAATCAAATATGCGCCATATCTNCCCTCATTTAATAGAGAATCAATAAATTCTAATCGACTATCAATTCCTCGAAAAAATTTCGTTTTGGTGTAGTCACTAAATCTGATCATTGTGCCGGGTTTAGCTACTTCATCCATTCCGGCCACTCCCTCCATGTCGTTCTGAGAGCATCGGTATTGAATAAGACACTCGTACATTGATGCAAATTTATGCCACTAAGGAAGGTTTTGGCGCCGAGGGCGAGATTTGAACTCGCGAGGGAAAAATCCCACGGGCTTTCCAGGCCCGCGCAATACCGGGCTATGCGACCTCGGCTGTACCCTCGCACCCGCCCATTGGTTTTCACAATGACGATTCTTGTATTCTCTATGAAATCCGCCACGATTAAACAGGTTCGACCCCTCGTCACGGTGCTGCCACTGTGGCTTAGAGGTATAGCGTCGCCTTGGTAAGGCGAAGGTCGGGGGTTCAATTCCCCCCAGTGGCTCCATCTACGAATCATATTTTCTGAGATTATTGTAGATTGGTTCATAACTGAATAAAGTCCCAATATGAGCATGCCCAGCGAACGTGCAAGACTAGCGACCGTGCTCTCACTACTAATGTTGGCAGCCCCAATGACCTCTGCAGGGGTTTCAAATTGGTCCGGACCATCAATCGTAAACAGTGAAGGAAGCCCTACTGTGATCAATGGTTTTACGGTTCCAACTAACTCCACAGTTATGGATGGCTGGATCCATATTACGAACTCACCACTTTCCTCCTCTTCCGATACAGGAATTTCTTGGGATGAAGATAATTTTGGGTTAGGAAACCTTGTAGGCATAGAGATGAATGATGAAGGTAAACTAGTGCTCAAGGACGACGGATCAAGATCAAACGTCAGCACGTTTGATGTGGGGGATATAGAAGTATCACTAAATCCATCTTACACGTACTCTCCAGGTTGGAAGAGAGTTTACGATAAGGGCTCTTCATCAACTTTGGCAGGCTGTGGAGGTTCTCAAGGAACATACATTAGTCACGGGCTTGACAGCGATTTCGATGGCTCCTTAGATATTGAGGAGTCGTTGGAAGTATTGCTATTCTGCGAGACATTCGCCAACGATGATGTGATTACTTCTCTTACGATTGATGATTCTGGAGAAGGATACGTTGCTGGAAACCTTTCTGCGACAGGCGGTGGAGGCTCCGGTTTCTCAGGCGCATACACGGTTAGTTCAGGAATAGAGAGCCTCACAATCAATAGTGGAGGGGTGAATTATGACATAGGGGACCAGGTCGTAATACAGTGTCAGTGTGACGGTTCAGGAGCAGAAGCTTCGATAGGGTCTGTAGATGCCAATGGATCGATCACCTCAATGAACATTGACGATCCGGGCGCGGGCTACCAATCAACAGATAGCATTGATGTGAGTATTTTCAACGGTTCTGGAGCCTCGATTTCTGCAAACGTTTTCCCTACCGGAGAGATTCACTCAGTTATTGTTTCAAATGGGGGTCAGAACTACACCTCACCCCCAACCATCATTATTAGCGACACGAACGGTAGTGATGGGAATATTTCAGCAGTACTCGGTGCAAGATATGAGTTCGAGGTGGACGTTTCATCTGAACCATCCGGAGTAAATTGTCAATATTCTGGTTTCAAGATTGAATCAGGTCTCGACATCAATGACAATAGGAATTTGGAATCAGATGAGATAATGAATACCTCATACATTTGTCACGGACTCAAACTTTGGCGGGCTACAACCTTCTTAGATCTTAATGGCACTGTATTTGGCGAAGAGCAGAATCTCACTCATGGAGTAGTCCCTTCATCGGCAACAGAGGGCTTAGTTTCAGCGGGAACAATGCCCGGATCGCCCGTTCCAGCTGGAACCTCAGGATACCTTCTACTTCCAGTGCAAGATGTCCCAAAGGCTCAGTACATTAGCGATTACTACCTCACATTCGATCACTGGTATCACTTAGACAGCTCTGCATCAGGTGGAGGGGATGGAACTTGGGTGGAGTTCCGATTAAAATCTGACAATGTTTGGGGGAACTGGACATACGCACAGCCTCAAGGGGGGTATCCGAGCACAATGTCTACAGACGCTCCTATACCCAATGGGGCATCATCGCCAGTGCCAGTATTCGCTTCAGAATTACATAGTGGCTGGGTTACGAGCAATTTTTCTCTTTCTTCTCTTGACGGTGTGACCGATGCCGACAAGATTCAGTTTAGAATGCAAATATGGACCGATCCAAATGCATCCGCGGAAAGGCCAGGATGGTTTTTGGACGATATCAAAATAATCAATGAAGGAGTTGACTTGGACGTTTGGCATCATGGATGTATCTCTGTCACACCTCCTACTTGCACTTACAGTGCAGATGCCAATGGGGCCCTTGAGAGAATCATTGACCTCAGTGGGACAAATTCAACTTCGAAGATCGAAATTAATGCAGAATGGGACCTTCAAGGGTCCTCTAGTGATAATGCATGTGTGGAATTATCCCTAAATGGGAACACATGGGCAGATATTTCTTCAAGTACTAGCAGTACTACTTCCCTTTGCTCTTCTAGATCCGGAGCAATACCGGGACAAAATGGGTATACGGCGGATAATGGCCAGACATACGGCGATCAATCTGGGGATTTCAGACTGGTATCGTTCGACATTCCAACAGGATTCCAAGATCAATCAAGTGTCTACATTAGGGCGGTGGTGAATACTGACTCTTCGGTAGGTTATGGGGGCAATTATCCACCAGACTCCAGAGAGGGCTTCACTGTCTCTCATATCAGAGTAGTTGACTTCAATGACACAACCCTATTCATTGATGATTTTGGATCATCTTCATCTATGTCTCACTATGGGATCCCAGATTCTCAAGGAAATCCGGCAACGGATGACTGGACTCATGGTTTGGTCGAGAAGGGGGACCAAGAGGTGAAAATGGGCTTTGAAGATTCATCTGCGAATTCTCCGAGTGTTTCCGATGCCCCCGGATGGTCGAGATCCACCTCTGGTGGGTGCACCAATGACAAGTGTAGATTCACATTGAATAAAGTTTCAACAAACTCCGGTCCTCCTTTGGTCTCTTCATTCCCGTATGCATACGGAGTAGGCTTCTCAGGAAATTATGAGGATGGGATAGACGAAGCCAGACTGGTCTCCCCCACATACTCGATACCAATGAATGGAACTTCTTTCTTGACCTTCGATCACTGGTCTTGCTCGGAGGCTGGTTGGGATGGCGGAGCAGTCTTCATCAAAGTCAACGGCGGTTCATGGCAATACTTCGATCCAGGATGGTACTCTGGCACCGCATCCACATTCGCAGGACACAATTTGCAGGGCCTTGGAATATTCACTCAGGACCATTGTACTGGTGGCTCCGGATCTTGGACATCTACGAGTGAGATGACGACTCTTAGGGCTAATTTGGATTCTTACAGGGGAGATAATGTCAGTTTCAAATTCGCATTCGGATCTGATGGATTCATCAACCTTGCTGGTTGGTTCATCGACAATGCTGGNGTGAGGGTTTCTAATTTCGGCATCCCGGGAGAATGGATCAGCCCCTCATTCAGTCTTGATAATGATAGAAGATTCAATCTAGGTTTCATCGATATAGAAGGTTTTGCGGGCCCAGATGGCTGGATATCGGGTTCATTGGTGGAGGCCAACACTGGAGCATTGGTTCCAGGATATTCCAACATTTCATTCCCGTTCTCGCTGGCTGGAATTGATGCTGAAGCTTACCCTAATCTCCGCCTCAAGGTCCACATGGGGGCCAGCAACCCCGAACAGTCTCCCAGCTTGACAAAAGTCCATATNGGCGGCAAGCGGATTCTCAATGCCGATACTGGTCACAACGGTTGGGATTTTAGCGCCGGAGTAGAGGTTGTAGACGGCTTGTTGAATGCCACTGCCATTACGGGGACAATAACCTCAGATTTTGTTAATTCCCCACGACCGATTAAGAGTGTTACAATTCAGGGGAACGTCTCAAGTACTGTTTCCGTGACAGTTTTTGATTCTATAGGGAACTCCCTAGGCACTGCCTCAAAGGGAGGAACCATCCAGTTCACCGATCAGCAGCCGGGATTCTCGGTTTCAGTAAATCTCCCAACTAATGGGTGGATAGACGTCCTTCGAATTTCTTCCACCTTTTCAGATCCTGCTCACAACCCGACAATAGATATCCTNGCAGATGGNTCNAATGAGTGGGAGTTCCCNAGCAGCGATNNNACAGGAATAGCCTATGGGCACCTAGGATGGCAGTCATGGATATCCCTCTCCGACACGTATTCCAGAAGTGTAACTTTGGACCTAGATGGAGCTAACTCAGAATCAGTCTCTGTTTTCATCCCTGAAATAGCTTCAGTTACTTCTGGTTTCGTCAGCATTACTCCCGATATTTTAGGGTTCAAAGCCCCCGTTACAGTAGAGATAGCCGGATCATCAATTTCAGGAGGTACTGGAGATGCNCCCTTCATAAGCTCACTGAGCCAAGCTCAGCTATCTGCTATAGGATTAATTGGCGCAACACATTACGATTCCGAAAATAGTAGAAATTGGCGGGAAATCTCATTATCATTTTCGTCTGCCATAAATCAGCAGATTACAATCTCCAGTATCGGTATGGGTTATATTTTCTTCGAGAATGTTTCAGGGTTAGGTCCCTCCTTGGGGACATATCTTGGCAATATCCCAGAAGATGATTCCAGTGATGAGACGGACATCCCAATTAGCGTACTCTCGGACTATGGTGCAATTTCTGTAGATGGCGCTATAGAATACGATTTCCTTTTCGTAAACAGAGATTTTTCAGTTCCAAACACATTTTACCCAGATGGAAATGAAATCGAAATTATCACAAGTCATCACCACCTTTTCGATAATTCTCTAATTTCTGACATCACTCTGGAGGGCTTGTCTTCTGATGGTACGGTTATTGGATTCAAGGCAGTAAACAGTCAAGATGGACAATGGGGGGAGTCTTCCGATCAAGTTACAATTCTACAGACCGACGGTCAACCACNAATAAAGCTAGAAACCTCCTCCAGCTACATCACTCAAAGCATCCATAGTGATGGATTCACAGATATTGAAGTTCACTGGATTTTCACAGTGGATTGGAATTGGGATGATGTNGACTTCATTGATTGGACTGCTAGAGCCAATGATGCCGATGGAGANACTATTTGGCCATCGACCGCTCAAAGTGGAAGCTCTGGAGAGAACGCNGTGGAGAATGACCTCCAAATTGACAACTTCGAGATTAGAGACGAATTTGGTAGAGTAATTTCCAATACATTCGATACTCTGTTCTATCCATTCCATATTCTTGATGGCGGTGATCTGAACATCACCGGCTCGGTCCGATTCCAAGACACTGATGACAGGAGGCCGCAGCCTAGCGACTTTTCTGTGGCACTAGATCTCTCTGGCTCCGTCTACCCTCTCCAATCAGGAGCTGACGGNTCATTTTTCGGAACGGTCTCTTCNCCAACCGGAATTAGTGAGATGGTATTGTCCCCAATAATGACGAGAGTAGGCCCCTCTAGCTCTACGAATGGTGCTCANGANACCACGGGGGTTTCGCAGACTGTAATAGTCGAGATCGATAACAACCCACCAGTAGCAGGNCCAATGCAAGTCCAGACACCAGTAGGTTTGCAGCCAGTAGATGGGATGGTAGTTTCGCCAACTGTATTCTCNCCCTACATCACTATCAGCGAGCAAGAAGCCAGGGGCGATTTACTCACTCTGAAATATTGGAGGGAAGGTATNGACGATGATAACTCCAATGGAATTGCAGAGGAGGANGAGTACCTGAGCCAGCAAAGTGTTCTGAGCCAAGGTCTTACTGGAGAGGAACAGGTCCAATTCATCGGTATCGATGTTTCTTCAATGGACAATGAACAAATTCATCTTTATGTCGAAGGAACCGATTGGTCAGGATTATCCTACCAACAAGGAGGAACAGGCGGTGGCCCGGGCGCATCAAATTCTTGGGCGTCTGTAGTCATAGCAGAGGATGTAATGGTTGAATTCGCTGGTGCTGGACTAGGAGCTGGTACAGGAGGGGGTTCCACTTTCTCCTTGGACAGGCTGACNCAAGATAGTATAGACCACTACTTGGTCCCTGGAAAGGAGCATACATTCAAAGTTAGGCTCGACGAGCCCAATGGCTTTCGAACTATCGATAACATAACTGTATATCTTTGTGGTTACGGTAGTGAATTTGGAGTCTTCTCCTATGATCCATATAACGAAGATCTTTGGAGCCCAGATAATAGTATGCTCAATCCAATAAGCTCTAGCACCGAGCTAATCACCTCTACCGTAACGGAGTTGAGCGTCAGGTTCTCTCTATCTTGGGAAATGCCATTCTCTGACGAAGATTTCGACTGTAAGCCGAGGGTATTGGTCGAAGACGGCTTGGATCAGATAGAATCAGAGGTCCTAAGCTCCCTTTCTTGGAGGCTGGATAACAAGATCATCGCCATTCCTGATACTGCTTCAGACCTCACTGAGCCGATAATACCCTCCTCGGGAATATCCCTGTATTTGGGACAGGGGGACGAATTCTCTTTGAGCGGTGCAATTTTCCACGTCGGCTCTGGAGTTAAGATGATTGACATCAATGATGACCTCGCAGTCATCCTCTCTATGACATATGGGACTGGAATCTATGAATCAGCCTCAACTGTCTCTTCAGATGGAAACTTCACCGTCCAGCTAACTCTTCCAAACTTCCAACCCATCGACCCACTTACACCTTTAACCACTTCTTTGTTGAATACTCCTGGGTGGTCTCAATCCGTTTCGAATTCAGAAGCATCTGCAACTGTGGACTCTAATCCTCCGACAGCGCTTTTCAACCTGGTGGAGTACCCTGAATCTTCACTAACGGTGTTGGAGACAAACGACATGAAAGACGTTCTTGTGACTATCACAATTATGGAGGAAATAGGTATGAACCTGGGCCCACTTCACGTCTCTTGGGTTTTCGAGAGGAATGGTCAACCAGTCATAGGCACTGAGAGTAGTGGCGAGCTACCTTGGCTCTCAAGTAGCCAAGGAGCCCACGTATACCAAGGCGAGATAGACTTCAGACCCGAACTCGAATTCAACATAGAGGAGGGGGACAGAGTCTCGTTCTGGATCACGTCAACAGACAAGGCAGGCAACGAAGTAGCAGGACTTGGCGGGCCAACCTTGCCAAGGACTCCCACCATCAGGATCGTCGAGTTCTTGGGGCAGCATACAAGGGAAGTNGTAACTCCTACTAAGAATCCCTTGGTNGGNGACACNATCACCATAGTTACCTATTGGGAGAACCCNGGAAAGGANGAAGGGGTAATNTCTGTGGGACTTTACGAGCAAAAANTAGATGGAACATGGCAACCATCAATTTCGACNCTTNTGTATGGGCCAGTCGAATTGTATATGGCCCCTGGAAGCTCNAGTGTTACGGCAGAGTTTGAATACCAAACTTGGCANGAAGGNCAACCACTGCTAGTTTTAGTNGTCGATGANGACTTTGCAAATGANAATTANANGAANGCNGAGATTAGTGGAGTAGAGGTTAGTCCNATNTCCGGATCTGGAGATTCAGACGGNGGAATGATGATGCTAGTAGCGGNCCTTGGNTTGCTGATTTCAATTATGGGNGTGGCATTTTACTACATGCGAAGGGCAGCCGGGGAAGAAGACTACTACGACGAGGACTATGAAGATGAAGACTATGAAGATGAGGATTACGACGAAGAATACTATTAGTAGATCGCTGGAATTTTTGATAAATAGTNATAAATNGCATCATCATCGTTTTTTACAACTTACTTGTTTATAGGCCGAAGAAAATCTCGTAGATTGAGGAAGAGATTCCTCTGGTGGGATGCGATAGTGACTGAATTTACTAGTAGTATGGATGATTTAAGAGGCGAAATGGAAGAGCTGAGGGCGTTAGTTAACACGCTCCTCACGATAATAATGGAGGAGGCAGATGGGGTCCATTCTGGAGCAGCTCAACCGCAAACCCCCCTCCCAAAATCCGGCTACTCAATGTAGCAAAGGGCCNAAAGAACAAAACCCCAGTACTAGGAATAATCTATCCTCTTAACCCCCATAGTTCAAGAGATGGGCCTATTTCGGATTGACATGGATTTGGGTAAAATGACTACTGAAAAATGGTTATTGGCAGGTGCGGCAGTAGCAACTATTGCATTTCTTGCTGTAGCTGTCCTTCAACCAAGTCTATTCGATGCTGAACCCGACTGGGGCGTATCTGAAGGTTGCATCGGCGGCCAAACTTCCCATACTGCTGGAGAAGACATAGGAATAAAATTTCACTATCANCCCAATCTAAAGGTAATAGTTGACGGCCAGCAGTTGTCCATAGATCCAAACACCGGNATCGATCAAATGGGGTGCAGAGAGGGGATGCGCTGGGTCCATGTACACTCCTCCTCAGATACCGGTTTCACAACTCTACATATCGAGACCCCATCAAAAATGAATGTCCCACTCGGTGCCTTTTTCGAGATATGGGAGAGGGAGGGGGGGCCTGCCTTGACCGACGACAGAGAATTCGATATCAATCGCAATGGCATACCTGATTGGGATGAGTTCGNAATTAGTATGAAAGTAGATGGAGNAACAAATGAAAAATTCGAGGAATATATTATGGAAGACTATGATAATATAGAGCTGATATTTACTACCAAGTAATTGCTAATTTAACAAACATCAGTAGAAGATGCCATTACTTTGTTCACTATGGCGGCAAACAAGGTTATGCGAAGTTTAAGGACGAGATTAGACGATGTGGGGTGGACCAATAGGGTAATGCTCTACGAATTTCTAAGGTTCAATATCGCTGGAACGTTCAATTTCTTCTTTGCTTTGCTCCTCTATGAATTCCTATATTGGTTCGATCTCTGGCCAGCCCATACAGCAGTAGCCGCTTGGGCGGTATCAAGTGCGATAGGAAACGTGGAAGCCCACTTTATGCACTACAGATTTACTTTCAAATCTACATTTTCCTACTTCGTAAGTCTGAATAGAGCCTTTTGGACCTATTCTGCTCAGCTAGTCGTGACAACATCGGCGCATTACTTGATGGTCGAAGTGCTTCTCTTACATCACAGAATTTCTTGGTTAGTGAATACTTGCGTTTTTGGCTTCATAAACTTTCTACTGATTAGATGGATCGCGTTTCCTCCAGAGTTGGATGAAAAATATATCGATAGTTTGAGGGGCGATTCAACTTGAAAATGGAACCTAAAAATAGGATTCTTATCCTTTGATTACGATCAGAGGCTTTAGTCGAGCAACAGGCCTTGCTAATCCCGCCCCTTTCGTCAGTTCGATAACATCATCTACATCTTTGTAGGCATCTGGGGCTTCTTCAGAGAGGTATTTCTCATGCGTCTCGTATATCGCTATCCCTCTTTTNTCTAGCTCACTCTTCACTAGTTTANCATCAATTTTACCTCTGGCTTCAGTTCTCGACATTGCTCTGCCTGCGCCATGGCATGATGATCCAAATGCTTGATTGTAACCTTTCTCCGGGCCCGCCATAACATAGGAAGATGTGCCCATATCTCCTGGTACGAGTACTGGCTGACCAATTCCCGAAAAACCACTAGTCAGTTCGGGATTATCCCCTCCGAATGCTCTTGTTGCGCCCTTCCGATGAATGCAGCAAGAGCATGATACTCCATGAACAGTATGATCCTCAACTCTCGCGATATTATGGCATACATCGTAAATAACATCTATATCTACTTCCGATCTCATATGGGCCTTCAGAGCTTCCCTAAGCCTCTGAGTGGCAGTACTTCGGTTAGCAAATGCAAAATTTCCAGCTGCGCTCATTGCTTCGTAATATGATTGACCTTGTTTGGAGAAGAATGGTGCAGAGGCAAGTTGAATATCGGGAACAGAAATATCCCACTTTTTAGATCTCCACTCCCCTTCTGTTTTCCTGAACTCTTTCTCCAGACTCTTCACATGCTCAGAACAAACCTGATACCCTAGGCCCCTAGAACCAGTATGGATCATCGCCGT
>PAVV01000015.1 GCA_002713185.1 Methanobacteriota archaeon | reverse complement strand
CTCCAGAATTCTTACCTCTTGTGGGATAGAAAATAAATCTGATGTTATTCTCGCAGCTGTTCAATACATGAGGTCAGTCGAGAAGGAGAGTTTTACGACTCCAAGAGAGTTGAAGAGGCTGATATCAGAAACTGGTAAATGGACAAAAAAATCGATTCGTGGATGGAATATCTCTCTGTACATTGGAAGAATGTTACAAGGAGGAGCCAAAGGTTCGGAGCCTCTTCTTGAGTATCCTCGTAGGAAACCTAAGAAGTATGCATATGTGGTGCTGACCGAAGCAGGAAGGGACCATCTGGACAAGCTCTCTCTGATGAGGTGAATATTTGGCTGAAGAAAAAAAAGATTGGTCTTTCACGTCACATGTGGGTGAAGATCTGCGAGGAGTCAATCTATCTGGAGCCAATCTTCGAAGAGCCATTCTTGATAGGGCAGATTTGGAAGGGGCAGATTTGTCTGGAGCTGACCTACGAAATGCCTCTATGAGAGAGACGAATCTGATGAAAGCAGCTTTGGATGGAGCAGATCTGCGGGGAGCTAGGATGGTCAAAGCGAGGCTCGGTCTTTCTAATCTCCAAGGAGCCAGGCTCGATGGAGCAGACATGAGGGGGATCAGAGGAAAGTATGCGGTTTGGAGGGATGCGAACTGGTGGGAAGCAACAATGGATGAGGGTCTGACCAAGTCTCTTTCGAAAAAATGGCCGCGAGATTAGTCCTTGGGGCACATCTTTTCTAGGCCTTCTCTCATCCATTCTGGAATAGGAATTTTCTTACTCACTTCCAACATATCGGTACAAACGGTTACTTGCTCGGCCATCCAGCAAGTCACTCCATCCTGATTCTTGAACTCGTAGTTCCAAGTAATGGATGTTCTTCCTATCTTTGAGACTGAGATGGAGCATTGCACTGTATCCCCATAATAGATTGGGTGCATGAACCTAGCCTCACTATGTACGAGAGGAAACGCTATCTTTTTTTCACTGAGAATTTCATTGTAGTGGAATCCGCACGAGAACTCCCATGACTCCTCATAGAATCGATGAGCAAGGTCCCAGAATCTTGGATAATAGACTATCTTGGCTAGATCGACCATTGGAAAGTCTATTCTTCTTTCAGAAACGAATGTCATAACCAATCCTAGACGGTGTTTGGCTTGAACCTAACCTTAGGGCGGACCCACCGCGATTCGAACACGGGTTTCCAGCTCCGGAGGCTAGAGTGATATCCAGGCTACACTATGGGTCCAGAACGTAACCAATGTCCAGTACTAATTGAAAGATTGCTAAAGTCTCCTGAGTCAGTAATGGCGGACCCACCGCGATTCGAACACGGGTTACAAGCTCCGCAAGCTCATGTGATATCCAGGCTACACTATGGGTCCAGCATTTATTCGACTGGATGGTAAGGCTTAATCTCGACGGTGTTGGAAATCACATCGAGAGAGGCAGTACTGTCTTCCAACTAGGTACTGCTAGCTTCTTTGACTTTGGTCCTGTCATGGTCATAGGATTCTTCTGAATAAGAACTCCATGCATTCCGTGAACATTGAATTTTACCCTTAGCTCGATCATTCTATCTCTTTCTGCTGTAATTACTTGCTCTGAATCCAGTTCAAAAGTAGAGGATGGTTCTCCTTCGTCATTTTCTATATTCAGAGTATTGCCCTCCAATCTAGCTCTTGGTGAGAAATCAAAATCCTGTGGATTTTTCATAAACACCTTGGCGTCTACTATTAGTCTACCCTTTACTGAAGCCTTTGTAATCTCAATAGACTTCACCATGGCCCTGCCACGGATTGCTGTATGAAAGGCCTTCGCTTGTATGGTTAGACGCTAATCTCGCTAACTCTGAGGACTAATATCACAAATCTTGCTTGTAGAGACCAGTCATTTCCTTGATCTGGGTCAATGCCATCGACGGGGGTATCTGGATCACATTCCATTGCGGTGACAAGAAAGTTCCAATTTCCTTGTCCAAACCTTCCATTAGGATCGTTCAATAGCTGCATCTCGACTTCTTCCTTCGAATTCGCGAAAACCGTATAGTCTGACTCTGGTACTGGATTCATCGAGCTTCTCTCCAAAACCGCCGAGGAATTCTCGGTAATGTTATCTTGGGTGGTAATTACACTAAACGACCATCCAGAAGATGGTACATCAACTCCGAGAGTGAAGTTATCCTCAGGCCACATTATTGGCAGTATATCTCTTGAAAGAGTGAGTGTAGAGGTGAAGTCAATGAGTCTGGATCCGTCACCCGGTTGGAACTGAATTTCTTCTGTTTGTCCCTGTTCAAGATATCCGGACCAGTCATAATCTACGTGTCTCTCTTCCCAAATTACTCTGAAGGTTCTAGAGATTACTCTGAGATTCCAAGTTGTTGTGTTAGATCCTCCGCTATCATCTACAACTGTCACAGTTCCGGAAATATTTGTGGCTTGAGAAGTGACTAGGCTAGTGACTGCCCCGCTCGCATCCACATCATTTAACGGATCGCTGTCTCCGTCGGAGTCTTGGGTAGAGTCGAAATCCCATGTAACATCTACAGCTCCCCCCTCTGGATCAAAGGACCCGCTTGCATCCATTCTTGCTTCTTGGCCTGATTTTACAAAGTCAGGGAGATTCAAGACAATATGAGGGATTGCATTTACGATAATTAGTGTAGATGCTGAGTCGGACCCTCCCTCATCGTTGAAAACCTCTACTTTGACCTCAAAGGTCCCGGATCCATCGAAAATATGGCTAATCACTCCCTGTTTTGTAGTACGGATTTCGCCATCTCCAAAATCCCATCTGTATTCATCAATAATGGTTGGATCGGGAGTAGTGGAATCTCTAGCATCGAAATTTACCGCTTCACCTTGGTTTACTATATCTCTATCTGAGCTCAAACTTGCATTAGGATTTCCGGGACCGATGCCTCCGCAGCCTGCAATAACTTGAGAGATCATAAGAAGGGAAATTAGAATCGGGACCGTGGCTGGGCTCTTCGCCATGACATTAGAAAACGAATACCCCTCATATGTGTGTTGGGGGTGATTGAGAAAATTCGAAGATTGCGAGAGTTCATGGACGGTGTCCATAGTACAGATGCGAGGGAGTACCTTGCTTGAAGGAATGAGAGTTCTAGGATTGGATCTTGAAACAACCGGATTCATGCCTAGATCTGACAGGATAGTAGAATTCGCAATAGTTGGAAGTGATATTGATGGGTCTCGTGTTTATCTCCAATCTGTGGTTAATCCGGGTGTCAAGATCCCTCCAGAATCAAGTCGGGTTCACGGAATTTATGATTCTGATGTTATGGAGAAATCTGATATTGGAAGGTACTTTGATGAAATCCTAGATTTAATTGATGGTGCGGTACTTGTGGGACACAATATTATTGATTTCGATTGGAGATTCATAGAAATAGAGTTCGCAAGATTTGGTCGTGAGGCCCCTAGGCCGTTAGCGATTCTTGATACAATGTTAATTGCAAGAAAATTAAAGATTCCACGGCCTCACAAACTGGGTTCCCTATGTGGAAGGTTTGGAATCGGGCTTGAAAGGGCACATAGTGCTGATGCTGATGCAGGTGCAACTCTCCTGCTTCTGTGGAAAATAATGGGTTCTTTCCCAGAAGAGTTTCAGGGCCCATCCGAGAAAATATTGGAGTTATTTGGATACAGACCCTAGCAAAGGGGACCATGATAGAATCTCTGACCAATCTCCAAGATGCAGTACTTTCCCCGACACTCTAGCACTGCCAAGGAATATCGGATCGTCTCCGATATAATCCATGATTTTCTTCATTTGTTCTAGTGCACCGTCCTTTAGGATAGCTCCGAATCTGTGGCTTGATTGTGATAATTCCCCATTTTTTCCAGATGGTGGGGCTCTTTGGAAAAGAGCAGCTCCGGATTCAGGGTCTAACCTAACCAAGTTAACAACCTCGTCCGTGAACATCCCTCCTTGAGGTATTTCGCCGTCCATCTTTGCTACCCACCAGCTCGGACACCAAGACTTCCACTCACAGAAAGAGCATGCCTCTTGAGTAGGGGTTGCTAAGAGTGGTTCTTGAGTAGGAGTCATTCTCTCCCATGCCTCAAGGGCCTCTTCAATAACAGAAGGTCCTTCTGCAGTGTGAATAGTCTGATTTGCTGAATACCATCCTTCTGCTGTTACTACAGGGTGATCAGGTTCGTTCTCCTTTAGGATATCTCGGTAGAATCTAAGTTGCCTGCTGACTTTAGGGCTTAACTGGGTAACTGGCGGTTTTCCGGTTTTCAGATCGGCAACGATCCATTCTTCTGGTTTTCCTGACCTTTTAATCGAGATAAGCAAATCTAAACGTCCCATTAGCTTATCGCAGTTTGAAGTTAATGTGGCCTCATTGGCTAGGATGTAGCTTTGAGTTTCCGCCCAATCTGATGCTTCTACCTTAGAAAGTTCCATAATTTCGCCAATTGTCTTTTCGAACAGTATTTTCAAACTCCCAGCTAGTCCATCGAGAGCCTTTTGGTACAGTTCTGACTTCCATCTAGGATGCCTAGGAGCCTCCATGAACAGGTCTCTTTCGTTCTCCCAATGCTTATCCAAGGTGCTCTTGACAATTTTTTCGAACCATCCCGTACCGATGGCTAATTCTTGGGAAATCTCGGTTTTGCAAATTTCCTCAAACGAATTGTGAATCGCATTGCCCATCGAAGCAGGCATACTGGCCTTTCTAGGAAGTCCTTGACGCGATAACCAAAACTTTCTGGGGCACTCCTCGAATCTATTCCAAGATGAAGGTGAAACCTGATGCCTGTTCGGTTGGTTTTCTTTATTCGACGCCATGACTAAGTCAATCTAAGGCGAGAGGGAGGCAACGGTTAACACCATTGAGTGATTTTAAGAATCATGGCGGAAGGTCCGATGGTCGAAGTAGACGAGGGAGTCAACTCTTCTGGAGCCCTGCTGGTGAGTTGTTTCCCATCGGTTGGTTTCGTAAGTAGTATTGTCGCTCATTTTTTGGTAGAAAAACTAGAGTTGGAGCTTGTAGGAGGAGTTCGCCATCCAAAACTTCCTCCCGTTTGTTTGGTTCAGGAGGGTAAACCTTTGCCGCCAATTAGATTCTATGCGGGTGAGCCAATCTGTAATATGGATCAGTGTGATAAGGTTGTCCTAATTGCTTCAGAGATTCAGATTCCTCCGGAGCTAATACTCCCCCTATCTACCGGATTGATAGACTGGATTGTGTCTTCGGGAGTTAGTTCAACGATCTTGGTTGATTCATTCGCTCATGGGATTGACAGCAGCCACAGTATCTTCGATGATGACGAGGGAATGGAATCTATGCTAGGAATTGGATCAAATGATTCTAGTCACGATCTCCTGAAAGGTATCGGAGTACCTCTTCTGAAGCAAGGACTGGTGGGGGGGATGACGGGAGTAATGATGGGAGAATGTAGGAGGCGGAGGATTGATGCTCTGGCCATTCTAGCTGAGTCTGATGGTGAGATTGGGCAGGGAGTGATTCCTGATGCGAGGGCTGCGGCTAGAATAATCGGGTGCATGGATGGGTTACTTCCCGCCGTACATTTGGATCCAGAACCTCTGATGGAAGAAGCCCAGAGAATAGAGGGTCAGATAAGAGAGATGATGGCAGTGCATCTAAATCCTCCCCAGGATAGTAGTATTGCTCCAACTGGAATGTATGGCTAGAACTCTCCTAGAGTGGCCTGCCTATCTTCAGGTAGATCTTCTAAAATTGTCCCGCCAAGTAAATCGTCAAGTTCGGTTTCTGAGATCACTCTGACTCCCAGTCTTCTGGCCTTATCCATCTTTGATCCAGCTGAGGTGCCTGCTACCAAATAGTGGAGGTTTCCAGAGACCGAAGAGACTACCTTACCACCCTCTGACTTTATTGACAACGCTATCTCCTTCCTAGGACGGGTAAGAGTTCCAGTGATACAAAATGTACTTCCAGAGAGTGGCCCTTTTGAATTAAGTTCGCCCCCTTCAATTATCTCTATTTGGGAATATAGATCCAAGATGGAGTCGCGCCTTTCCGAGATGCCATCTAGGAGGAGTTGTGCTACCGTCTCACCTATTCTGTCTATGGAAACTAAGCGCTCTATTGCTGCGTCCCTATCATCTATCATCCCCATCAGCTCTTCGAATGTCTTCATTTCTGAGCAGACCAATGTGGCAATCTCAGGACCTATTCTAGGCAATCCAAGTGCCGAGATAAAATCTATTAGTGTCATTTTCCTCGTAGTTCTAAGCTCGTTTAGGATGTTTTTTGCAGACTTTTCTGCCATCCTGTCTAGACCGATTAGCTCTTTCTCCCTTTCCTCAAGACGATATAGGTCCGCAAGACTGGAAACCATGCCAGAAGAGCATAGTTGCTCTGCAAGCTTCTCTCCAATTCCATCCATCCCTAGCTTCCTACACCAGTATAGTATAGCTCTCTCTAAGCGAGCAGGGCACTCGATGTTTATACATCGGATGAATGCGCCTTCCTCTTCCAGTTCACTGCTGCAGCGAGGACAAATAGTGGGTGTTTCTATGGTGGCTCTTATAGGAATCTCATCCGCAAATTTGGTTCCGTCTGCATGTAATCTTCCATCCAGATCTGTTTGACTGGCTGGACCTAGTACCTCTGTAATCTTTGGGATTACGTCTCCCCTGCGCACTAACCTCACTTTATCTCCGAGCATTATTCCTAGCCTTTCCACCTCCCCCCTATTATGCAGAGTTGTATTCTCTACAGTTACGCCAGAAACAACTACTGGTGCCACTCTGGACACAGGAGTTACGTTTCCCGTCCTTCCTGTCTGCCAGTATACCTCCATCAGAACGGTGATTGCTTCCTCAGGGGGAAACTTCCACGCCAACGCCCATCTCGGATGATGAGCAGTTTGGCCGAGTAGTTCTCTTTTGTCCAGACGGTCGAGCTTAATCACGACTCCGTCCATCTCCCAATCTGCTGAATCTCTTGATTCGAACCATTTCTTCGTAATGGAGAGGATTTCATTGGTAGTTGAGGCGTCGTCTTCACCGGAAACCACAGTGTTTCCTGCTACATCTATGCCCATTTTTTCTATCCATGAAATGATCTCGGAGTCTAGTTTGAAATGAGGTGGCTCTGGACTGTCAGGATGACGGTCTTTTTTGGATGGGAATTCTACTCCGTATGCTAAGAATGCCAAGTCCTCGGGCCTTCCCTTGCCTGCATCAACGTGCTTCTGCCGAAGAGCTCCAGCTGCGAGGTTCCTGGGGTTTGGAGCTACTTGTGAGTACTTTTCCTTGAAAATCTGGAGGGGCATTACCACCTCTCCTCTGACGTGACAGTCTCCCTCCCAATCAAGCATTACTGGAATATTCATCATTCTTCGAACGTTTGCAGTGACGTCTTCCCCTCTCTTTCCGTTGCCTCTAGTTGCTGCCCTTACCAATCTACCCATTCTGTACTCTAGCGAGAGGGCGGAACCGTCTAGTTTCGGCTGGCAAACGAATCTTCTGCCCTTTGCAGTAGTCTCTGAAACGAAATGTGCGACCTCTTCCTCTGAATTAGCCTTGTCTAGGCTCATCATCCTGAATAGATGGTTCACCTTTTCAGAACCGGGCGGAGGGTCGGACCCGACCCTACTGAGTTGTGGGTGATCGGGAGAGAGTTTTTTCAACTCATCCCTTAGTGCATCAAACTCAGAATCTGAAATCGTTGGATTTGCTTTGTTGTAGTATAAATCTGAGTGAATTTCCAGTTGCTCTGCAAGCCACTTTATTCTGCCTAGAGAGGCTTCATTCGACGGAGCTTCGGCATCCATGATAATGCAAAGGGCCGGTAGACTTCAAGCTGACCTTTTTTCATCAACAGTGTGGTGGGCCTGCCAGGATTTGAACCTGGGTCGCGCGACCCCCAGCCGCGAAGTATAGGCCAAACTAACCTACAGGCCCCCTTTGGGCTTCTACCGAGAAGGCTACCAGTCAAAGCCCTGACGGGTCTCAGTGCTGCCTGTCGATACTGAATGGTGCCACTTCGTCAATTAGATCGATATGTCCGACGAACATCCTTCTACAGCAGTACCTCTCAAAACCAAGTTCGTCTAATGTTTGGCTGGCGTCCTTACCCTCGTCTACGGCCTCTCTAAATTCATGATACTTGTGAGCAATGACCTTTCCACAACTCCAACATCTAACCGGAATCAGCATCTTTTCACCTACCTGTACGACTTCTGCCACTTCTTACGAGCACCACGACCCATTTGATGCTTGGGTTCCTTCCTGCGAGGATCATTTACGAGAATCTTCCTTTCAAATCTGATGAATTCGTCTCTGAGCTCCTCGTCCTCTCCCTCGGCACCATCGTTGAATTTGACCAGTCCTCTGGCAATCGCAGTCCTGATTGCGTCAACCTGACCCATTTGTCCTCCTCCCTTGACATCGACTGAGATGTCGACTCTGTCGATTCTGTTCATGGCTTCAGCTATTCTGACTGGCTCAAGGGCCTTTCTTCTAGCTAGCTCTGGCTCCATTATATGGATCGGCTTGCCGTTAATTCTTACTCGTCCCTTCCCAGATTTCAGGGTCGCCCTAGCTATAGCGGTCTTTCTCTTTCCGCTCGTATTCACAACCTTGTTACCCTTCTTTTTAGCCATATTATTGTCCCTCCCATCTCGAGGAGTCTACGCCCAGATGAGAGCTGATCTCTCCGAGGCTGACGAACTTGTTTGGGGCGTTCCTGTCTATTTTCTCTGTAGATCCCCATTCGTGACCTTCTGGGAGATTTTCTCCATTCAGGTTATTAGGGGTCCCAATCATTACTCTGAGGTCTCTGAGTGCCTCTCTTCCTGAGCTATTCTTCTGGTAAGGAAGCATGCCTCTTACAGTTCTCTTGATGATCTTGTCAGGCATCCTAGGGAAGAAAGGGCCCTTTCGAGCATGATTCAAGTTGTATTTTGCTCTGTAGTCACTCAGTACCTTTGACTTGGGTCCAGAAACTATAGCTCCCTCCGCATTGATAATTATCACTCTCTGTTGTCTGCCTGACTTTCTTGCTGAAATCATTTGCTTGGCAACCTGACTGGCTAACCTACCAAGGATTTTGTCAGTAGCATCGTATACCATCGTTTGTTCAGACAAGGATCCTCACCCCCTTTCCCTTTGGGTTTTCTTCCATAAGTTCCCTGATACTCAGCGTTCGTCCACCTGATGACTCGATTTTTGTCTTTGCACCATCGCTGAAACTGAATGCAGCTACCGTCTGGCCTCCACTAATCTCGCCGCTTCCCAAAACTTTCCCGGGTACCAAGATAGTTTCTTTTTCTGAGGAGTTTCGGGAGATGTGGCTTAGATTGGGCTCTGCCCAATTCTTTCGACTGGAGGACAGTCTTGTAGCAATATCCCTCCATATAGGAGAATCTGTAGATCTGCCATGTTCCTTTAGGTCCCCAATTAGAGAGACTAGGGTCGAATTCGTCTTTCTGTCAGGCTTGCTCATTTCTTGCGCCTCCGTGATTGGGTATCGCGGCCACCAAAGTCCGTGTTATGAATCCTGCGGGCGCCCCGTAGGGGCAGTCAAGGATCCCTAAAGCACGATTCATCAAATCCTGAACCCTTCATCGTCAACAGAGTCGTCTATGCCTGCAAACCTAATGTTTCCATCGGCATCCACGAATTGGCCTGCCTTTACTGAGGGCCCGTATAGGGAAGATTCGTTCGCTGAACTTCTGGATAGTAGGCTATCTCCCAACGATCTGTTCATTCTACCGATCATAGACTGGAAGATCTGAATCGCCCTGTCCCTATCTTCGGATCCGATATCGTGGTCTGAGTATCTCGCCTCCTCAAAGATAGAGAAGAACATATCGATTTCCTCGGGTGGTACAATTCCTCCAAGCATTTTGTTGATTACATCTTCGAACTCTCTAGTGGTCTCGAATACCTTCTTCATAGCCCCTCTCATTCTGAAGTATTTGATTAGGTCCTTGTAACATGAGAAGATGGCCTCAATGTAGTTGTTTGAAGCTTTCAGGGACATCAGTGCATCTGTGAGAATTCCTCTTAGGACCTCGACCTTTCTCCTCTCTCTGTAGTTGTTGTACATCACTGCACCTGCTAACAAAACTCCCGAAAGTGAGATCCCCGCAAGGAGTAAGATTTGCGTTGTCCAAATTCCGCTATTACCGGCTGTGGAAGCAGCTCCAAGACGAATTTCGGGGGTACTGTTTAGCCACTGCTCCACGAAGTATGGCTTGTTAGCATCTGCAGACTCGAAGTGCACCAGTACTCTCCACTTTCCTCCCTCGGCAGTCCACTCAGGATGCCCGGGGATTACTTCTCCTGTGTATGGGAAGGAGAAGTTTGCAGAGCCTCTTTCGTTGGTAATCAGAATCTCTACCCTTTCAGTCTGCCATCCAGATCCGTTCCAGAACTGACGATGGAACTCAACTCTCTGTCCTTCAACTGTCAGATCGAGTCTGTCTCGCAGAATGGATACCTCTCCAGCAATCATCTCCCCTTCGAGATACCCGGTAGGACTGGACCAGTGCTCCTTTAGTAGGATGTCGACTTTGCTTCTCACTAGGACCTGGACATCTGCTATCGAGCTATTGAGGACTGGATTTGGCTCTAAAGCTTCGTAATCGCACCCTCCTGGAACATACTTCTCGGGTTCATATGCGATTCTGACAGTCCTGAATCCCTCGAGGTTGTTTCCACTGGGCTCAACACCCCTTCTGCTTGGATTATCGTCTGGATCCGCGGAATACCAAATGAATTCTCCCGTGCCGTCAGTCGTGAAAGCAGTGGCAATAGGACGGGTATTGATCTCTGGATCCAGATAGATATTGACGCATTTTCCTCCTACTGGCTTGCCGTTTGACTGTGAGAGTTTGGCATTGATATGAAAAGCCTCTTTGAGATATAATACATCAAAGGTAGATCCGTTCGGGAACGTGTATGTCAGGTAGTCTGATCTGAATGGTCCGACTTCTGAAACCTCTATTGTCGAATTCGAGAATACTGGAAAGAACATCGTCTGTGTCTTGTTTTTGTATCTATATCGATCATTATTCAGAGGATCCCATGCATTGTACTCAACCTTCACCTTTGCCATCCCTGCATCTACTCCGGTTAGTGGACAGTTGATGTCAAAGAGTCCATTTTCATCGGTGGCTCCAGGAATACATGCCTCGATTCCAGTATCTCCTGCTCTGAATTGCATCCTATTCTCTAAAGGATCGAAAATCATTGATCCCATCTCGTATGTAACCCTAATCTGTCTGTTCGTGAGACTGCCTCCTAACTCGTCTGTCAAATTTCCAGAGACAATCATAGGTTTCTCTAAGATTTGGCCGGTTTCGGGATCTATCTCCGAGGTGTAGACAATCTGTTGTTCGACATCCAATTCGGTATTTCCAATTAGGCTGAACCCGTCGACTTGGAATTGCAGCACTCTTCGGAAGTGATCGCTGTTCTGGATAATCACACAGGGATCCCATGCTCCCGATGTAGTCAGCATTGCAGCGTCGAGAGGTTCGCATCCCTCGTGCGGAAGGTTCTCCTCGAACCTGATTATTACGTTAACCGGTCCGAATCCATCGGGCAGGTAAGAGAATGGGTCGTCTTTTAGAAGCTGGGGATCTAGGAAAGTCCTGTATGATATTGAGCCTGCATTTGGACAGGTTACATTCACGATCTGTCGGTGAGTTCTATCCTCGAAATCGATGCCTTCGAAAATTATGGTAATGTTTCCACCTACCCCGTATCCATCATCATTAACTTCTCCGGCACACCCATTCAGTCCTTGTCCTGCATCTTTCTCGAATGGAGTTCTGGCATCGTCAGTAACAGCGGCTGAAAATGACCACAGGTCTCCATTTGATACAACATTTGAGCTGGTATTCTGAACATTGATGAATGTTCTAGAAACGACCCAGAGGCTTACTTCAGCTGAGTTACCTTGCCTTAGGGAGTCGCCCAAATAGGTAAATCCTAGAGAGAAGTTCCCCAATGTGTCTATATCTGTGAGGTTTACTCTGAAAACTCCATTGTTATCTGTGATTGCTATACCGCTAGATAGGTCCTCAGACCATGTCCAGTTGATGGGGACCTCTCTAACCGGTTGGTATGCATTGTCAATTAGTCGGGCTTCGACAGTAGTGTTCTGACCACGATACAATCGTGGAATTGTGTTCAGTTGGAAGTCAGTGGTCCCGATGACTGAAACATTGCCGTAGGCTCCTGTTGCAGCGAGAACCTGCGCTTGATCTCCAGTGAAGTAGTAGTCTGAGAGTGTGAAGTCGGCCTTAACTCCGAATGTTCCTGCAGGATACTGAGAGTACCAGGTCCAGTTGTAGTCGAAGGTAGCCAACCCCTCTAGCATACTAGGTCTTCTGGAGAAAGCAGTCTCCAGACTGCCAGCGAAAACTCCATTGTTATCGATATCTACCTGAAGGGCTATTGCATCCTGGGTCCATGGATCAAGGGTACGGTTCCAAACGTGTCCTATTACTCTGAATGTCTCACCTGTGAACATCTCAGGAACTATCTCACATCTTACGCTCGTTGACGAAGTCAGTGGATCAACTGGTCCGCAAGGAGGAGAGTCGAAATCCGCTCCATTCTGCATTGAAATGGTCCAGTGAGTCCCATTTGAAGATAGGAACGGAGATATTGCACCATCGGCAATCTCATCAAGTCCGACTTGAGTCCCGTCCCACAGAATTGGATATGATTTACCTAGACTTGCCTCGGCGAAGGTTGTACCGGCGTTAGCTAGAGACGGTGCGTGGAAGAGTGCCCGCCATGCGCCGAATGACGAGCCTGTGAATTGGGTCGCATCCCAGAAATAAACAGGTCTGTATGAGGAGACATACATCTCAGCCTCCACATACATTCTATGCATAGCACGGATGTAGAAAGTATCAGTCTTCGAACCCTCCAAATGCTCCCATGGCCACTCATATGATCCATCAAAACAGCCTCCTAAATCTGGTCTTGAGAATCCAACAAAACTGTAGTCACCAACTGGGAGGGTTGTATTCTTGTACTCATATGGACTTTCTATTACAGCGTGTTCTCCAGGAATATTGGGTTGGCATTCTGTCCAACTAATTCTCTCGTAACCACCAGTAGGTATTCCAAGACCGTTGTCCAACAAGGAGTTCCATTGTACCTGCTCCCAATTATCTGCAGACTGGTTGTATGAAAGAGAGACCCATCCTCCTGAATCTGCTCTGTAACCATTTCCATAACCATCGTAAACTGTTGGATCGGTAATATTGCCAAACTGGGTTCCTGAATCACTAATGGTGAATGAGATTGGAGCGAAAGGTAGTCTATTATCGAAAATCCCTCTGTTGTAATCTGCGGTGTAGTGAACTTTGAAGTCAAGCTTCAGAGGTTGCTCATCGGCTCTAAACCTCTGACCGGCAACGAACCCTATTGTCGTATTCGCCCTTACCTCCACTGGGAATCCAGCATCACCGATTCCGTCTCCATCGGTATCTGTGAGAGTAGAGCTGTAATCGTGAACAAACATCTCTGTGACCTCAGAGTAGACCTCGTAGGTAGAGTTTGGACCGACTTGTATGTCCTCAGGGAAGAGGAACTGTCCCACAAGATACTCACCATTTTCATCCGTAAGAACATCTATTGTCTCGATAACGGATGTACCGTTGTTGATGTACCGGATGTGGACTTGTACTGGTAAATCGGGAGCAGGAACAAAACCGGTATCGTCTAACCAGAAAACGGATCCATTGAATATGGCAGGTCGATTTTCGTCCAGCCAAAGAACCGGTTTGGAGTTTAGAGTAATCCTTGTCGGAATCTTATCATCATCATCCAGAATTCCGTCATTGTCCGCGTCCCAGTCAGAGCTCAGGGCTCCGTCTTCCGTCTTATTTGATGGGTTGGCCCAATTCCCGTCAGAGGGATTGTTCCAGTTGAGGTCAACCCGTCCGTCGCCATCGTCATCGACGTCGAAATAGTCAGGGCCGGTAGAGTTGTTTGCTGGATTGGCAATACCTACTCCTCCTCCGAAATCGTCATGATCCCAAGGATTTGTAGATTCCAATCCGAATCTAGATGGCCAGAGCATTACTTCGTCCTCATCCTTCATACCATCATAGTCATCGTCATCGTCGAAATCGTCCCTGATGCCGTCATTGTCATGGTCCCATGGAGCTATTGGGAAATTCAAACAGCATGTATCGTCAAAAACATCGGCTGTTCCTCGCTGATCAATAAGATTCAGTAGCTCAATTGAGTTTGGTATGCCGTCTCCGTCCCAGTCATTATCTGCCCAGTTTAGGATTCCATCGTTGTCATGGTCCCATGGGCTCTGCTCCTCTCCAGAAAAACAGGATGGTGTTGCATCGGACCCGAAAGGAGGCGCCTCCTGAACTTCATCCGGAATCCCGTTGTTATCATCGTCTGGGTCCTCACCATCAGGAACGCCATCGTTATCATTGTCCACATCGTAATACGTCGGAAATAGTAATCCCTGACCTAGGACCCCTCGATCCCAGACGGCCTGGTAGATTCCATCCTCATCTGGATCGGTATCTAAGCCGTCATCGTCGTTATCCTCACAATTACTTCCAGTGAAATAGTATGGCTCCTCAATTGATGAGTCATCGTCGAGATCGTCATTGAAGTCTAGTTCCAAGAAATCCCATGTCCCATCGTTGTCATCGTCAACATCGAAGTGATCGTATACGATATCCCAATCGTCATCGAGATCATTGGTATTATTGAACATACAATTGGGGACCCAAGAGACAGTAGGCATTGGTTGGCCGCAGTCTATATCAGGGTCTTCATAATCATCTAATTCATCTGCTATTTCGTCAGGGAAAAAATTGTTGTTTACATCGGAAGTCCATTGGAAGAATTGAAATTCAGTGACACCGAGATAAGCAATCCACAGGTCTCTGTTGTTCTTAATTTGGTTGTAGGTGTATGCTACTGAAGGGGTCGGATTGCTTTGTGGATCGAATGTGAAGTAGAAGCAATTATTGTCGCATTTTCCATCCCCAGTCGGGTGGTTATCGCCATTATACGCACCGTCGTCCCAATCAGAATCAGGTCTGGTGCTGTATGGTACAGTAAATATTTGTCCGCTTGATTGAGTAGGGGTCAGAAGAGGGAATTTGTACAAATATGCATAGTAGTGCCCGCATTGTATTTCTCCTGGTACCGGTGTCTGCACGACTAGTGAAGCGAAGGTTGGGCCACAGGAGTTCCCATCAAGAGACCCGCCCATCTTGACGTCGTCTACGTCCAATACGCCATCATTGCCCTCATCCTGATCCCACCAGTCTGGCAAACCGTCTGCATCTTGATCCACGTCAATACCGTTAATTAGCGAATCCCCATCAATGTCTATATCGAAGAAATTTCCGCCATTGTATGGACTCCACTTCATCAAAAGGAACCAATACATCTCGGGAATTTTGCCGGGGGTTGGAGGAAAGGAGCTGTCATCGTACCCATTGTAATCAAGCATGAAGCTGTTGTCAATGTTGAATGGATTGAAACCCCATGTGATATTCCAATAAGTAGAGTCCAGGTTAGCATAAAGTTCGCTGTCAGTAGAACCATCGATAGCGTCACCGTCTCCCTGAGGCCAGCTGTTGCCCCAGAAATTGTCAGTATTGTCAATATCTACGACTCCACAGTTTCCATCATCGGGATCAAAGAAGTCGTTGATACCGTCATTGTCATCGTCCCAATCCTCATCGTTTTGAAGACCGTCTCCGTCAATATCTGTATCGATATCATTTGGCCCGTCGTCTCTGAACATAGAGCCATTGAGCTCGTGTAAATCCGCATCATTATCCAAATCGCAGTCTTCGTCTATATCTAGCCAATCTAGGATTCCGTCATTGTCATCGTCGACATCAACCCAGTTGTTCACGCCGTCTCCATCCCAATCATTGAAGCCTGTATATGATGTTCTCCAGAGAACACAATTATCACTTGGCTGCTGTGGATTTGGGTTTGCCACACTAGCACAATCCCAGGTGACTACTTCCGCAGAATCGTTTAGAGGGTATGGATCGACCTCATTTCTTAGTCCGTCGTTGTCTAAGTCCCATGGATTGGTTCCATCTCCGAATGGGGTTGGGTTGTCGGGAGTTGTAGTTCCACCCAAATCTGGATCCATCCAGTCCCAAACCAAGTCATAGTCCTTATCGATCGCTCTAAATCGATCGTCGTCGAGATCTCCATCATAGTCGATCTCACAATCTTCTCCAGGTGTCTCAATAGGGGGTACTGCATCGTTAAACGATTGAGTTGGATAGTCGCCCTGTCCATCCCCATTTGTGTCAAGTTGTCGGCACTCATCTGGGATGCCATCGTTATCATCATCGACATCGTACATATCAGCTAGACCGTCGTTATCATCATCCGTATCGGATGAGTCCGGAGAGCCGTCATTATCATTATCTGGGTCAAGGAAATTTGGAATGCCGTCGCCATCGAGATCTCCATCTAGTATGTCTGTGAAGGCCTGGTCACGAGGATGTTGCAAAGCATGCAGTGCTACGTAATCAAGTCCATCGACGTACTGAGCGTAATCTATTGGCTCCCAACGAACCCAATCATCCCACAGAATGTCTGAAGATTCTGATATAATCGAGGTCTGTTCTGGGTCCCAGGGGTGGATATCATTGATATCTAGAATTCCATCTCCATCATCATCTAAGTCGAAGTAATCCTGAATTCCGTCCGCATCGAAATCGCATGGCCAGACGAACTGATCAATACGTCCATCGTTATCATCGTCCTCATCATAAGATCCTCTGCCTGATCCATCAATATCCTCATCAGGAATACCGTCGTTATCGTGATCCATTGGGTTTTGATCCACGAGATAATCAATCCCTACTGGTTGTCCTGTCCAAGGATGGGTGACATTGGGGAGAACGTGTCTGTCCGAGGAGACATTCCAGGGATCCTGTCCTTGAGAGTAGTCGATTGGGCCTTCGAGAATTCCATCGTTGTCGTCATCCCAGTCAAACTCATCCTGAATTCCATCGTTATCGTGATCATATGGATCTGTTCCATAGCAGCCATCAAATCTTTCAATTAGGTCGTTTATTCCGTCATTGTCATCGTCAAGATCATTCAAATCATCTATTCCATCGTTATCGTGATCATCGGTATTGGTCTCTTCAAGAAAGAAGCCATAGCTTGGGTCCAGAGTCAGAGCCGAAGCATCCGAAACCTTACCATAAATTGCTGCGGGATCATTGTAGAATGGGTCCAAGAAAGGAGAATGAAAGAATGGAATGGATTGCACAGATTGAATTTGGTTTTCTACCTGGTTTACTCCAGAAATCTGTTCTATTTGCTGAAATGCTGTTCTCTTGGTGATTTCTACCTGCTTTTGATTCTCGGTTTCTTCTTTTCCATCATCTAAGATGCTTAGTTGTGTGCTTAGAACCATCAATGAAACTAATGAAATCGCAATTAACGCTGTCTTTTTTGTGCTTTTCTCGTCACTTGTGTTCATCTGAAATCACCGCATACCCCGAGGTGGAGTATTGACGCTGTTTCAAGTGTTTATGAAAGGATTGTTCCAAATACCATATTGAGTATCACAACTAAGTTTTGGTATCAGACGGAATTTTCTACTTTCTATGGTATGGAGAGCTACGGATTATCTCGGTTCCTCTGTATAGCTGCTCCATGAGCAATACCGCTGCCATCTCATGGGTGAGAGTTAGACTTGAGAGTGAAATGAGTTTGTCTGCGGAGTCTTTCAGATCCTCGCTGAAACCATTATGTGGGCCTATAGCCAAGTGAGTATTTTGTCGCTCTACTTGAGTAGATTTCAACCAATCCGCGAATTCTTGACTAGACATCTGGATTCCGGCCTCATCCAATAGGTTGATGTTGCCCGAAAGAGATGAGATTGATTTCTCGTAACCGGTTATGTCATTTTTGCAATTATGCACTTCAAGAGTTATCCCCCTAGGAATCAATCTTTTTTGGTAATCTTGCAAAATTTTTAGTATGGATTTGTCTTTAGGCGATTCATCCAAGTGAACCACCAACCTTCCCATGATTATGCGAAGGGGCTTGGGCACTTATGGGTTCACAAAGCATCAAGACTCCTTGCTCACACGTAGCTTTGTTGATATGAGGTGGTGGCCATTCCGAAAAGGTAGGAGGGTTGCGTACAGCGAACCCCATATTAGGGGTTCAAAGATGTGGATTCAGGATCTCAGAGAGACATGCGAGAAAGGGTTCGATGATAGGGAAGCCGGGCAAGCAGAGGTATCCAGATTAAGAGAAGAATGGGAGAAGTCACATTCTTTGGGAGAAGTGGGAGACTCTCTATTTGAGGGACTAGAAAGACGAGCTGCGATACTTCTATCGGCAAATGACTCAGAGTGGAGGATTCTGTTGGATAACGAAGATTTTTGGAAGGCAGGTTGGGGAAGTAAGGTGGAGTAGTGAGATGATTTTCTGGTTAGTTCTATTTCTAGGTCTTGGCATATTCAGCATTTATCTCAGTAGGCTTCAACCATTTCCCGAGAAAGGTACACGCTTTGGTTGGTCTGTACTTATTTCTGGTCTCATTTTATGGATTTCAAGCACCAGTCCACAGGGATCGGGTCAGGATTTGCCTGCCTCGATCTCTGT
Source organism: Methanobacteriota archaeon (assembly GCA_002713185.1). Lineage (GTDB taxonomy): Archaea > Thermoplasmatota > Poseidoniia > Poseidoniales > Thalassarchaeaceae > UBA36. Next base: position 11,194 of record PAVV01000015.1, on the reverse strand, counting down.
ATTCTTGGGAGGTGTTTTCGTCATAACTGGAATTAGGGACATGAGTATGAATAAGACAGATGTGATTGTCGCTCCCCTAGCAGGAGTGTTATTCTGTCTCGGGGGGATTAGTCTTCTTTCTTCTAGATGGGAGTTTGCAGGGCAGTCAGAACAGATTGGGTCTTTCATTTTGGCAAGCACGATGGTTTCGGTTGAAATGTACTTAGCATTTAGGGGGCTTGTAATCGGAGTTCCCGGTATTGCATGGTCGAAGTCAGGAATCAGGCAAATTCATAGAGGGCTTATTCTAGGTGAGAATGGAGCAATCTCGCATTTTGAAAAATCTTGGGATATGGAGGATCAATGGATAAATTCAATGAGCTATGCGGCTTTGGTTCTTATTCACAGAAGTCTAGGGAACTCAAAAGAAGAGGAAGAAAGTTTGGCCGAACTTGAGAGTCTCGGAGGGTGGGGGGCAGTCGATGATTCGTGGATTGAAGCCATAGAGAAGGGCCTTGAAAATTTTAGTTGATACTGAGTACTTTTGAAAACGCTGACCTTCTCGCCTTACCATGGTCCGGATAAATAGGGTCCACACCGGTACAGGTGATGGCGGGGAAACTTCTCTGCTAGATGGAAAAAAAGTCGGAAAGGAGAGTCCAAGAGTTGGCCTCTTCGGAACTATAGATGAGTTGAATTCCCAAATTGGAGCAGTAAGAATGGAGTTTGGAAGGATGCCTGGGATTACGCGTTTCCACAATCCTGGAGATGCTGAGGATGCCTTGATGAGGGTTCAGCAAGAGCTTTTCGATATAGGTGGGGAGTGTGCTTGCACCCCTGGGATGCTTCCGAAGCAGATGGCTCTGATTGGAATTGATGAGTGTGATAGACTAGTGGTTGAGATGGATGGATGGCTTGAGGAGTTAGATCCACTGGAGTCGTTTATACTTCCCACGGGAACGGCACCTGTGGCATTCCTCCATGTTGCAAGAACGGTTGCTAGGAGGGCCGAAAGAGAAGCTTGTCTACTGAGGAGTTTGGAAGGTGATGAATCTGTAAGGAGAGAGGTAATCTGCTACCTAAATAGAATTTCAGATTGGCTATTTGTATTAGCCAGATGGATAGCAAAAAATACTGGAGAGGAGGAGTCGTTGTGGACTCCATTAGGAAAGAGAGAGAGAAGTAATTAGGGGATTTGCCCTTTTGATTGCAGATATTTTCTAGCGGAGATCAGGAGCTCCCTTTCCTGATCAAAAGTGATCTGTGCTTCTGCATCCTCTATCTGAAGCCATAGATAATTCGTATGCTCATGTGAGAGTGAGACATCGATTTCTCCTGTCTTAGCAAGATACCAGAAAACCTGCTTTGGAACGTTTCTTCCCTTCCTAGTAAATGTATATTCAGTCCTTTCGCCCCATCCATTATCAATAGTTACGTCAGAAATCCCCGTTTCCTCTTTCAATTCTCTTTTAGCAGTATAGTGGTGATCGGAGTCTCCTTCTTCTACGTGGCCCTTGGGGAAACTCCAGTGACCTTGTGGATATTGTAGGAGGAGAATACTATCGAAATTCAGCAATATGAATCCACATGATGTCTCCATCGGGTCTGGTTTGCTTTGCATGATTGTCCAAGTAACAGTAATCAATGAAAACCTTCCGAGATTTTGTATGGGTATGGAAATCACCATTGAGGTGTTTTGTTTCGGAGACATATGGCATCCCGGCCAATTGATTTGGAAATACGCAGGATTGTCACTGACTCAGATTTAGATGGAGTTGTTACCGGCGCAATCCTAAGAAGATGGTGGACCGATGCTGAAGTCTTTTTTGGCCATCCTGGGCAGCTTAGAGCAGGCATATATGACGATCTAATTGATAGAAATACGGCAATATGTGATTTACCCGCCCATCCCAATTGTGGATTGAGTATTGACCACCATCAGTCAAATAAATCGAGTTTGTTTAGTGATGGCGGGGTTGTAATTTGGAAAGACTCCCCGTCCGCAGCAAGGATTGCCTTTGAGTTATTTTCTGAATATATTGATCTCTCGGATATGGAGGAGCTGATTGAGTGGGTAGACAAACTAGATAGTGGAGGAATAACTAGGGAAGAGTACCTATCGGATTCCCCGGTATTATGGCTCAGTAGGTTGATTGATGAGAGAGAGGATGTTGCAAATATAATTCTGGAGAATCTACAGATGGGCGTCTCTGTAGAAGATATTCTAGAACAACCAAAATTCAATTCCTTAATGAATAAAAAGAGAATTCGGATGGAAGAGCTCAAGAGGAAAATAGAGGAGAGGCTTAGGATTGAAGATCGTCTAGCAATAGTCAGACTGGAAAATTTAGGATTACGATCCAATGGATATCAGATCACTGCAATGGGTGGTGAAAGATGTGATGCTTGTATTGTAATCCATGGAGATATAGGTGCTTCGTTCGATGATAATGGGAAATATCCCGTTTCGGCCTCCTTCTATACCAATTCTTTTCTCCATAGGAGTGGTGGAATATTCGACCTAACCCTAATGGCTACTCTGCTAGATCCTGATGGTGGAGGTCATGCAAATGCTTGCGGATGTAGAATAAAGCCCATTGGTGAGCATGGCATTGAGAATAGGCAGGTATCAGGAGATGATATACAGAGGAACATCGAACTGTGGCAAAAAATGTGGTCGAAGAGATGACTGTTGGGATTGCCCTTACAAAAGTGTACAAACAAAGGTTTGATCCCGTCCTAACCTTTACTTGGGGGGCTTTTCTAGACTTTGATTTGGTGTTTTTTCCCAAACTGCTCTGTATCTAGTTGATTCCTTGCCGGGGATGATCGAAGTATGTATCTCCACATTATCAAGCCTCTTACCTATGCTTTCGATCTCATCCATTGAGAGTGGCCATGGAGGTCCTTCTGGGTCTTCTTTAGGTTCAGCAAGCTTGCCGATACAGACTAGAAATCCAGAATCGGAAACTAGTGGCGCTAGTCGATTGGAAGCTAATTGACCAATTTCCTTTGGAATTGCTTGGATGATATGGACTTCTAAAACCAAGTCAAATGCCCCCATCCATGAGTCACTTAGTTCGAGTAGATTCGCAACTACCCACTTTATGTTTGATTCATTATGTATCCTCTTGGCCCAATCAATAGCCGTTTCAGAAATATCGAAAGCGGTTACTTCCCAGCCCAGAGAGCTCAGAAATGCTGCATCTTCTCCTAATCCACACCCTACTACTAGTGCCTTTCCGACTTGCTTATTCTCTCTAGCCCAATCTACAACGAACGGGTGTGGCCCCCTCCAGTCCCAAGGAATCATCGCCCTGTCTCTATTCGAATCTTGGTATAGTTCCTCGAACCATGATAGCGGCTCTTCGGATTGTAGTGCACGATTGAAAATTTTCATCATCTTCTCTCTGGCCTCTTCTATACTATCACCTCGTTTCTTCAGGCTTCAAGAAGCTGTGTTTTCATCCATTTTTCGACTACCTCTTTCCTCTCATCAAAATCGTATTGTGACGAATGAGGCATATCTATTACGTGAATCTCGGACATTTCAAACAAATGCAATTTTATTAATTCAAAGTGATCGTTTCCAAGTACCTCGTCATTTTCTGATTGAATAACTAGAGTGGGCACCTTAGGAATTCCACAATAAGGCAGCTGAGCATTTGCATATCTAATACTTAGATCAGGATGAATTCGCTCGTGTTCTCTTCTAAGGATGTGCCTTACCCATGGCTTAGCCATGACCGCCCTACCAGGAAGTAAATTATCGATTATCTTGGGGAATGATGCTACTGGTGATTCCAGAATTATACCTCTAAGTGATTGAGTCCACCATCCAGAAGGATGAGAAGAAAGTCGTATAGTTAGAAGTCCCCCCATGGAATGGCCGTAAATCCAAAGTCTCCTTGGAGTAAATCCGAGGATCTCCGGAGCCGACAAGAGGAGCCCCTCGATATCGGTCAGAACCTTCAGTAGTGTCCAATCTTTTCTTTTCCCTTGGTATCCGAAGCCTCTCTGATCGAGGGAAATGACGTTTATGCCCATATTTTGCAGATGTATTGCTCTTGATTCCCCTTTCGACATACTTGAGTTGTATCCATGGAGATATAGAAGCAGGTCCTCACTTTCCTCTTCGGATTCCATGATGTATGCCCTAAGTGTTTCGTTTCCCCAACCATTGAACTTGAAGGGCGACCATCGGGCATCAAGTTGAGAAACCGTATCAGCCTTCTGAGTTACGAATACAGACAGATATACCCTCCAATAAACCAGGAACCAAGCTAAGAATGGAGCTGTGATTCCGATCGAAAGCCAGAATAAACCATACGAAGAAGCCTGAGGTATGAAGAAGAAGGCTAGAAGCTCACAAATAATTACAACAAGAAGGAAGCCAGGTATAGAAGGAGTGAAATTCGATGGAGTCGATTGATAGGACGAAGAGTTTCCTTTAATCAGATTTGAGTTGTCCATATTCTTCTCGGAAATCAAAGCATCGCCTCTGTGAATTCCATGAGTGGGGCTTGGCCAGATTGTATTTTAGCCGCAAGACCGGTTGTCTCTGGAAATATTTTCGAAAAGAAAAATCGGGCACTAGCCAGCTTGGCGTCATAGAATGTTTCTCCCTTTCTCTTCAGAGAGACTTTAGCCATCTTTGCCCACATGTATGCAAGAAGTACATTCCCGAAGTACCTACAGTAATCAGTTGCTCCAGAGGCTAGGAATAAGGGATTTGCAGCACCTTGTGAAACCATTAACAAAGTGAGTTGCTGTAATCCCTTGGCTCCTTGATATAACGGTTTGTTGAATTCTGCCATTTCAGAATCTTCCCTGTTCTTCTCGATAAATTCGGTTAATGGCCACATAAGGTAACGCAGGTTCTTTCCGAAATCTTGGGTGATTTTCCTACCTGCTAAATCCAGTGCTTGAATTCCATTCGTTCCCTCCCAGATTTTGGAAATTCTGACATCACGATAGAATTGTTCGACACCATACTCGGAACAGTATCCTGCACCCCCCATCACCTGCATACAAGTATCTGCTGTCTCACAGCCCAAATCAGTGAAATGAGCCTTAGCGATAGGAGTGAAAAGCGCCACTAATGCCTTCGCTGGTTCTGAGATCTCAGGATCATCGCTATGCATTTGATCAAGCAGAATTCCCGACCACACTGCTAAAGCACGGCAGCCCTCATTGTTCACTTTGGCTTCAAGAAGCATTCGCCGCACATCTGGGTGAACAAGTATACTGTCGGCTGCTTCGTTGGGATCACGAACCCCGCCAAGATCTCGACCTTGTCTCCTATCCTTCACCCAAGAAAGAGCGTTTTGGTAGGATATTTCGCCCAAGCCAAGACCCATCATCGCGGTGGCTAATCTCTCTCTATTCATCATCTCGAACATCAGCGGCATCCCCTCATGAAGAGGTCCCACCAGCCAACCCACACTTTGGTCGAAATTCATTACGCATGTTGGGCTTGCATGTATGCCCATCTTTTCCTCTGAACCGGAACAAGTGACTCCATTCTCAGTGGAAGCGAGGTCTTCGCTTAGACCGGCCAACCCGCCTTCTTTCCACTCTGATGGAAGATACTTCGGAACCAAGAATAGTGATATTCCTTTGGTTCCATCGGGGCCACCGGGAACCTTTGCTAATACTAGATGAAGGATATTATCCGTCATATCATGCTCTCCTGCTGTGATGAATATCTTAGTTCCAGAAATCCTGTAAGATCCGTTCTTTTCTGGCTCTGCTCTCGAGGTGATCATTCCCAAATCGGTTCCAGCATGCGGTTCGGTCAGGCACATAGTTCCGCTCCATTTACCGGAAGCAAGATTGTGTGCATAGTAATCGACGAGGTCTTTTCTTCCATGCTCGCTCAGGACCTCGTAAACTCCAGTAGATAGAGCTGGGAAAACGCTAAGCGCCATACAAGCAGATGTGCCGTATTCGGACCAAGGGACAGATTGGAAAAATAACGGAGACCCCATTCCCCCATGCTCTAGCTTACAGGCGGTGCCGAACCACCCTTCCTCAACCCCTCTCTGATATGCATCCTTAAATTTGGGGGGCATAGTAATCTTTCCATCCTCAAAAACTAGGCCCTCGCTATCTCCAATTTTGTTTATTGGAAGCCAAACTTCCCGAGTATGGTTCCCCCAACCTTCAATCATCATTGAAAGGGATTCTTTGTCGAAGTCTTCGAAACCTAGACCTTCTATTGAATGGATCGCATCAAAAACCTCGTTGAATAGGAAGTCATATTCTCTATTCGGCGGGTTCCAAACTACCATTATTATCTCCTCAGTTTCTTAGCGGCTTTCCTGTTTGAAGCATATGCTCCATTCTTTGGATTGTGTCTTCTTGTCTTCCTAGCCTACCTATAGACTCTCTTTCCAAGGTCAATATCTCCTCTTCGCCTGTGCTATCCGTTAGATCTACTTCCCCCCCTGAAAGGACCTTTGCTAGCTCGGAGGTTACGATTACATCATGGGGTGTGGCATTTCCTGATTTTGCTAAATCGGAAACTGCCATTTCTAGTGCTATTCTCGCTGTTTTTCCTGGAAGACTGAACGTATATGGTTTAGGCGGCGTGTACCCATGTGACATCGTCATAGCTTTCATCTTTGAGTCTGCGAGTAGACGGTCTCTGTTCATCGAAATACTATCATCGGGACCTAGGAATCCCATCGATCGTGCTTGATCGGCTGACTTGGCAACCTGTGCAGTTCCGATTATTTCGAACGCTTTCATAATCGGTCCCATGGGGCCGCCAGGAGCTAGGTTAAAGTCTCTGATTCGGGCTAGCATCTCTTTACACCCCCCCCATGCAGGAATGATTCCTACCCCGACTTCAACCAGACCGATGTATGACTCTGAGTGCGCTTGGATAGAGTCGCAGTGTAAGAGTACCTCTGCTCCTCCGCCCAAACACAAACCTGAACATGCCCCTACTACCGGAACATTACAGTACTTCAGCGCCTGATATGCTTCCTGGCCTGATCTGATGAATTCTTCTACTTCGTTCCACGCAGAAAGATTAACTGCGAATAATACAAGTCCCAGATTTGCTCCTGCTGAGAAGTTCTTACCATCGTTTCCAATTACTATGCCTTTCCACTTCTCCTTCTCCGCCATGCTAACTGCTTCTTTCAGCATTTCAATTGTCATCGGGTCAACTGCATTCATCTTTGAGTGATACTCAACAAGGAGGATGTTGTCTCCCATATCCCAAATGCTTGCAGATGGATTACGCCGTAATGGGCTGCCTTTCCTCTTTAAGTCAGAAACCGTAATTGTTTCTTTGGGCCTTTGGACAATGACCTTTGATCCATCGGGTGTCAAACGCATTATTTCTCCATCGACCATAGAATAGAACGAGCCTATCGAGACTGCCTTTTTTATGAGAGGGGNGATTTCTCTACCTGAAGATTCTAGTCTCTCNGCAAAGTCGNNCACACCAATGGAGTCAATCATCTCGAANGGTCCCTTCTTCCAATTGTATCCGACTTTCATAGCCACATCGATGGAGTAGATATCGTCGCTAACCTCTGGAACTATGGATGCAGCATAGGAAAGAGTGTCCAGTAATACATCTTCAACGAAAGCGGCTCCTTCATCTGGGCTGTCCATTATTCGAGCTAATCCCTGTTTTCCCATCTTAGCAGAAGGAAATCCGGCTTTCCTATCCGCTGGGGCATATTCGCCGGTCTTCAGATTTCTAGCCTCTTTTATCCTTTTTCCGCCTTCTTCGTTGAGTCGATAGAAGCCTCCTTTACTCTTGCGACCGGTATACCCTTCTGCGATCATTTGCTGTATTATTTCTTTGCCATATCCAGCGAAATTATGGAGAGAATCCTCGTCGGGAAGATGCTCTAACATACTTGCCATTATATGGGGAATTAAGTCGATTCCGACTAGGTCCATCAATCCGAAAACCGCTGTTTTGGGAGCGCCTATGGGCAGTCCTAGCATTGCATCGGCTTGCTCCACAGTTAGGTCATGTTCAATCGCAGCACTTAGTGCTCTTTGGATGAAAAAAACTCCCAGCCGATTGCCTATGAATCCCGGAGTGTCGTTACAATGAATCACACGCTTCCCTAGTCTTTTATCTGCGAATTCTGCAAGTCTTGTAATAGTATCTTGATCGACCTGCTTATGTGAGACCACCTCCAGAAGAGGGAGGTATCTAGGAGGATTGAAGAAGTGAGTTATTAGGAACCTGCTTGCCATTTCACTAGGCATGCCTTCGATTAGTGAAGACCTAGGAAGTGTTGATGTGTTTGATGAAACGATAGTATTAGAGCCAATATACTGTGAAATCTTTTGATAAAGAGACCTTTTGATGTCTAATCGCTCGACGATCGCTTCTATCACCCAATCACAATCTTTCAATCTTTGAAGATCATCCTCTAAATTACCGGGTACTATTCGTTTTGCAAATGATTTGTGCATCAGCATCTCAGGATCCGACTGAACCATAGCCTGAATTGCTTTTCTTGAAATCAGATTTCTATCATCCTCGCCATCTGGAACAATGTCGAGGAGGATTACTTCGCAGCCTGCATTCGCACAGTGAGCAGCGACTCCGGCCCCCATTACCCCGCTACCGATCACTGCCACCCTGTCTATTCTATCTTCTGATTCCAGAACTGACTCAGACATCGAAACCCCCCTCAAAATCTTTCTAGAATAGTGGCAATCCCCTGGCCACCTGCTGCACACATAGTAGCAAGTGCTAGCCTTCCATCGTTAGTTTGGAGTAGGTTTGCAGCTTTGCCCGTTATTCGCGCTCCGCTAGCCCCCAATGGATGACCGAGAGCTATAGCCCCTCCATCCAAGTTTACTCTAGTTCTATCCAGTCCCAACTCTTGAATTACTGCCAGAGATTGTGCTGCGAATGCCTCATTCAGTTCTATAATGTCGATATCCTCGAGTTTTAGACCAGCTCTGTCTAGAGCCTTTCTTGAAGCCTCTACTGGACCTATGCCCATTAATTCGGGAGCACACCCACTTACTGCAGTTGAAATTATCTTGGCAAGCGGTTTAATCCCGTTTTGTAATGCGAACGACTCTGAACATACTAGAACGAAGGCTGCCCCATCTGTGAGAGGAGAAGAAGTTCCAGCGGTTACTGACCCTTCAGAATCGAAGGAAGGTCTGAGCTTAGAGAGTGATTCCAAGTTTGTCCCTGGTCTGATGCATCCATCTTCTTGGACTGTTCCCTTTGCTGTTTCTATAGAAATTATTTCGCTTTGGAATGCACCCTGTTCCGCTGCTTTAGAGGCCTTGTAATGGCTCTCTACAGCAAACTCTTCTTGTATATTACGACTAATATCATACTTCTTTGCGACGTTCTCTGCAGTGATGCCCATCGAAGTGAACACCTCGGGTGAAGACTCGCTAAGCTTCGGATTTGGCATTGGGTTGAAGCCAGTCATAGGGATTCTAGACATTGACTCCACCCCTCCAGCGATGAATACTTCACCAGCACCCATCGCTATTCGGCCAGCAGCATCGTGTATTGCCTGCATGCTTGAGCCACAGAATCTGTTAATGGTGACACCTGGAACACTTTCCGGAAGATCTGAGAGGAATGAAATTATTCTGGCGAGATTGAAGCCCTGTTCTCCTTCAGGAAAGGCTGTTCCTACGATTATGTCTTCAACTAGATTCGGATCCAGTTCGAGATTCGAAATTAGTGAGTTCACTACCTTTGCAGCAATATCATCTGGCCTTATTCTGGCTAAGTCTCCCTTCATTGCCCTAGTGAACGGAGAGCGAGAGTATCCTGCGATTACAGAACCCATGATATACCCGTAATTTGGATTTAAATAAATCAACGAGTGTGCGAGTTTACTATACGTAGTAATTTAGATACTTAGTGTAATTTTCTTAGTTTTTCTATGTGGAGTTTCTAGTTCATATGCGAAATTATTGCATTTCCGAAATCGGAACAAGAAAGAAGAGTTGCATCATCCATTAACCGCTCGAAGTCATAGGTAACAGTTCCAGCAGAGATTGCTCCTTCCATACCTCTGACAATTAGATCTGCGGCCTCGTGCCAACCAATGTGTCTTAGCATCATCTCTGCTGACAGAATTAGACTTCCTGGATTTACTTTGTCCTGCCCGGTATACTTAGGGGCAGTTCCGTGAGTTGCCTCAAAAATGGCAACTCCTGTGTCATAATTTATGTTTGCACCGGGTGCAATCCCTATCCCGCCTACCTGTGCTGCCAGTGCATCTGAAATGTAATCTCCGTTCAGGTTCATTGTTGCCAAGACATCATACTCACTTGGGCGTGTCAGAACCTGTTGAAGCATTGCATCCGCTATGACGTCCTTAATGGTGATAGTGTTGCCTGTGATGGGATTTTCGAAAGTGCACCAAGGTCCACCCTCCAATTCTTTGGCTCCGAAATCCGACTTGGCCAGTCCATATCCCCAATCTCTGAACCCCCCTTCTGTGAACTTCATAATATTGCCTTTATGGACTAGCGTGACGCTTTGTTTATCGTTATCTATACAGTGATTTATTGCTGCTCTGACTATTCTTTCGGTCCCCTCTCTACTAACGGGCTTGATTCCAATGCCCGATGTTTCTGGAAACCGAATTTTTTCAACGCCCATCTCATTTTTTAGAAAATTTATTACTTTGCTTACTTCGTCAGTTCCAGCTTCCCATTCTATTCCTGCATAGACATCTTCACTATTTTCTCGGAAGATTATCATGTCTACTGCCTCGGGTTCTTTTACTGGACTAGGAGTTCCTTCATACCATCTTATAGGCCTAACACAAGCGAAAAGATCCAATTGCTGCCTTAATGCCACGTTGAGGCTCCTTATCCCCCCCCCAACTGGAGTCGTTAGAGGGCCCTTGATCGAAACTAGTCCGCCTCTCATCGCCTTTTTCGTTTCTTCTGGGAGCCATTCGCCTGTAGCATCATACGCTTTCTGGCCAGCCAGTGTTTCTACCCAGTTTATTCGTCTCTTACCATCATAGGCCATTTCAACAGAAGCATCGACGACTTTCTTCATCACAGGAGTGATGTCGATTCCGATTCCATCCCCTTCAATATAGTGAATTATAGGGTTATTTGGTACTTCCAACTTTCCTTCAGAGATAGTTATCATTTCGCCTTCAGACATAATATTCATTTCTCCGACTAGAGTGACATTGATGAAGCCAACCCTTGAAGGGGGTTGCTTTGCACG
>PAVV01000014.1 GCA_002713185.1 Methanobacteriota archaeon | reverse complement strand
GATATGGACTTCGATGCAGTTTTCGCTGCAAAAACTGCTGATTTCAGAGCTAGATGCGATCCTCCTTCGAATAATGGAGATGTGAAACCTGCAGCATCTCCGATTAGCATTAGCCCGTCATAATGGGTATTCTCAAATGGACCAGAAATCGGGATGGTTCCTCCGAATGCCGGGCTTCCTCTCTCTTTCCAAGGAGGTAGGGTTTGATCCGAATCACTGAAATGGGTATTGGAAATAAACTCATCCAGTGCCTTCTTGGCTCTGGGCTTATCTTCAGTTACCAATCCCACATTCGCCCTACCATCACACTTTGGAATCATCCAGAGGTATCCTTTCTCAGCATATTCGGGCCATATGTAGAAATCCAAATAACCATCTGTAGGGACGCTTGTTAGTTCGTATTGCATCCCTGCTACTACCTTTCCCTTGCTATTTAGTGGCTGTTCATTTTCTAACTTGACTAATTTTGAGCATACTGCAGCTACTCCAGAAGCATCGATAACAATCTTTGCATGGATAGGAAACTGATCCCCCTTTCCATCACAAATCCAACCTTCAAAACTCTCTTTTTCCATTTTTTCCATTGATCTTAGTTTATGACCCAAGTGAAGGCTAGCTCCCTCGGAGATAGCCTCTTCTGTGATCCATCTCTCAAATAGGTGCTTCTCTAGGACGTACCCCTCCTCAGTCAAGCACTTCTCGGTTCCATCTGGAAAAATTACCCTTATTCCCTTAACCCTCTTGCTGATGACCTCATCTGGGAGATTCAGATCTAGATTCTGGCAAGCGATCTCTGAGATACATTCGCCGCAGTGAACTGGGGTTCCGACTTCTGGGTGATCTTCAATTATAATCGTAGACAGACCCTCTCGAGCGCATTGCAAAGCAGCGTTTCCACCTCCTGGACCAGCCCCTATGACCAGCACATCACATGTCGTTACTCCATCGCCCACGTATCATCGGTGGCGTTCCTATCAAAGAAACCGTCGGTTTGTAGAGCTCTGAAAGAGCGAACCTTCTCATGTTAGAAGCTACACGAATGGACATGGGATGGAGGAGTCTAGAAGAGTTCATCAAAGCCCTGGAGAAGAGAGGTGAGCTACTTAGAGTAAGTCACCCAGTTGACTTAGAATTCGAAGCTGGTTGCATAGCAGATAGGCTTGTCAAGAGAGGTGGTCCTGCAGTGATATTTGATCAGCCTAAATTGAGTGATGGAAAAATTAGTAGATTCCCGTTAGTCATGAATCTATTCGGGACTAGAGAAAGAACGAATCTAGCACTAGGAGTAAACAAACCGAGGGAGATTGGAGAAATGATGGTTGGATTAATGAAACCAGACATTGGGGCGATTATGAAGAAGCCCTGGACAGGAATTAGGCTGTTAAGACAGGGCATCTCGATGGCTCCTCGAAGGGTTTCAAAGGGTAAATGTCAGCAAGTAAGAATCGATGAACCTGATGTAACAAAACTCCCCATTCCTACTACTTGGCCACATGACGGAGGTCCTTTCATGACACTCCCCCTTGTTGTGACAAGAGACCCTTTGACTGGAACCCATAACATGGGCATGTACAGAAGTCAAGTTTTCGGACCAAAGGAAGTCGGACTACATTGGCAAAAACACAAGCATGGTGCTGACCATGCGGAATCTTCCGGAGAAAGGATGCCTGTGGCTATATGTCTAGGGGGGCCACCTCAAGTCATCTTTAGTTCTATTTCGCCATTGCCAGATAATCTTTCTGAGTATGAATTCGCTGGATTACTTAGTGGAAGGAGGTTGAAGATTACGAAATGTCTTACGAATGATCTATTGGTTCCCTCAGAATGCGACTTCGTAATTGAGGGCTATACAATCTCAGGAGAAACTAGACTGGAAGGCCCGTTTGGGGATCACTTCGGACACTACTCTCTCGAAGACCAATATCCAGTTATGCATGTTACAGCTATCACTCACAGAAAGGACCCTGCAGTTCCCATGACAATTGTTGGAGTNCCCCCTATGGAAGACGGATACTTAGGGGAGGCAATAGGGGATGCTCTCCTACCTGTACTTAAATTCCAACACAGAGATGTGATTGATACATTTCTCCCCTTNGAGACCGGTTTTCATAATCTTGCCATAGTTTCCTCAAAACAAAGGTTCCCTCGTCAGGCAAGGAAGACGGCTCTAGGACTGTTAGGAGCTGGGCAGATGATGTTCCTGAAGGTGATAGTGGTAGTAGATGATGATCATCCTGTCAAGGATCTGGATACCCTTCTAGACGCTTTNGATAATAAGGTCGTCATTGANAAAGATCTGATAATTTTAGAAGGAATGGTCGCAGACTCNCTTGCTCATACCTCTCCTTGGGAGAATATTCATGACAAATTGATAATTGATGCGACAGAACCGGCAGTTGGGGATCCAGTAAAAAATACAGAGAATAAAGGAGTAAACGAATCTTTAGTAATTTCAGTCTCTGCTTTGGAAGGTGTAATCCAATCTAGAATGCTCGGATCCTCAATGATGGTAATTACGACAGAAACAGAAGGCGGCCCGAAGCCGGAAATAAGTATGGAAGAGCCCGATGAAAAACTAGCACGTTCACAACGTGAGAAAATTTTGAAGATTATTGACTCGATTTGGAGTCTGGAGGCTTCGAAGCATTTGAAATGGCTATTTATCACTGACTCAGATGCCGATCTCGAAACTNAGGATTGGAAGCGAAGGCTTCTGTGGCAGCTTTTTTGCCGGTTTGATGTAGGTAGAGATCTTCACTTTGATGAAGGGAGAACTAGGGTCGCTTGGGATGCGACCGCACCGATTCCATCTACAGAGGGCCCACTTCCTGTTCGAAGATGGCCTGCTGTTACCCTACACGATCCAGACTTAGTTAGTCAGGTAGATGCATGGCTTTCAGAGAGGTTGTGAAATGGGAGTTAGAGAGATTCTTGAATTCGTAAAGGTTGAGCATACACTCTTCTCTCTTCCTTTCGTATTGATTGGTTACGTGCTGGCAGACCACAGTTTTGGATCCGAGACTATGGATATTGCCTGGATAGTTCTAGCAGCAGTAGGTGCTAGAGGTCTAGCTATGGCATTAAACAGAATCGTGGATCGAGATATTGATGCAAATAACCCTAGGACTGCAAGTAGGCATCTTCCCTCCGGAACGATGTCAATTGGGACGGCATGGATACTTGCAGTAGTCTTCCTCTCTACACTTCTTTTTTCAGCATGGAGATTGAACAAAGTAGCATTGATGATGTCTTGGTTACCAGTATTGGCATTTGCAATATACCCCTACACCAAGAGATTCTCTTGGATTTGTCACTTCTGGATTGGTCTNTGCTTAGCTNTGGCCCCTGCAGGCGCATGGTTAGCAATAGCAGCTGACACTCATGGATGGGAGTCGATTACGGGATTAATCGGTACTGAGTCGCAGTTTCTCTGGTTTCCAGAGGTTTTCTTCATTTCTTTAGGAGTAGCGCTTTGGATTGCTGCTTTCGATATCAACTATGCTCTAATGGATGTAGAAATTGATAGANAGCAGGGTATCTATTCCTTTCCATCGACCTTTGGGGAGGATGCAACTAGGAAATTGAGTGTTTTTCTTACNCTATGTTGGATGCTTTGTTTTCTACTCACTGGAATGCATGAGTTCACAGATTCCAGAAACTTTCGCTCAAAACTTTGGGCCCCCTCGGTAGTGCTAATGTCAGCTGTGAATATTTTTGTTGTGAACAATATNTCTAGAAGGTCTTCCGAGTCGGATAAGNNTATGGAAGATTTTCAGAAACTACTATTCCGAAGTTCCATGTTAACTGGTTGGGTNCTACTATTCAGCATAGNATTCGTCGAATTCTATAATGAANATTAANCTATTGAGGTATTGATATGTTCAGACTTCACTCAGAATACGACACTGCCGGGGATCAGGAGCAAGCGATAGATGAGCTAGTTCGTCAATTGAACAATGGACAAGAAAGATGCGTTCTCCTCGGAGTCACTGGTTCTGGCAAGACCTTTGCAATGGCCAAGATTATTGAAAGAGTAAAACAACCTACACTTATTCTATCACATAATAAGACCCTTGCACGTCAAATTTGGCAGGAGATGTCTGGTCTTTTCCCAGANAATTCTGTTGAGTACTTTGTTAGTTACTACGACTATTATCAACCTGAGGCTTACATTCCTGGACGAGATTTGTATATCGATAAGGAGCTTCAGATGAATGAAAGGATTGAGCAAGAAAGGTTCTCCACAGTAGCCTCGTTAGTTTCTCGTCCTGATGTAATTACTGTAGGTACCGTTTCTGCGATATATGGATTAAATCCTCCAGAGGTTTTCCAGCAGAACCATCTGAGGCTCCACCTAGGTCAGAAATCAGATCCTCAGGAAATAGTTAGGAGTCTTGTTGACTTGCAATATAGAAGGACTACAGGTGGAATAGTAAGGGGAGATGTACGCCTAAGGGGAGAAGTTCTAGATGTCTGGATGCCCAGCAGAGATGACCCAATTAGAATTAAGTTCGGTTGGGATGGAATAGAAAGGATCCAGGTCTGTGAAGCGATTTCTTGGGAGCCTCTGGATGATTTTGAAGAAGCTTGGATTCATCCTAGAGAGTTCTACATGACCAGTGAGGATCGTTTCAATAAAGCTGTGGAAGATATAGAGAAAGAGTTGGAAAGGAGAGTTGATTGGTTTGAATCAAAGGATGGGGGATTAGAGGCTCATCGTCTTGAGCAGCGGACCAGATTCGACCTAGAGATGCTAAATGAAGTAGGTTCCTGCAAAGGGGTAGAAAACTACTCTATGCACTTTGATGGGAGAAAAAG
The DNA here is from genome assembly GCA_002713185.1 of Methanobacteriota archaeon. Classification (GTDB taxonomy): domain Archaea; phylum Thermoplasmatota; class Poseidoniia; order Poseidoniales; family Thalassarchaeaceae; genus UBA36. Next base: position 8,591 of record PAVV01000014.1, on the reverse strand, counting down.
AGGAGANCGGTCTTACTGTCTTCTGGACTTCTTTGCGAAAAATGCTGAACAATTCCGAGGGGGTTCAGAGAGGTATCTTGTCATCATGGATGAATCACATGTGACTCTTCCACAAGTAGGTGGCATGTATGGGGGAGATTTCTCCAGAAAGAAGAATCTGGTGGATCATGGTTTTCGTTTACCTTCTGCTTACGATAATCGCCCATTAAGGATTGATGAATTCCAAGAGTTAGTTCCCCAGATGATTTACGTTAGTGCCACACCAGGTGAGAGGGAGCTCAGACATCTTGCAGAGGTAACAGATCAGAAAATTCCTGAAGGACTGATGCATGTTGACGNAGGGGGAGGGGCTAAGAAGTCCGAGTATGNNAAGCCAAAGTCCAAGAATAGCTTGGAAGANATGCTTGGAGAGATTAACGGTATTTCTAGGATGGAAATCAGGCCGACGGGGTTACTAGATCCGAAAATAGAAGTTAGAGGGACTGAGGGGCAGGTTCAAGATCTCCTAAGCGAGATTAGTATTAGAGTGGAGAGAGGAGAGAGAGTTCTAGTAACTGTGATGACAATTAAATTCGCTGAAGAAGTGTCNGAATATCTAGAAAGGATGGGGGTGAAATCTCACTATCTGCATAGTGAGATCGATACACTGGAAAGGACGGAGATAATCAAAGCTCTCAGATTAGGATTGATTGACGTGATAGTGGGTATTAATCTCCTAAGAGAGGGTCTTGATATTCCAGAAGTGTCATTGGTAGCTATTTTCGATGCAGACAAACAGGGATTCCTAAGAAACGAAAGATCTCTACTTCAGACTATAGGGAGAGCCTCGAGGAATTCGAACGGATCAGTGATTCTCTATGGTGATTCTGTCTCTCCGTCGATGGAAGCAGCAATCAGTCAAACAGTGCGAAGGAGAAGAATGCAAGAAGAATACAATGAGGANCACGGAATAGTTCCTAGGACAATTGAAAAAGCACTTCCAGTAATGGGAGCAGAAATTGAAGAGCTCCTNTCCGGAGTAGCAGGAACTGGAGAAAGTGGAGGAAAAAGAATGGTTGCTAAGCCACCGGGAAAGANGANCTTGGATAGCTTAGCACAGAAATTTGGACTGGGTGCNGGAGTATGGAACACCTCAGATTCGGTTCTCGAGAATATTAGTCAACCCGATTGGATAGAAGATGATGATGAATCCGATGAAAGGGGGGAGAATGAGTTGATTGAAAGGCTAGAGCTGGAAATGAGGCAGGCTGCTGATAGGCTAGACTTCGAGAGAGCAGCTAAACTAAGAGATAGAATCTTCAGAATGAAGAATGCTACTAATTGAAGCCGAGATTGCAGTGCGGAGTATGTGGGCAGATACTCTCGCGATGACTTTGATTTTCCTGTGGAAGACTACGATTTTTCGAAAATTACTGATTCCAAATCACTAATTGATCAGATGGGAAGAGCTGGTGGTTTCACTGCAACAAAACTAGCTCGAGGAAGGGATATTCTGAGGGATGCGATTTCCAGAGTTGGGGAAGATGGTGTGCTAAATTGGCTTTCTTTTCCAGCTTGTCTTTGTGCTACTGGAACTAGAGGGTTCTTTGTCGAGGCTCTGAAAAGCAGATCATTCAATATAATTGTCACAACATGCGGAACTCTGGACCATGATATTGCTAGGACATATAGTAACTACTTCCANGGTGATTTCTCTCTTGATGATGTAGCACTCGGTGAAGAGGGCCTGAACAGACTTGGGAACGTTGTAGTACCAAACGAGTGCTATGGTGAAATTCTCGAGGAAGTGGTTCTTCCCTGGCTTGCGGAGATTGAGGTTGAGAGGAGATCGAAAAATAATGAGAATCCATGGATTGGCTTTGGTTCAGTAGAATTATGCTGGGCCATGGGTGATAGGATTGAAGATGAGAGTTCGCTACTTCACTGGGTTGCTAAACATAGAATTCCTATGGTTATTCCTGGTCTGACGGATGGCTCTATTGGCTCTCAGTTATTCATGCACCGACAGAAGAGTCCGGATTTCATGATCGATATATTGGCGGATGAGCAGATTTTATCTGATAAAATTTGGACTGCTGAGGAAAGTCATGGTCTGATGATTGGAGGTGGAATNTCNAAACATCACGTGATCTGGTGGAATCAATTNAGAGAGGCTTCAGGAATGGANTCTGCAGTTTCAATTACAACTGCTCCGGAGTTCGATGGGTCGTTATCTGGTGCTAGGCTGAGAGAAGCAATTTCTTGGGGGAAGATTCGTCCTCAGGCCCCACAAGTAGTAATTGAAGGAGAGGCAAGCCTTATTTTGCCTCTCTTGGGTTCTGATCTTTTTGGATAGAATTTAGTGTTAGTGTTAGTAACCGCTATTAGTCCAGAAAATTCGGANAGTGGCATGACAGTAAAGGATATGATACANGAGATGATTAACGAACTAACTGAAATTCTTGANGATGCAGGGAAGCACGACTCCGGGAATGGAGCAGCTGGAACTCGTGTGAGGAAAGTTATGCAATCATGCAAAAATTTAGCTCAGGATATCAGAATTAAGGTTCAAGAGGACAAAAACGCAAGATAGTCACTCCATACTTGCAATCATCTCCATCAGTGATATCCTCATTGGAACTAGGGGATGCCATCCATNACCTCCACATTCGATCAATAATTCNTGTATCGAATCTAGACCTTGAGGGATTGATTCTTCTGAATCTATGCCTCTAACGGGACTNGGCACTCCAGATAGAGATTCAATTGTGTGAGAATGATTGATAGAATTTGAATATCTCTCCCAGAGAATTCGTATCTCATCGATGATGTGTTCATCCTTCCAGCCTCTTCTCCCGCAGATTTTGATTTGGTCACTTGATCCAAGTTTTCCCTCGAACATAGAAATTGTAGTAATTGCCTCAACTACATCCCGTATGTTGACCCAATACCTTACTCCATCTTCTATCAATGGATCATGACCTTTCTTTATACAATCTATCCAATCCAAAAGTTTTCCATTTCCCCAGCCCTTAGCTCGGGATGGAATGATTANATCTTCTAAACCAATAGATACCGTGGAAAGAGGATTGTCTGTACCGTNAGGTACCACTGAGAGATCGCACCTCTCGTTAATTCCAATACATATTGTGAAATCCACGTGCTTTTGTTCTTTGACAAGCTTGGCTCCTGCTCTTTCCAGTCTCTCCTCCAGATATCCTCTGAGTCCATCCATTGGACCGAGAATAGTGATAGATCTTGACATAGAAACCAAACTGCTTACTTGGCCTCGATTATCTTAGGAGTTGTGAATGTTTGAAGGCCCTCTCTTAGAACATCAATAATCAAGTCAATTTCGGCTGAAGTGATTGAAAAGTGGGGCGTGAAGCGGAGTGCATTNTGTCCGCCATGAATAACCCCAAGGCCATTTATTCTGCACCATTCCTCCACACAACCAAAACCAATTACTGGCAACTTCTCAGGNTCGAGCTCGGCACAAAGAAGAAGCCCGGTTCCTTGTACTTGAGTAATTGTTCCAGGGATTTCATCGGCTAATTCTTTCAATTTTGAGACGAATTCTATCCCCCTTTCCTTAATATTAAGTCGGAGTTCAGGAGTTACTCGATCGAGTACAGTGACCGCAGTCTCGAGGGCTCTGGGGTTGGTTGTCATTGTATTTCCATATATTCCTACCACATAGTGTCCAGCAGCCCTGTCAGAAAGTCCGACTACAGAAAGTGGGTATTGNCCGGCNTTTAGGGCTTTTGACCAGGTTTCCATATCTGGAACAGNACAATCCTGAAACCCTTCATAATCAACAATACTTAGGCATCCTTGACCNCTTAGACCTGCTTGGATAGAGTCCACAATGAGCATGCTTCCATGATTGTGTGTTAGCTCACGTGCCTTGTCATAAAACTCTCTTGTGACACATAGACCAGGGTTTCCCTCCCCCATTACCGGTTCCATAGCCATTAATTCAATGAAGAATCCTTCTCGGTCAGCTCTATCGAAAGCCGCCGTAAGTGATTCTANGTCATTACATGGAACAAATATTACATTTTCATTATCTCTGAATGAAGCCAAATTCTTCTCATATTTGCCCCTACAGGAGTCAGAAATNTGAGCAGGCCTATGGGTCCTACCGTGGAATGCCTCAACNAGCGCCAGCATTTTCGTNTTCTTTCCCTCATGAAGTCCTCCCTTCCTTGTCATCTGAAGAGTATTAGCATCAGCAATCCTCATTGAAATTGTCACGGATTCTGATCCACTGTTCAAACAAACAAACTTNGAGAATGGACATTCTCCCCTAGTATGTCCAACTTCCTTCTTGAGTCTGTCTGCAAGTCTCTTATGGCTGAATGAAGGAGTCATTACATTAGCCATGACCCAATTCTTCTGCATGGACTGGATAACATCTGTTGGNCCATGACCCATACCAAGCATTCCATAGCCCCCNTTGTCATGAATTACTGCTCCGTGAGAGGTGATGATCCAAGGGCCTCGGGCTGCTATAGCTACGTATGGATTAACTGTTGCTGCNGAATAGAAGTTTACGTAGTCACCCTGAAGTNTACTNACAAGATCCTTCTCGTCCATTTTTACAGTTTCTTCNCCCATATCATTGACTAAGCTTACAAAGTTTTCACATGCCTCTTCTATCGCAATGCTGAGAGCAGGATCTGTCTGAAGAAATTCGGAGATTACATGATCATTGAGACCCNTAGTTAGAGGCTTTCCAGTTTTGGAACGAATTTCGGCAAGGCCATCTATCCCGATAGTCATTGTTTAGGGGAAAAAGTCCACCCACATCAATATTCTCTGAATTCACTTTCAGANTTCACAAAATAAGTCTCGAAAATAGAAAAAACAGAAGTTCTGATAATCATCATTAAAATCAAAGTAAATTTGGTTTTTCAATTGAAAAATTCAATTTATGTAAAAATTTTCAATTGGATTATCAGTCTTTATTTACGAATATTATAAGTGCTATCCCAGTGTCTGCGTCTTTGGAGAAGGCAAGGGGGATGCACTCCTNATCGAGGCAGAGAAATGGTAGAAGACTACGAAATACAGGAAATGATACACAGAGACGTTTACGTTGGAGACAAACATGTCGGAGTAGTTGTTGGCGAGAGATTCCATCCNAGAGACGAGTTTGTAAAATCTCTCAGNATAAAAGTAGAGGACAATATTGCTAGCGAATTCATGAGAAAACCAGCTGATTTAGCNCCATTAGCTAAGGAGCTTGTACATAGCATAAGACCTGATGGAGGAATAAAACTCTCCAAATCTATGAGAGAATTACAGAGGAGATGGAGGAATACNGTCAGAATAGAAGAGGATCTGTATGCACCAGACGAGCTACTAGACCGAGCCGTACTGGACAATGATGGGATGGATATAGGAAACGTAATCAGTTTAATTAAAATCAAGAGAACATACAAGGGATTATTGATCAGACCTCACTTTATGATTAGGGCAAGACACGGACTACCCGAGACCATTGCTGTGCCTTGCGGACAGCTGGCAAGAACGACTTCCAGGCTTGACGAAGTTATCTTGAAATGTACATTCTCTAGGCTAATTACTCTTCCAAGTTATCTCAAACTTAATGATGAGGGTTATGAAGAAGAATAGCTCCACTTGAGTAGCCTTCAAATTCCAATCCCATGTGGGATTGATTCTCAGGGCGCGTAGCTTAGTTTGGCTGGAGCACCCGGCTGATAACCGGGAGGTCACAGGTTCAAATCCTGTCGTGCCCACCAAAATGATGCAATAAAGTAGTCTAAATTCGACAAGAAGCATCATGAAGGAGATTCCCCTCCCTNGTACCAAATGCCTGTTCTGAGCGGGGCCTCAGGAGTAGAAGCTGCAAAGGCTCTTGCNCCGCTTCTTGGGATGGATCATATCGCTCTTGAAAGCAGACGATTTCCTGATGGAGAGGCGTATGTTAGAGTACCCTTAGAATCGATAGATTCAGTCAGATCGGAGGATGTAGTATTNGTATCAAACACTTATCCGGATTCTGGAATAATGCAAACTATTCTCTTACTCGGAGCGATAAGGGATGTTAGAAAGGGAAGAGTTTCAAGCCTGAAAGAAGAGTTTGGTGCGGATCAAGATGATGTTGGGGCCGGTATTTTCTTGGCAATACCTTACTATGGGTATTCTCGCCAAGATAAAAGATTCTCAGCGGGTGAGTCTGTTTCTGCTAAAGTTGTGGCAGAAGTATTAGCAGAGTTCTGTGATGGGATAACGGTTCTTGATTTACACGCACCAGATGTTCTGGAAGATTTTTCTTTACCTATCGAATTCGTAAGTTCAATGCCTGAAATAGCTGATTCTCTGCAAGGAGAGGTTTCGCCGGACTTTATACTCAGTCCGGATAAAGGNGCCATCGCTAGGGCTTCAGAGGTGGCAGGGCTAATTGGCTGTGAATTCTCCTACCTAGAAAAAACTAGGATAGATGCACACACGATTGAGCATTCTCCAAAGGATCTTGATGTCTCGGGAAAAATTGTGGCTATAGTAGACGACATGATTAGTACTGGTGGAACAATTTGTAGAGCTAGTGATGCACTTAGGAGGCAGGGTGCCAAAGAGGTGTATGCTGCTTGTACGCACGGATTATTCACTGGAGGTGCGTTGTCAAGATTAGCNAATCACGTGGACGGCGTCTTCACTACTGACTCACTACCCAATCCGAGAGCTAGTGTTTCCTCTGCACCTGCACTATCCAGAGGGCTAGTGAAACTGATGTCAAGGTAGTGGAACGTGCAACTGGGTCAAAATACGCTGCGTTTATATCAGTCATGCCGTGCGNCGGTCTACAAACACGAGGAGATGTTCCAATGAGTGTACATATTGTTTTCGAAACACCCCAAGACGTACAAGAGCAAGTTTACGAGTTGGTCAAGAGCCTGGGAAAGGATGGAAAGGGCCGCCTCAAAAAAGGAGCCAACGAGGTGACTAAATCTGCAGAGAGAGGGACTGCTCAGATGATAGTTATGGCAGAGAACGTAAATCCTGGAGAGTTACTAGCTCACATCCCTATGATTTGTCAGGAGAAGGAAATCCCATTCATATATGTCGAAGATCAATCGTATCTTGCAGAAGCAGCAGGAATGAGCAATGGTACACGAACTGCAGCAATAGCAGTAATGCAGGTCGAAAAAGAGGGAATGGATAGATTCAANGAAGTCAAGTCCCACTATGAGACTCTCTCATCAAACTAGGAGGTTTGAGGTATGTCAACCGAGGCTTGGCCGGCAGAGGTAGTGGAGATTGTGGGTAGGACAGGCCTCACTGGAGAGGCAATGCAAGTAAAGGTACGAGTTTTAGACTCAGATAACCCTCGTGACATTGGGCGAATTATCACCAGGAACGTTCTAGGGCCGGTCAGAGGTCCAGATCCGGTCTCCGGCGAGGGTGGAGATATACTGATGCTCAGAGATACGGGAAGAGAAGCCCGAAGGATAGGCTCACGGTGATAGAATGCCTGAGCAGAGGATTTGTAGTTTCACAAACGAGGAGATTGAGCCCGGCACTGGAATGATGTTTGTAAAGCGTGATGGAACTGTATACTGGTTCAAGGATAGCAAGTCAAGGAAGAACATGCTCAAATTGAAGAGGAATGCAAGACGACTGAAGTGGACACGACGCTACGAGAAAGGCGGAATCAAATAGATTTACACTNACTGNGCAGTAATCCTGTAGTCTACTCTAGCCCTATCATTTTCGTCGCCTCCAGGGTCAAGTAGTGTACTTTGGTCGGGAGGTTGTGCTTCTCCGCAGTCTGAATTATCGATCACTGTCACATATGTACCCGAATCTACTGTTAGTTCGAGGCTTGCCCCAGCAGTGTCCGGATCGCTAAGTTGTGAAATATAGACAAAAGCGTCGCATTCTTTCCATTTCTCGTAGTTCACTGGAGTCATGGTGTACAGATCNATGTTAGGTCCTTCTTGTCGGTCCAGTACGATTCTAATTGTTGCAGCCGAATCAATTGTCCATTCAAGTCCAAGATACTGGTCCTCNTCGATGAATGTATTGTCGTCGAATAACTCTCTCTCCGGATTTACTGTATCTTGAACTGCGTCGGTGCAACCGGGAAGAGTCAGACAGACGGACATTAGGAGAATCAGGGGTAATCTCATAATTACCCGAATACTAGTAGGCTCATCAAGGATTTGTATTGGTGACTTCGTTGAAATAGGGGNGGTGTTTCGGCCGAACATGGGAGAAATGCAAACTACCTTCGTAATGATAAAACCTGATGGAGTACAAAGAGGCTTGGTTGCTGACATCATAGGCAGGTTCGAGACCAAGGGTCTACGATTAGTCGGACTCAGACAGTTGACTCCTTCTCTTGAGCTAGCAGAGGCTCATTATGAGGTTCATAGCGAGCGTCCATTCTATCCCGGACTCATCGAGTTCATCACATCTGGGCCTGTAGTGGCTATGGCATGGTCGGGAGTTGAGGCCATAAGCGTGGCTCGAAACATAATCGGACCAACGGACGGTCGAGCCGCCGCTCCAGGGACTATCAGGGGAGACTTAGCATTGGACATCGGTCACAATGTAATTCACGGATCTGACGGAGAGGATAC
>PAVV01000013.1 GCA_002713185.1 Methanobacteriota archaeon | reverse complement strand
CCGACATGGAGCTCGAAGCACGAGCCTTCTGCGGCTATGGGGGTGATGGACTCGCCATCCTCGACGACTGTGCAAGAGTCTCCTTCGATCATAGTCTCTGCATCTTCCTCAGATGCATGAATTGCTTCCTCATTGGGAGTAGACGTCGGGAAAATAACTATCTTCATTGAGGGATCGGCATAATCTCCGTCGACCTTCTGCATGGACCATGTGTGAGAGTTATCTGAAACCTCAAACACTCCTGCCCATTCGAAAGCACCAGCGCCATGACCATGGTGATGATGGGCGTGACCCCCTGGCATCTTCAATACGGCCATGTTGAAATCGTCGTTGTGATCTTCCTCGAACTCCAGTACGTGCTCCCCTTCCTCCATGTGGAATATGGAAATGACTGTGTCAGTCGGGCATCCCTCCGAGTTCTCGATAGTCTCCTCAGCCTCGGCATGATGGTGTCCCTCGTGATCGTGCTCATCTTCTTCTGTGTGGTTGTCTTGGGTTTCGTTGTTATGTTCAACTTCATGCTCGTCATGACCGAGTGTGGTGCTCTCAAACGGCCCATTGGTTAGAAGATCGCACAGATCTGAAATCAGCATTGATTCGTAATCAAGTGCGGTCTCCCCGGTAGGCATTGCATGGGTTTGAATCGACGTCGGTGCGTTGTCACCTAGAGAAGCAAGAGCAGTAACTACCCAAGGCTCCAAGTTCAAACCGTGATAGAAGAATATGTCACTTTCCTGCATCCTGACTATATCTGCAGCGGATGGCTCATAGTCATGAACGGGAACGTTAGATGGCGACATCAGATCCACGTTGATAGTGTCCCCGCCGATAGCGGAGACCAGTTGGCCAACGTGATATGTCGAAACCATGGCGTTTCCCAGTGCTTCAGTCTCGTCGTCTTCAGATCTGTCCAGACATCCTGCCAAGCTCGAGAAGAGCATCATCAGGACTGTCATAATTACTGTAGTTCGTGTGTTCATGAGTCATGTCGCACGTTAATATCTATTTAGTTTAAACTATTAAATATGGAAAACAAAATTATTATTAATGTGTGATGGATCGTCGATTAATGAGTCAAGTAATATCCTTCAGCGCCGACAGAGATTTTGCTAGAGATTTCGATGATTTGATCGAAAAATCAGGATACAAAAACCGTAGTCGATTCATCAGAGATGCCTCTTTGTTCTTCGCTGAAATTCAGCAGAGGGGAGAACTATCAGAAATGGATTCAGAACTGACGATAGAAGGACATCTGGTCGTATATTACCAGCATGACCATGGGAAGGGCCAGAAATTATTGGATCTCCGTCATTCGGATTTAATTGAAGTCTCATCATACACCCATAGCAGCCTCAAACACAGCCACACGTGCGTGGATTTGCTTCAAGTCAAGGGTTCTGCTAGCAGTATACGATTTGTTGTAGAGGATCTCCAGAATACTCCCGATGTAGACAAGGTCTCGTTCGTGGTAGCCCCTATGAGGGACTCTGGCTGTTGCTGAGTTTAATCATCCACGTTATATCATTTTCAAAATGGATTTTCTTCACAATACCACTAAGTGATGATAACGCCTCCAGAATTTGAAATCATGGATGGGTCATCAGAGGTTTCATTGAGTAAAAGAGTCCTAGCTAGCAATGCATTCCGATCTTTCTTGGTCTTCTCGATATTTCGGGCAATCTACGGAGCAGGGATTCTGGTCATCACATATCTCCTTGCAACAAGCGAACAGTCCCCCCGTTGGGTTTCAGTCGCATTCCTTCTAACCTCGATGGTCGTATCAAGGGTTATTTTCCGAGCAATTAAGAAGAGCTGGCCGGATTTGTTCTCATAGGGACTCGCCGAGTCTCCGCATTATCGTTGTAGCCGACTCAATGCTCTCGATAGTCTCTACACTCTTACCTGCGGACCAGATATCGGATGATTTGGACCTGCGTGACATCTTCTTCCAACGCCTGAATGACATATTGTTCAACAACCACCTAATTCTATGTCTAAGCCTCCCTGATAGAAGGGTCCGGACTAGCCATGAGTTATCTCTGCGGTAGCTCTTTGTCTTGATTACCGACACCGGGATACCCGTCAGCTTCGTCGTCCAATCTATGTCCTCCTCAGTTGCTGAAACTATAGCCTGCTTGTATTCTACAGGCATCGAGCACTCATCAGTTGCAATGAATCTGGTGCCCATCTGAACTCCGTCGTATCCTACTCCGAGGGCTGCACTCAACTCCTTCTCACTCCCTACCCCCCCTGCACAAATCAGCGGCAGTCCAAGGTCCGAGAGATTGGAGTACATTTCCTCCATACTATCAGCCCCCAGATGACCCCCTGCTCTGTCATTCACGCAAATTAGACCGTCTACACCACACTCTATCCCCTTCTCTGCGTGCAGCCTAGTCGTGACGTCGTGATACACGAAACCACCTCTTGGGTGTACCTTCTCGCAGACCCAGTCTGGTTTACCAAGTGACGTCACAAAGAATCTGATTCCCTCGTCTAATGCGATGTCAATCCACTGGGACATCCGCTGCAGGTACTTTTCATTGCCCTTTTCAATCAGGGCATTGAATCCAATTGGCTTGTCGGTTTTAGACCTAATATGGCGTATTCCGTCTATCAGCCCCTGATTAAGATCCGGCTTATCGAACCCGTGTACTACGGTCAATGAGACTGGTTGAATGATCGCCATCCCCCCTCCATTCGCTGCTGCGGCTACGAGTTCGGGATTGGAGCATGGGTACATTGCACCGCATATAATTGGGAATTCAACGCCGGAATGCTCGATTAGCCTATTTTTCACCACATCAATCAGAGTTTCGGAAGAAATGAAGAGAAATAACAGTTGATGTCTAGGAGTGTCCCCAGAAATTACTCAAATAGTGCTGTTCGCTGGAGGGATCATGGTAGACTTCCGACTTAGCGAAGAGCAGGAGATGATACGAGATATGGCTAGGGAATTCTGTGATGAGGAAATTATCCCCAAAGCAGAGGAATGGGACAAGAGCGGGACCTATCCGCTGAAAGCGATTGCAAGGGCCCATGAGTTGGGTTTGCTGAATGTAACCATCCCAGAGAAGTACGGCGGGGCTGGAATGTCTGCCGTCGATGAGATGATCATCTGCGAGGAGCTCTCTAGAGGTGATCCTGGCTTTGGCACCGCTTCATACCACACTATGCTTGCATCATTTCCCGTTCTCACAGGAGGTACAGAGGAGCAGAAGAAAGAATACTTGGGGAGGGTATGTTCTGGGAAGCTAGCGGCATATTGCGTAACCGAACCGGATGCTGGTTCGGATGTACAGTCCCTCAAGACCGAGGCTATCAGAGATGGTGACGAGTATATCCTCAACGGCAGCAAGGCATGGATCTCAGGAGCAGGATATGCAGACTGGTTCTTCGTCCTCGCCTATACGGATAAGCTAGCAGGATATGGTGGCCTAAGCGGTTTCATTGTAGATGCGGACTCCCCAGGAATCGAGCTTGGCAAGAAGGAGGAGAACATGGGGCAGAGATGCTCTGACACCAGAGGAGTGAATTTCACCGACGTAAGAGTACCCGCATCGAATTTAGTAGGAGGAGTCGAGAATGGTGGATGGATGAATGCAATGAAAGCTTTTGATCACTCTAGGCCCGCAGTTGCAGCAGCCGCGGTCGGAAATGCTAGAGGAGCTATGGAGGAAGCTTGGGCGTATGCCAAAGAGAGGAAGACCTTCGGAAAGCCCATTTCCAAGCATCAGTCGATATCTTTCATCTTAGCGGACATGGCAACCAAGATAGAGGCCGCAAGACTCCTCACCCTCAGTGCAGCTAATTCTCTAGACTTGGAGGAAAGAGCGACTTTGAAGTCAGCACATGCTAAAAGATTCGCTGCGGATATTTGCATGGAAGTGACTACTGACGCTGTACAGGTTCTTGGAGGGTATGGATACTCGGAGGAATACCCGGTGGCAAGAAGAATGAGGGGCGCGAAAATATATCAGATATTCGAAGGGACTAGCCAGATCCAGAGGATGATTATCAGCAGGGAGATGGAAGGTCGTTTCTAGTAGGTTCCATTTCTCTGCCTCAAGGCCTCGGCAGCTACTACCGCTACCGGAGCTTGGAGATTGTAGGATGGTACAAAACCCGTCATTGGAACTCTAATCACGGAATCTGATTTACTTAGAATCGGCCCTGGTATTCCGTCGCGTTCACCGCCGACGACAAGAAGGACGTCACCAGTAAGATCCTCTTCCCATGGCATCTTTCCACCGCTGTCTTCTAGTGAGATTATTCTGAATCCTGATTCTGAGGCCCTACTGACTATCTCTTCACCCTTGACCCAATGTACTGGCATGAATCTATGTGCCTTCATAGATGCCCTCTTAGCAGCTTTCTTTTGGCTGTGACTTAGTTCACCATCCACGAAAACAGCATTAGCTCCACTTACTTCCGCGGTTCTAATAGTGAATCCGATATTGACAGGATAACTTGCTCCAGCAATAAGCCAAGAGACACCGCCTTTCTTCAGAATTTGGCCGATATTAGCATTGGGATCCCTACCCACTAATGCAAGTATAGGTGGCGGGATAGCTCCATTGTTTCTCCTAGACATACGCCACATATCTTTTTTCGAAGCTTCTCGGACTTGGATTCCTCGTTTTTCTGCTTCATTGCGTAAATCCATGGCCTCAGAATCTTGGGAGCCTCGCAGAAATAGGATTAGTTCTACTTCCTCCGACTCAAGAGCCTTGGAAACCTCGTCCGGACCGCATCTTTGCACCCCTCCGGCTGTGGGTTCGGATTATTCTTCTTTCCGTGGTCGAGTCTTGAGGATTTCGAAGAATTGGATTTATCACTGCCCCTCTTAGGTGGACTGTCATGAAAATCACCAAACAGTTAGTTCTCAAGTTTACCTTGATATGTGGCCCATTGGTTCTTGCTTCCTATGTTTACGGAGTTTCCCATACAGAGAATCCTATGGAATTGTGGGGGGGAATACCTCCGTCATGGAGAGTATACATCATCCCATTCATGTTCATTGCAGCCCTGGGTTTTATAATCTACTGGTATGTTATTTTTTTCCAATTCGATGATACTTCATTTGAATCGCTTAGATGGCCATGGAAAGTCTCCGATGGCAATGGAGCAACTAGGCTGTTAATCGCTTACGCTCTTATTCTGATTCCATCGGCACTGTGGATTGAGAGCACAATTTTTCACTTGGAGAATGATTTCTCCTGGACTCCAGTCCTGGTCGTAGGGACATTATTTCTAACCTCCATTGGTAATGTGATGCTAGGACTTCTCGCATTTTCTTCCTATCGGGACGGCGTGACCGGATCGTCGCTTATGATTGCTGGAGCAGTAATGTTAGGAATCCAATGTATTCTGAATGATTTTATAATTTGGGTTTACAAATTTCCGTGGTGAATTTAATTCACATCACAGACAATATTATTCCATGCTTCTCGTGGCACAAACGTGATTTCAGCATGGTTGGTTGCGAGCTCATATTTCATAGGAATGGTTCTTTTTGCGATTTGGGCTAGGAAAGATCTTGGTAAGGACGATGAGTCGTACTATCTGGCAAAGAGAAGCTTGAGTGGGCCCGTTCTTCTTGTAACAATGGCAGCAACAAATTTCAGTGCCTTCACTGTCTATGGGTCCAGTGGAGCATCATATAGAATTGGACTTTCTTTCCTACCAATAATGGCTTTTGGGACGGGATTCATGGCAGTTGCAATGTATTTCTTGGGGAAGAAGGTCCGATTACGCTCGATTGAGACAGGGGCGATTACTGCGCCAGAAATGATTGCTGGAAGGACTGGTTCGAGAAACGCTCAAATCTCCATGGCATCAGTCTTGGTCCTAGCGACTATCCCGTATTTGGCCCTTCAGCCCAGAGCTGCTGGGATTGTGGTTTCTTCACTTTTCGGAGGCCCTGAGTGGGTAGGGGCAGTTACAATTACAGCATTGGTTGTTGCATACACCCTTACTGGCGGCCTCAAAGCAGTAATTAGGACAGATGTTTTTCAGGGAGTAATTGCCTTAGGTTTACTATGGCTGGGGCTGGCAATAGTGGTCAATGATTCTGGAGGGCTCAGCTCTGCTATGGCGACTATATCCTCGTCTGAAGATACTGCAGGGCTTCTGAGTAGGACAGGAAATTACACCCTACTAATCTGGGCTAGCACCATGATTCTCTGGCTATTCGCGGATCCCATGTTTCCTCAGCTTTACCAGAGACTCTGTGCAGCTGAGAGTGACGAGTCAATTGGTCGGATGGCGACTTTTTATCCAACTGTAGCATGGCTTGCATTCCTCCCTCCCATATTGATTGGGACAATTGGTCACATATACCATCCCGGATTAGATAGAAGCGGAGGAGACAATATCCTTCCGACACTGATCCTCGAAGTTGGAGGGGAATGGTTCGGCGGACTTGTACTAGTAGCTGGTTTAGCTGCATTGATGTCCACGATGGACTCTCAGCTGCTGGCTACTGGTTCGTTGGTGACTAGAGACCTTCTAACAAGTGTCTCGGATAATAAATGGGGAAGAGAATTGGTTATTGTTTCTCTTTCCATTTTGGGACTCCTGCTCTCGCTTTGGTCTGATCTTTCGATTCTAGATCTGGGTTTACTCGCATTTTCTATGTACGCTGTGATGTTCCCTTCCGTCTTCTTAGTTGCGAACTGGGATTCTGTAGATGGTAGAGCAGTTATCTCTTCGATCGTAGCTGGAGAAGCTATCGTGATACTGGCAGTTTTCTCTCCTGAGTCTTTTGATGGTTGGTGGATCAGGCCGGAGGGAGGGGCGATGCCTACTGTAGTAATTCCTTCAATAGTGGCTTCTATTGGGGCTCTAGTAGCTGCACAATGTTTTTTCAATAAGGGCCCTGGATTCTTTGAGTCGATGAAAATTAAATGGGGAGTTCTGATCCCTGTAATCCCATTTATTGTGATTTTTATCTTAGCTCAAGACTTTTGGTGGTGGGATAATTCCAGTAATTTCGCTTGGGGGCTGCCGGTTTGGATTTGGTGGTCGGCAGCTCTATCTATAGTCCAAACAGCAATAATGGCTAGAATTGTACAATTAGATTCTCAAAGATAGGGAAGTCGGTTCTCCGTTAGAGTCAAGTCTGTTGTTCTCTCGATAGGTTCATGGGCGTGGCGCGAGCAATGCTATTCGGAACTCTAGCTATTATTCCGGGAATGTTGTTGGCTCTCGCAGGACATCTACTCACGGGAAGTCCGGATGATTGGAGTAACCTGGGGTGGTTGTCTTGTTATCTTCCCTTTTTCGGATGCGTGGGAATAGGAGTTTACATTGGATTCAGAGATGATGGAGTCACCTCCATTGAGGAGGCTTGATCTTGCGACGATCGGAGAAAGCGAAAGTGATAGGAAGGAAGCTCGATAATCTCTATCCTGACACCCCGGTCCCACTTGATCACAGTGATCCATATACTCTTCTAGTTGCAGTGATGCTGTCCGCACAGACCACTGACAAGAAGGTCAATGAAGTGACTCCTGCCCTCTTCAAAATTGCTGACTCCCCTGAAAAAATGGTTAGACTTTCTGTTGATGAAATCAAGCAAATTATTCGAGAAATCGGGTTAGCTCCGACTAAGGCCAGGAATCTGCGAAAGATGGCGGAGCAGATTATCGCTGATGGTGGAGCCATTAGGCCAGACTGGGATTTTTTGGAGTCTCTAGCCGGAGTGGGGCATAAGACAGCAGGTGTGGTCATGTCTCAGGCATTTGGCATTCCTGCCTTCCCCGTCGATACACATATCCATAGATTAGCTGCAAGATGGGGACTTTCGGACGGTAGAAACGTCATAAAAACTGAGAGAGACTTGAAGAGGGTTTTTCCTGAGGAATCTTGGAATAGAAGGCACCTTCAGATGATTTTCTTCGGAAGAGAGTATTGCCCTTCACTAAGGCACGATCTGACTGCCTGTCCGATCTGCTCATGGGCCGCGACTAAAAAGAGAGTCAGGGAAGAGATGGGTGTTGGCTGATGGATGTCTTCTCGGGAAGAATCTCTTCCTCTGGATTCTCTTCAGGAGATAGGATCGTAATAGGTGACTGGGAGGATTCCCCCCTGGGTAGTTTCACAAATATCATGCTGGCTAGGCCCGATGGTTCCAGAGTCCTAATTTCTCCCTCGGAGAAGCATGCTGAGTACGTGTCCAAACTATACAATTTCGAGGAAGTAAGAATTCTGGATCTAGTGGTTACCAGAAATAAAAAAAGTATTCAAATCGAGGGAACGGGGTTATCCGTCAAGATGTCTTGGGGAGTGGCACTTGCAATACCCATCTGGAGGCCTTTGTGGTTCATTGCAACGGTAGAGAATTTATTCGCAAAAATTCTGTACGGGACCAAGACATATGGCCTGACCAAGGATGGTAGAAGGGAATGGTACTCAATTAGATCGATTTCGAGGGTCTCAAGTACGGAGGCTCTTTTTGATGGGAAAAATTTCGGTGATAGCGAAGAGTTCGAAATTTCTGCATGTTTTGGTTTTAGTGATCCACCAAGAAAGCCTTCTTCTGTTTCTCTGAAGTCTTACATTGACTAATGGTAGCCTTCATGAGTCATGTTCCACCCGAGGGGTCATGACCAATGTGGAACTAACAGCTGGAGATGATGCACCGGAGTTTGAGGCGGAGATTTCCGATGGCTCTACTGTGACACTCTCGGGGTTGCTCTCTTCGGGAAAGAAAGTCATCCTATACTTCTATCCCAGAGACAACACTCCAGGATGCACAACACAGGCCTGTGACTTCAGAGACAACTTTGGTAGACTGGAGGGAAGTGGATGGACGGTGATTGGCGTATCTACTGATGGTGCCAATTCACATAATAAATTCATACAGAAACATGAGTTGCCATTCGAACTAATTGTTGATGAAGATGCGGTACTGCATCAGAAATTTGGCACTTGGAGAGAAAAGAGCATGTACGGTAAGACATACATGGGCACACTTAGATCAACATTTGCTATTGCTTCAGATGGAAAGCTAGAATGGGTAGGCTATGGAGTGAAAACTAAGGGGCATGTGGATTCGCTGATTGATGCTTTGAAGGTAGAGTGAAATGGATACTAGCGATTATAGAAATCTGGTTGCGAAGTTTCTAGAAAAGTGCGTACGATATGCCAATGACTCGATAACGAGGAAGGAATCTAGGGGGGAGGAGCCGGAGGAGATTTCGAAGTGGATCACGTATCGTGATTTTACAGAGCACGCCCTTATGGAAGTTCGAAATGGCGATCTAGACAGTTGGCTCGAAGAAGAGTGATTTCTGGCTAATTCTGAATCGCCCAATCCGATGATGAAGTTCCCAATTTATGCTTCTGAGTGTCTACTCTCATCCTAGAACCGGCTATCATCAAAAGGGAGTCGTCCTCATTCAGGGCGAACACTGGGAGTCCTGTTCTTTCGCCCAATTCCTCCACCCTCCTTGAACAGACAGACTGCTGGCTTGGCATGTGGTTGAGAGACTTTAGATCTACAATTACCATATCTCCCATAGAGAGATTTCCCTCGATTCCTTCTAGATGTAATCGATGGAGTCCGTCTGGTTGCATATACAGCACTCTTCTAGAGGGCCTTTCCGAAATTCTCTCAGTCCTGTCGGACCATCTAGACTCACCAAGATCGTGGAACTTATTTCCCGGCTTCGGCCCGGGTTCAGTCGCACCCAAGATGCCGCCCCCCCTATCTTTGGGAGTAGCATTCGGATTTGGCAAACCTAGAAGCCGGAACAGGTTGACCACGGCCTTCCAGAAGACTACTCCTCAAAGAGTGCTTCTATGTCTTCCAGATCCAGCGGGGCTTTTACTTCTTCCAGATCGGGCGCCGAAGGGATGTCCTGAGCGTCCTCTGAAGTCGTTTTTTTATCGTTTAACTCCTCCAAGACTCCTTCCAAGTTTGCTAATATTTGGTCATCTGATTTTGATAAGGGAGTTTCAGAGTGGTAACTCTCCGAGGTTTGATTTCCTTCTCGAGGCCCGGGATCGTCGAAAGCTGCATCCATATCAATTGGTTCTTCGACCTTGGTTGATTCCGTACTTTTAGAATGATTCCTAGTAGAAAAACGATATACTGCTAAAATAAATATTAAAGAAGCTATTGAGATTGGAATTAGATTGGATATCAGACTTTCTGAGAAGCTAGCAGGAGGGTCGGCGACCTGTAAATCCATGGTAACAGAGTGGCTGGAACTGTCATCGACTACAGTCAGTTTGACTTTCTTTAGACCTCCGGAGACATAAGTGAATTCGATCCACCTTCCTGAGAAGTCTACATCGTTAGAGGGGTCACCGTCTCCATCGGAGTCGTCCGTTATATCGATATCCCAATTGAAAATCAGGGAGTCCATATCAAGCTCTGAGTCTATTGTCCCATTTGCCGAGAGGATTGTANCAGNGCCTGCAGTTAGATTTGGAGTTGTGACAGATGCCAGCGCCTGAGGGGGGGTGTTGACGACATCGAATGTGAACTCCAATGAGTCCGTTTCTCCATCATCGTCGGAAGTGAAGAAGATAATTGAATCAGGGGATGAGTGTGAGTCTGGCCATGAGTGAGTCAAAACTCTTGAATTTTGGTCGCAGTCATTTCTTTCATCCCCATCTAAATCGGAATCAGTCAATGGATCCAAATCATAACAAAAGACTAAGTCTTCAATATCATTTTCTGTATCTGTTACTAGGGGGTCAATCGTGAACTCCTCATCTTCTTTCAGTTCTCCGATNGATGTTGTCATGGGAGAGATAATCGGGGGTAAATTTTCAACAAATATGGGAATCAATTCCAGATTGGTACTGGCCCCATCATTATCGAAGACCTGCAATGTTGCTAGATGCATGCCAGAAGTATTGTACCTAATTCCCGATATTATACTGATTGTTCCAATAGATGAAAAGTTGAGGTCGGGGTAGTCTTCTGCGTCGGGTTTCCAAAAATAAGTCAATGACTCTACATCATTCTCAGAATCTTCAGCCTGGCCCCAGAACGTCAATTCGTCGCCCTCATTGGCCGTGAAGAAGTTTCGATCATTTCTGAAGAGTCGCTCTTCACCATTGTATATCTCAATAGTTGGGTTACTGGGTGCGATATTCTTCACAATTACTGAATGGTTTGCAACTGTTGTTTCGCCGTCATCATCAGTAGCAATTATCTCGATTGAGAAAACTCCCTCTGATGATGGTGAAACAGTACAACTTTGGCCAATCCTACCTTCAAAACAATCCCCTCCCCATAGGAGGGTGACTGAAGCTTCGGGATTAGAGGTATCATTGTCAAATAGCTCTAGAACTCTGAAGGTAATTTGATCGTCGACAAGGGCTTCACTTTCATCGGAACCGATAGAAATTATCGGTGGACGATTGTGGATCAAAACCGTGGTTGTCAGTGAAGAGGAGTCTCCTTCTTCGTCTGAGACAAAAAGAGTCACAGAGTACTCTCCATCATCACTCCATGACCAAATGGAAGAGCAATTATCAGCTGGAATATATATCAATTCTCCATCAGTACCTTCGACGAGGAACTGGCAGAATATTTCGCCACCATCTGGATCATTAGAGTTCGCTCCATCGAAGATGACTTCTTCCCTCGTCATAGCTTCTGAAGGGAATGAGATTTCAACCTCGGGGAGTGCACCGATAAACAATACAAGAGACCCTTGGTTGTTTGAGCGGTTTCCGTCCTGTTCAATTTCATCAAATGGGTCTACTTCGAAGTAGATATACACGTTGCCCGTTGNTTGGGACATTGGTATTGTCCAGTTCAACTCGATTCTCGATTCCTGTAGGCTACTTAGGGGAGGTATCGCCCCTGATACCTCGCCACCTCCCGGGACATTGACGCTAATCGTAGAGGCGGGGGACTGTATGAGGCCTCTATTCTGCACAGGAAACGAGAATGTCAACACATCACCTGATACTGCAGTGAATCCAGAATTGGGATCTAGGATGGTGGATTCAGCGCTCGATGTCCTATTCCTGAGTACAGTTACTCCCGAAGACCTTGCTGATAGATCGATCTCATGGACCTCAGAGTCAATTACCAAAGTTGAAGCTCCCAGAAAGCTTGCTGATTGNGACCATACAATCAGACCGTGGCTACCCAACTCTCCTACGCCAACTGAGTCATCAGGATTATTTCCTGAGTCGAAAATCAGATGGCAGGTGCCATTCTGGTCGGTAGTTAGATTCTGGAAAAATTGCTCGGACTCATACCTAAACTGGATACTATCGCCGGCTATAGGCTGTCCTTGATCCGTAGCGTTGATCCAAGCCGAAATCTGAATTCCGGTTGGCGATAGAGGATATTCCACTTCCACTGTCAAAATCTTGTTTCGGGTAACTGGCTGGTAGCTAACAAGTTCGTGAACTGCGAGAAAACCAAATGCTTGCGTCAACGAGCTTTTCACCTCACCTCTGACTTCAGGGCAATACCAATTGTAACCTATCTCGTCTCCTTCAGAGTCGTAAGATGTCACATTGTATGAGTGATAGCAACTTGGAAATGGCACTCCTGAGCTACCCTGGCTTATTACTGACCAACTAGTACTGTTAGAGTCGTTTGTATCATCAGGAATTTCCACATAATTACTGGAGCCACTATACTCTGTTTCCTGGGCATANTCCATTTGCCAAGTCTCACCTACTGAAATTGGGAAATCGTAGTTCTCTAATGGGGGATAATATGAATTTTCAACAGAAAGGATTCCTATAGTTTGATTTAGCCAGCTCCAATCCACACAGGTCCCGAAAACTGATGGCCAGAAGTAGACATTTACCTCCGCTTCCTGAGAGAATGTGGATAAATCTGAAACTCTGATTATCTCCGTTGTCACCATATCTACGAACAGACAGCCATCAGTACCATCGATAGAAATTATTCCTCCTGAATCATAATTTCCTGCGGATACCACTCGGTAGACCATGGTTTCATTTCCTGAAATGTTTGTCAGAAAAATTTCTTCCACCGTTCTATCCAGTGTCCCNTGGAGAGTTTCGACGTTAGTAGAAACGCCTGAGTCTGATACAAAGTCTCCTACGTCCAAGTATCCTTCATACATCCAGTTATCATTGACCCTCCAATCGGGTAGTTCAGTGATGGCAATATTCCTAGAACTCGCTAAACTATGGTCTGGAGTACTGGAAAATTCTGAAGTTTCAGGATATCCTACTGCCAATGAAAGAGGAGCGCTGATGATTACAGCAATCACCAGGAAAGCTCTGTTGGAGGGGTTACCCATGCATTGGCATGGCCATCTGCTCAATAACGTTAGTCAGCGAATTAGAGAAGATCTGCTAGCTCGTCTTTGATCTGCTCTACAGCTTCCAGAATCTCATCTTTGTGTCTGGCTCCTGTGATTACCATCTTTCCGCTACCAAAAATCAGACAAACTACTCTTGGATAATCCAATCTATAAATGAGGCCTGGAAACTGCTCGGGTTCATATTCCACTTTATCGAATGGTAAATGGAATGTCAGATTGTTAAGGTTTAGTTTTCTGGGGAGAGCTGCAAGCGGTTCTCCTTTCAGAATGCCTCTAATCCTCGGATCTTCATTTTCCACTTCTTCATCGGTAGCAGCCCTAATTCCGCTGCCTTCATCGATAACCTTTGTGTTAATATCATCCATCTTGGCAACCTCCCCGTAATCTTCTGGGTAGAATAGAGAGTATGTTGCTACCATGTTCTGAACTTCGATCTCAACGTCCTTCAGCTCCCATGTTTCAATGCCAGCATCCCTCAAATCTCCAATCATCCTTTCAATGCCTGTTTGGATGTTGTCCTCATTTTTCCCGCCTGTACAAACAGCTCTTCCTGATCTGAACATCAGTATCGCTAGCTTTGGGTCAACTACCCTGTAAACCACTCCGGGGAACTGTTCTGGTTCGTATTCGCAGTTTAACTGGATTGCAATATCTGGAAGGTCAAGTTCCTCCGCAACTCTGGTAGAAGCTACTACATTGACTACAGTTAGTCTTTCTTCATCGGTTAGCATATATTGTGGGACAAATTCCCGCTTATAAATCGTTATATAAATCGATTCTACTAATTTGATTATTATTTTCCAAGAGTCAGAGTGCTCGGACTCCTTCCGTACCGAGTCTAGTGATTAACGGGGTACCGCCTGAAATCTCAATTGCCTCGGCCACCCTTGTAGGATCATTTGTCAGGGACACCATACATCCTCCGCCACCCGCACCAGTCAATTTTGATCCTAGAGAGTGAGGCTTTGCTGCCTCTACCATTCGATCTAATTTTGGAGTGCTTACCTCCAAATTTCGTAACCTCTGGTGGCAAGCATCCATGGCTAGACCGAGCCCGTCAAGATTTCCGACAGACAAAGCGGTTAGTCCTGCTGTTGTTATCTTTGAAATTGATTCCATTTCTGAAATCATCTCGGGGTTGTTTGAGATGAGCTTTGCGACCTTTGCGACCATCTTCCCTGTTGGAGAAGTGTCGCCTGTAAAACCGATGACTAGGAATGCATCATTCAAACTAGAGGGAATTGATACGGTATTAATTGTCCATTCTCTATTGCCCTCGGGAGTATTCAAACTAGTATCGAAAACATGGATTGTCCCGGGTACTCTATCTCCCGATACTACAACGCACCCCCCTAACGCACTGGTTGACGAGTCTGTTGGACTGGCTCTTCCCTTCTGAGCAAAAGCTTCAGCAGAATGGGCCATTTTCGCTAATTTGACCTGGTCAAGTTTAGAATCAGGATTAATATGCAAATGCAATGCTGCAGCTAGTGCGTTTGATAATGCCGCTGAAGATCCCATTCCAGCGGCTGAAAATAGATTACTCTCTATATCTATCTTCAAAGGAGGTCCTTCGTACTGGAACACATTGTGAATGATATGTTCGATGTGTGGATGCCTGGAGGGTTCAAATCTGTTCCCTTCTAAAGTCCAATTTGAAGATTCAGTGACACTTGCTGTGACTCCTTGATCGATAGCTACGGCAACTGCGGGGTGGCCGAAGACAACGGCATGTTCTCCAAAAAGTATGCACTTTCCGGGCGCGAATGCTTTCGCCATGTGTGTTGGCTACTGAAATAGGACATGAGTGTTGGCCTAAATAGCGGTTGTTTGAAGGTCTTATTGGTAATCGGAAGCATGCCAGCAGGTCTGAATGAGGTCTCCCCATGAAACATCCACTTCTACAAACTTACGGCCCCTTAGATGGTTGGATGATTCTTCTAGTAATGGGGTCAATCTCCATTGGCTTCTTTGCCTATCAAGTACAGAAGGCAACAAGACTAGTCCTAGTTGGTGCCAAAGACTCCAGATTTGACTCATGGATTCCTAGAATTAAGGAGTTCATTGTTGGATGGCTTGGCCAGAAAAAGGTGCTGAGGGACAGAGTCGCAGGAACAATGCACGTGCTAATGTTCTGGGGTTTTCTAATGCTAGCCTCGGACATGTTAGATCTAGCGACTGCAAACTCATTCTCTGGGAGGGTTCTTCCAGAACTGCTTGTAGGCCCGTGGAATGGCATGGTAGAGCTTGGTTACACCATGGCCCTAATTGGTTGTGTTTCAGCACTGATTAGGAGGGTCTTATTCACTCCGGAGAAGCTGAAGGGGAAGTCCCAGATCGAAGGAAATGTTATCCTTTTACTAATCTTTACAATTACGTCAACTTCTTTCATGATAGAGTCTAAGGAGGATCCTAGCAGTTTTTGGGAGCCAATTGGATTCATGTTCTACGAATATGGATTGTCCGATGCGACTGTCGTTCTAGCTTATTGGCTACACATGTTGGCGATATCTGTATTCCTCTTCCTAATTCCACTGTCAAAGCATATGCACCTGGTAATGGCAGTACCTAACGTATTCTTTCACGACACAGGACCAAGTGCTAAGATGCGTCCTCTGGCAGTTGGCGATGATGGTAAAGCAGTACCCTTGGATGAATTGGATATAGATTCCTTTGGTGTGAGCTCTTATGATCAATACACGTGGAGGCAGCTGATTGATGGGTGGTCTTGTACTTCCTGTGCAAGGTGCCAAGATGTTTGTCCTGCATATGCATCTGGTAAGGGGCTTAATCCTATGCAAGTCATACACGATGTTAGGGACTATGCCAATGAGCACGCTCCAATCTTGCTCTCTGGAGAAAAACCGGAAGAAACGATGATGGAAAGGATTACCGATGAAGCAGTCTGGGCATGTACTACTTGCAATGCTTGTGTGGACGTATGCCCCCTGTACATAGAGCATGTGCCTAAGCTCACTGATCTTAGAAGAAATGCAGTGATGGAGACAATGGAGTATCCTGATATCCTCAATACTGCGATGGGAAACATCGAATCAGCATCTAATCCTTACGGATTTGGAGATCATGAAAGAGCAGACTGGGCATCAGATTTAGATGTAAAGATTGGAGAGCCTGCGGAATATATCTACTTTGTTGGATGTGCAGCCAGCTTTGATGAAAGAAATCAAAAAGTGGCTAGATCCACTATATCCCTACTGAAAGAAGCTGGTTTAGATGTAGGAATACTTGGGATGCAGGAGGGTTGTTCTGGGGATCCGGCGCGTAGAGCAGGTAATGAGTACCTCTTCCAGATGCTTGCGGAAACAAACATGATGACTTTTCAAGAGCTTGGAGTCAAGCGAATAATTGCTTCTTGTCCCCACTGTTTTCACACACTAGGAAAGGAGTATGCCGATTATGGCGGTGATGAACTCGAGGTTTTCCATCATTCTGAGATACTAGCTAAACTACAGGAAGAGTCTCGTTTACCTGAGGTAGAAAAGAACGGAAGGAGTGTGACGTTCCACGATCCCTGTTACCTTGGCAGAATAGGTGGAATTGTCGACGAGCCAAGGAGCGTTATCGGAGGAGTTGATGTAGAGACTGAAAAGAGTGGCAGAGATTCTTTCTGCTGCGGAGCAGGTGGAGCTCAGATGTGGATGGAGGAGGATGCTGATAAAAGAGTCAACGTGATTCGTGCAAAGGAGCTTTCTGAAACAGGCTGCGATACTGTTGCAGTAGGTTGTCCGTTCTGCTCCATAATGGTCAAAGACGGTCTTGATGCGGTAGGGGCAGATATGGAAGTGATGGATGTAGCCGAGATACTTTGGGAGCAGATTGTTGCCAAGGATAATGAGATTCAAGAGGCTATCTCAGAGAATCAGTGATAGAAAATATGAACCATACCAATAGAGACCATGATAAGCGATAAGTTCTGGCCTTAGATATGGGAGAGGGATTCACCTTTCTAGGATTGACTGTGCCAAAGATAGCGATAATTAATGGTGGAATTCTAGTTCTTTGGGGCATAGTTTCTTACTTTATTCAAGATGCAGAGCCTCGTTCAGTTACTGCACTAATTCCCGCCTTCATTGGCTTCCCGATGGTGGTTCTAGGAGTCCTTTCAACACTGAACAAGGAAAATAGGCATCACTACATGCACGCATCAATGGTACTAGCATCAGCAATGATATTAGGTGGCACCAGAGTTTTTTTCTCCGATTTGTCCACCTTGGCAACGGTTTCCCACCTTCTACTAATAATCTCAGGAGCTTCATTCATTTTTGTGGGGATTAAATCATTCAGGCACGCTAGGATGCAAAGAGAGAAACTGGTGGACCCACAATGAGGCCAGTGATTGGAATCACATGCTTTCTGAGAGATGCTTCTTATGGGGAATGGAATAGTCATGCGGCAATACTTCCATCAGATTATCTATCAAAAATCGATGAGTCTGGTGGTACGCCACTCATAATTCCACCATTAGGGGATATGACTGAGGTTATGGGGCAATTAGACGGTTTGATTATCTCAGGGGGACCAGATATCGATCCAGTAAATTATTCTCAAGAACCAGATGAGCATACCTCTGACTTCGATCGGAATCAGGATGAGGCAGAGATGGTCTTAATCGAATATGCTATGAAAAATGACATTCCGATTCTGGGCATCTGTAGAGGCATGCAGATTCTTAGCGTGGCACATGGAGGTCACCTTCACCAGCACCTAGATAGTACTCCGGGGCACGAGAAGCATGGTGGTTACTTTGGGGAGACTTCTAATCATGGTGTGAAAGTGGTTAAAGGATCAAAGCTGGAGCGAATAATGGGCGATCAAATTGAAGTTAACTCGGCCCACCATCAGGGTGTTGCTAATCCTGGAAGCCTCAAGGTTTCAGGGATCGCCGAACATGACGGATTAATCGAAGCGGTAGAGAGAGAGGACAAGAAATTCTGCATCGGAGTCCAGTGGCATCCAGAAAGAAAGGGGCATGATTTACTATTTTCTGCACTAATTGAAGCGGCGAGGGGTTGATGGCCAAAGCATCGTGTCAGAGGCGACATGGCGATCAGGATTTACGATACTAGGACCAGATCGAAGAGAGAGCTTGTCACCCTAGAAGAGGGAAAAGTTGGCCTGTATGCATGTGGCATTACCCCATACTCTCCCAGCCATATTGGCCATGCTAGGCAGGCAATTTCATTCGATATCATTGTAAGATGGCTCAGAAATAGAGGTTTTCAGGTCAATTACATAACTAATTTCACAGATGTGGATGATAAGATTATTTCAGTTGCCAATGAAGAAGGAGTTGACTACCTAGAAGTGGCTAATAGGAATATTGACGACTATTTCAGATGTATGGACTCACTTAACGTAATCAGAGCTGACGCTTATCCAAGAGTCACAGAGACAATTCCAGATATCATTGAGATGATCTCACAACTATTGGACAAGGGACACGCTTACGAAGCTGATGATGGCGTTTATTTCGAGATCGATACTTCTCCAGAAAAATATGGGCTGCTAACTGGGCAGACCTTGGATATGGTCAGAGCAGGAGCAGGAGGGAGGGTTTCCAAGACAGGAGCAGGTAAGAGGGACCACAGAGACTTTGCTCTTTGGAAATTAGCGAAAGTTGGAGAGCCTGCATGGGAAAGTCCCTGGGGCGAGGGCAGGCCTGGATGGCACATTGAGTGCTCAGCAATGTCACTTAAACACCTTGGAGAGAGGTTTGACATTCATGGAGGAGGTTCAGACCTGATTTTTCCCCATCACGAAGCTGAGATCTTTCAATCTGAATGCTGTCTTGGGCATGAACCAGTAGTACAGTATTGGGTCCACAATGGGATGATCAACGTGGATGGAGAGAAGATGAGCAAGTCACTTGGGAACTTCTGGACCATCTCGGATGCACTTGGCAAGGTTGATCCGTTAATTCTTAGATATGCCCTAATTAATGCACCCTATAGGCAGCCAGTTGACTTCAATCAAGTGATTGTGGATGACTCAGAATCCCATCATAACAGGATGTTCGCAGCATACAGAGATGGACTAATGACAAAGGGAAAGGGAGATTGGGGGGATTTCCCAGACCTCGTAGAGTCAGCTTCTAGGTTTGAGTCGGGTATGGATGACGACTTCAACACCAGGATTGCAATAGTGGAGGTGCAGAATGTTACGAAGATATTGCGAGCACTACTAGAAGATGGTGAATTGCAGGAAAAAATTGTGGCTGCAACTGGATGGATCTCAAATTTCGCAGGAGATGTTCTGGGACTATTGCCGGAAGACAATGAAATAATATCTGAATTCGAGCGCACCGAGACTGAGAGAGTGGATCTGGCCCCCATAGTGGAGAGATTACTAGAGAAGAGAGAAGAGGCTAGATTAGAGAGGGAATGGGAAAGGGCGGATCGAATTAGAGATGAGCTATCGAAGATGGGGGTAGTGGTAGAGGATGGCACGGATGGAGCAACTTGGAGATTATCTGATTGATAGTGCGCATTTTGTGTCAGAAGTGTGAAAGTGCAAAATATGACCAATCGAACCCACCACTATGGGATGGTACCGTTCAAAGGAGCATTTGATCGCGCTCTCTACAGCATTGGTGATGATTCTTCCTGGCTGCCTAGAAGAGTCCATTCTAATCGAAGAAAGGGAAGATTGGGATTCCGATTATTATCTGATAGAACCACCAGAGACACATGACGATCCCCGAAACTTCACTGTAGGCCACCCTAGCAAAAACGAGACTTGGGGAAATGCTTCATGGATTGTATTTGGTAACGAGCATGGAGGAAACTGCTGTGAGCACTATCTCGCAGCGACTAAAGAGGGGTGGATACTTAATTTCGGTGGAGAGTATCCAACTTGGTCTGAAGACAGAGGACATACTTGGCAGGAGTACCTCCCTTCGATTTTCTCTCAGATTGGTTGTTTGGAGCCGAAGCCTACTGTTCCCGGACAGGAAGGATTGGGAGAGGGGAGCATAGTTCAGGCCACTAACGGAGACTTAATCTCAATGGGCTGGTTTCCCTACCCTAGTTCAAGTGGAGCCGATCAATTCTATGCATTCTTCTATGACTCCGAGGACCAGGAATGGAGTTGGTGTTTCAATCGAACTCCGGAGCCATTCTACGATAGATCATGGCAAGTGGAAGTCATAGGACCGATTAACGGGGGACTCTACGGTAACGGGCCATATGCTAGCCTGGTAATCTCAAATTTCTGGCATCAAGTCCAGAATATCGGGGGACAGATTTCCACTGACGGGCTAAACTACGATTATTTCGGATTCCCAGACAGAAATGACAATCTCGATATATTGGAGGTAGACTTGAATCCCGAGAGCTTAGGGCAGGAGTGGGACTTCACTAAGCCACATAAGGAAATGAGGGCTTTTCCAGTTCCGTCTGGAGGGCTTTATTTTCCAAACTATTTCGTCGATGGAAGGGATGCCTTCCTTGATACTTCTCTGAACTGGTGGACAGGAGTAACCCTCAATGGATCATCTCTTCCCTCACAGTACTGCGCATTCGACTCTTCCACTGCACTACACTGCGTCAATACGGAAGGGACTTCTCTGTTGCACATGATATCATGGGACGGAGGAGAGACATGGGGCAACCACACTTACAATCTATCTGAGGAAGCCACGGAAATCGAAGAATGGGAATTCCATTCTAGTGGAGTTCACGATCTGTTTGTTCTAAATGTAAGATTCCAAAGCTCAGATGGTCCAGACGTTGATGTTGCATGGCACGTCAGGGGTTTCTCCGAAAGCATGGAGCCGGATATGATGACTTTCCTTGGCCAAGGAGACCTTGACTCAACCTCTGGTGCTGGAAATGACATCAGATTCGACTTTGCAAGTATGGGAATAATGCCAGATGGTGGTGCATTTATTGCATACCATGATTCCACTGATCCGGACCCACTATTCGGAGTGGAGGTGCTGATTCCGAAATCTTACATGTCGTAGCGGATCATTAAGTGGTTTTGAACGGCCTTCAGAATGAGTTGTCTCAATGGTGTAGTTTTTACACCTATTGCCCGGCCGTAGACTATGCCTAAGCTGAAGAAAGGAGACTTCGCACCAAATATTTCACTGCCGACAATCGATGGCTCGACTTTTGAAATGTCATCGATGAAGGGGAAAAGAGTAATATTGACATTCTTCCGATTTTCTTCCTGCCCCTTCTGTAACATCAGGATTAATCGAATAATGAAGAGGTGGGAAGAGTTTCCTGAAGATACAGTGATGGTTGGCATCTTCGACGCAGAATTGTCTGACCTTGCTAAGAGGATGGCCAAGCATGATGTTAAATTCACAATTGCTGCTGATGAAACATATCATCATTTTGAGGAAAACGGTGTGACTAAGTCATTTGCACGATTCATGTTAGGTGCATTGCGTTCTCCAATGACATTCCTTCAAGCAACAATGAAGGGGTATGTTCCTATGACTATGTCAATCTCAAAAATGTCAACGATTCCAGTGGATATTCTAATTGACGAGGAAGGCAGGATTGTTGAAGCTCACTATTGCAAAGATACTGTGGATCACATTCCAATAGATCGAATGATCGCCTTCGCTGGAGGGGGCTAACTCTCAGGATATTTTAGCTCAATGAATTCGGAAGAATACTTCGGTTTCGTCAACCTCGAATTTATCAGCGCTTTCAATGGGATCGCCTTCATTTAGGTAGAGCTTGCCTGTTCTCGTCTCGGATTTAATGTAATCACGATCAGTATCTTCCAAGTCAATCCCCAACACCCACAAAGATATCTCGATCGAGGACTCGACCTGAAGGTCGAGCTCCTTCCTCTTAGCCTGAACTCTCCTTGTGATATCTCTGGCTAGGCCCTTGGATAATAGCTCTTGATCGGTATGCATATCCAGAACGATAGAGACGTCGCCCTCCTCAAGGGACAGAGTCTGAGCGGCGAAACCGTCCTTCTCCACCCTCCTTATCTCGATATCATCACTAGTAATCTCGTACCCCGCGAGTGCTGCGATCCCAGCGTCTATCTCCAGTAGCAATGCCTCGGGATCCGCGAGGGATAACTGTTCCAGCACCGCAGGAAGATCCGAGCGACACTTTGATCCCAGAACTTTCCTATTGGGCTCTAATACTATCCTCTGGAATGAATCCAAATCATCCTCAGTAGAAAGGGACTCTACGTTCAACTCCTCTGCAAGAATATCTCTGAATTGCGAAATATCGGGCCCACCGACGATCCAGCCTGTCCTACAGGGAAGGCGTTGCCTTCTATTTGATTCTACTCGAATCCTCCGGCCAGCTTCAGCGAGAGATCTAACTAGGATCATTTCCTGCTCGATCGCGAAATCTCTCTCTGGAAGGGAAGATCCAACTAATGGAGAGCCGATAGGCCAGTCTGCGAGATGGACGGATTTTCCCGATAAGGCCCTATGAATTTGGTCTGGCATAAACGGAGCGATAGGCGACATGAGCCTACAGACAATAAGAAGCACCTCGTGAAGAGTGTGTTGACATGCTCTTTTGTCATTACTGTCTGCCTCATCCCAGAGCCTCCTTCTTGAGCGTCTTACATACCAATTAGAGAGGTCATTTACTACGAAGTCCTCAAGGTATCTTCCTGCCTTATGAAAGTCCCACGAGACGAATCCAGAGTGGAATTGCTCCGCCATTTCTGAGGCCTTGGATAGGACCCATCTGTCCAGTGGGCTCCTATCGGATATAAGAACGAAACCTGATTCATCTTCGGGGTTAAAGCCGTCCAGATTTGCATAGTCCGCATGGAATCGATAAACGTTCCATAGGGTCAAAAACATCTTGGCATAGGACTCCCTTACTCCATTGGGATCAAAGTTTGTAGGAGACCAAGGAGCGCTCTGAGTAGTCATGTACCATCTGATTGAATCGGCACCCTCCTTGTTGAAGTGGTCCCAGGGATCAACTACATTGCCCCTAGATTTACTCATCTTCTTCCCATCCTTATCAAGAATATGCCCCAAAGATAGGCAGCTGTTGAAGCACTGCTGGTCGAATACTGTGGTTGCTACGGCCAATAGTGAATAGAACCAACCTCTAGTCTGATCCACAGCCTCGCAGATATAGTCGACAGGGAATGAGCCTGCAAACCTCTCCTCATTCTCAAATGGGTAGTGCCACTGAGCGAAGGACGCACAACCGGAGTCGAACCAGCAGTCCATGACATAAGGCTCCCTCACCATCTCTCCAGAACATCCCTCAGATGGACAGTATAGCCTCACTTCGTCAACATATGGCCTGTGCAATTCTGGAGGATTTGGAGAAGTCTCAGTTTTCATTGATGACATCTCATCAACGCTTCCAACACAATGCTCAGTACCACATTTCTCGCAAATCCACACAGGGATTGGCGTCCCCCAATAACGCTCACGACTTATTGCCCAATCCTTGATGTTGGAGAGCCATTCCCCCATCCTCTTAGTTCCAGTCCACTCGGGAGCCCATTCTACCCCAGCATTATGAGAGATTATCTGATCACGGACAGCGGTCATCCTGACGAACCAGCTATCCATCGCGTAGTAGAGAAGCGGGTGGTCTGTCCTCCAGCAGTGTGGATAGTCATGAGTGTATGTGTGTTCTCTGTAGAGAAGGTCTTTGGAAACCAAGAGGTTTATGATATCATTATCGCATTCCTTAACATACCTGCCATCCAGTTCCTTGTGGACTCCTTCCACGAATGCTCCGTCCATTCCGACGGTGTGCTGCGCAGGGAAGCCCACCTCCACACCAAGGCGGTAGTCGTCCTCACCATACATAACTGCGGTATGAACCACTCCTGTTCCATCGGAGGTGGTGACAAAATCTGCAGGCACGATTGTCCAAGCAGACTTCGAATCGCCCCTTTCTATGGCCCCTGGAAATAGGGGGGAGTATGCTCTGCCCACAAGTTCCGATCCAGTAAATTCCTCAATCACATCAGCATGATTCCTGAGGACATTACCGATAAGATCCTTAGCGAGTATCAATTCCTCTCCTACCTCTGCACCCCCTCTACCTTCCCATGAGTCTGAGGAAGGTTCTGTAACCCTTACTCTGCAATATGTAACGTCAGGCCCTACGGCCAATCCTACGTTTCCAGGGAGTGTCCATGGGGTTGTAGTCCATGCTAGTACCGATGCATCGTCGCCTTCTAGCTTGAATTTGACAAAGACTGCTGGCTCTGAGACTTCCTTGTATCCCTGTGAAACTTCGTGAGTGGAATAGCTTGTTCCTGTCTGGGGGCAATAAGGTAAAACCTTGTGACCTCTGAAAAGAAGACCCCGGTCAAACATCTGTTTCAAGGACCACCATGCTGATTCAATATACTCATCATGAAGTGTGACGTACGGGTCATCCATATCTACCCAGAATCCCATCCGCTCTGTCATTTCTCTCCAGGCTTCCTCGTAAGTCCAGACGCTTTCTTTACACTTCTTATTGAACTCCTTCATCCCAAATTTTTCTATCGCTTCATTGGTCATCAGGTCAAGTTGCTTCTGTACCTCTATCTCAACAGGGAGTCCATGGGTATCCCACCCGCCCTTCCTTTCCACAATATAGCCTTCCATTGTCTTCCATCGACAAACCATATCCTTGAAAAGTCTGGAAAGAACATGATGAATACCTGGCTTCCCGTTAGCAGTAGGGGGACCCTCCAGAAACGTGAAAGGAGATTGCAGAATCTTTCTTGATTCGATAGATTGGTTGAAGGTCTCTTCTTCTTCCCATATGGTAATCAGTGAGTTTTCTAGGGAAACGGGATCAAGTTCCCCCGGCGACTGCGGTACTACCATCGGCCAGCCGATTCAGGGGTTCGTCTTGAACTTGGGGGGAGTTGTTGATGAAGGAAGAGTGGGATTTGCAAGACTTCAAATGCTAACGACATTAGTAATATTCGTGGCAGAGACTATTCATCTGGACGTGGGTGGTATGACCTGCGACGGTTGCTCCAGTAGGGTGAAGAGTATTCTTGAAGGAGTATCGGGCGTTTCCTCGGCTGAAGTTAGTCATATAGATGGAAGTGCAGTGGTCCAACATGATGGCGCTTCAAGAGAAGAGCTTAGTGAGTCAGTCAGATCGATAGGTTACCTAGTTGATGGGCTATCAGAAGATTTTCACTGGAGGGATGGTAGTGTTTGGAAGAAATCTGCTAACAATACAAAATGGTGCTTAATTGGATGTAGTATCGGAGATTTCGGGACTATAGCAGCCTTCCAGTTTGTTTTCACTGATTCTGGATGGAGTCCTATGATGATAATGGCCCTAGCAATGTTCAATGGAATCCTAACCTCCATTGCCCTAGAAACTCTAATTCTATCGGCCCAGATGGCTTTAGGTGAGGCATTTAGAGTCGCTATTGGGATGTCGTTGATCTCAATGATTTCTATGGAAGCTGCAATGAATGCCGTTGATCTGATATTGACTGGCGGAGCTAAACTGACATGGTGGGTCATTCTACCTATGCTTGTGGCTGGATTCCTGACGCCATGGCCTTACAATTACTGGCGTCTGAAGAAATATGGTGTAGCTTGTCACTAGGTGGAAATAATGACAGATTGGGGAATACTTGTCGATGAGATTACCGATTGGATAAGAGACTATTCAGAAAGGAACCAGATCAATGCATTGGTAGTAGGGGTATCTGGAGGAATAGATTCATCCGTAACTTCAACTCTGTCAGCAAGGACAGGTTTGGACACATTTGTCTTGAATATGCCAATACATCAGGATATGGATCAGTTTGAGCTATCTAATCGACATATCCAGTGGTTGGAGCATAATTGGAGTAACGTAAAGCCTATTCAAATAAATCTGTCAAAAACAATTGATGTTTTCAAGGATGAGTTGGAGAGTGAAGGGATATCGGAGCTAGCGCTCGCGAATTCTAAGGCCCGATTGAGAATGATGGCTCTGTATGCAATTGCTGCGTCAAAGGGAGGGATAGTTGTTGGGACCGGCAATAAGGTCGAGGACTTTGGAGTTGGTTTTTTTACGAAGTATGGAGATGGCGGAGTTGATATCTCCCCCATTGGAGACTTATACAAATCTGAAGTTTATTCTATAGGAAGGGAAATGGGCATTCTGAAGGAAATCATTGACGCCCCTCCAACGGACGGACTATGGGATGATGGCAGGACGGATGAGGATCAAATGGGAGCAAGTTATGCCGAGCTTGAATGGGCAATGGACTATCAGTCGATATCATCCGAAGTTCGTCAATCATTCGAGCCAAGCGAACGACAGGAAGAGGTCTTGAGGATTTACAAACTACTGCACGATACAAACGAACACAAAATGAAGCCAATTCCAGTTTTCAAGAGAAGGATGGGATGATCATGGATAAAGAAATTAGGCCTGTGGTCTTCGTGAAGAGGAATCGCCAGAATTTTAGCGTAATGCTGCTAAATTCACTTTTCAACATTCTAACAAAAAGTATTTTTGTTTTTATATTGTTGGGGATTTTGATAATGTTTGGCCCACTGATATTATGATTTTCAATCTCTCTTATTCTTGACTTTCCTGTGTCAAGCACTTTCCTTCCGAAGCTCAATCTGAAACAAGGGAGGTGGCGGTGCCTCGCCGCAAGGCGTCTTGGATCAAGTACTTATACTGAATCCCAAACCCAAGGAATTGAAGCTTTCTTGAATATCATGGAGCAGAATTACTGAAACAGTTT
>PAVV01000012.1 GCA_002713185.1 Methanobacteriota archaeon | reverse complement strand
CCGCCACTAACGCTGCAGCATCTAACGAGACAACTAGCGGTACGATCACCGGAACTGAAACTTGGGCCGGACTACACGAATTAACAGGTGATGTTACCATTGCTCCAGGTGCAAAGCTAATCATCAATCCCGGAGCAACTATTGTCTTTCCTAATGGTACTCATTTGGATGTTAGAGGTAGCATCTGTGCTGGAGCTTCATCCTGTGGGGCCTCTTCTAATGGTGGGCCTGCAATGAGGATCACCTTGAGATGGGAAGATCCGGCAAACTCTAGCGCCATAGGAGAGTGCTATGGAATGACTTATGGCAATCAGGAGATATCTATAGATGATCCTTCCTGTAATGAGGGGGTGCTAATGAGGAGTTCGATCGATTTAGCTGAGACAGAACTCAGGTACGTTACTTTCGATAGCGCCTGGGGGATTCCTCAGTATATCACTGCCGTAGGTGAGTTTAGGTACGGAGCGCTAGTTCTCGACGGAGCTAGTCCCACACTAACTGAACTAGCCTTCAGTCAGATTAACACAACTAGCGTCCTTACTACTAATCTTGCCCAGCCTACATTCAGCGGAGGAGATTTCGCTGTTGGAGTAGACGCCCAATCCGGAGTTTATGGGTCAGCTTTGCAAATATACTCATCAGGTTCCTCTATCAATCCATTTGTTCTTTCAGATGTCTCCCTTATAGGTACAGACAACGGCTGTGGTCAGCGAGACGGTGGGAGGGCTACAATCTGGGCACAGGACTCTTTCATCGAAATAGATAACGCAGAAATTATATCTGGAGATTATGGAATTGCATTATTCACTTCAGCCGGCAAGGTAACTAACACTGTCATCAATGTTAATTGTAATGGAATCGACGTCAATAGCAAGAAGGCTGTAGGATCAACCTCATTCGAGGTTGATATTTCGGATAATGAAATTACAACCTCAGAAGGAGCGGGAATAACTGCTTATGCAGGCGCGCTTGTGACTGCGTACAATAATGACATCGAAGGCGCATCAGGCGGTTCGGGAATTAGTGTGTTATCTAGCGAGGTCCATATCCATGAAAATGAGATTGGACCGATAAACGGATATTTCGGGCTATGGCTCGGAGGCTCATATGATGTGATTGCGGAGAATAACTCAATATTCCAAACGTCCCTGACCCCAGTAGTAGCCGGAAGATATGGTTCCCAGGCAATCAGGGAACCATCCAGACTTTTCCTAGCTAACAATACAATTTCCTATGACGGTACTGGCACTTGTAATGATAATACTAATTGGGACGGACAGTTTCCTTGCCCTGTAATTCATGCCTATGTTACGGGTGTGACAATGTATGATAATATCATTACCGCTACTGGAAATGCAGACGGGATTCGGGCTATCGGCTCTCTACTTGACATCCAGAGGAATAATTTCGATATTGAAAATACTGGTGCAATAATCAAGAATTACGATAGCGGTGCCGCTGAATCCGAACAATATGGTTCTTTGGGCTACTTCGCAGAGAATGACTGGAATGATGCAACATCTGTCTATAACGTGACCAAGAGCTCAGTAACAGCTCAGTCTGAGCACATCCCATCTCCGCCTTCTGGCGAATACCCAGTGAAACTTTCCTGGCCCGATCAAGAAGCATGGCCGGACAATTTCTTCCAAGGCAGCATTATTCCCACACCCGTCAAATCCTGCGCAAATTGTCAGAACATGACTCCTCGTAATTTCCCGCTAGGAGTTAGCATGGACAACAACTCAACAGTCTTCACTTTCGCAGATTTGACGAATCTCGATCTCTCAAACATACAGATAGCAACCCAACCTACCCACTACGCAGTACAGGTTAGCAGAGCCGAGCTTGTTCGTTTCCAATCTCTGATAGATGGGGAAAAGGTCACTGATGCCCTAGTTGTAGTGGAGGATGCTTTGGGGAACGATCTCTATCGGATAAATTCAGGTTCTGATGGATATACCCCTTGGGTGGCATTACCTTCAAATTTCCATCTGGATTTCAGAGGTCTTGGAGGGGGTAATAATCCAGATGGCTTCGCTGATGACGAGTATGAGGACTCATGTTCAGATGGAATAGACAATGATGGCGATCTATCCATAGATACCGATGATCCGAGTTGCGACTATAACGCCGGTACTCGGGAACTATCCATGTACAGGTACACCTCATACAAATTCGGTTTCGGTTACTACTCAGGTGAATTCACTCTTGAAGACACATCTCTTGAGGTAACAGCCAACATGGAAAATCAGGCACCAACCGTTGTAGTCACAGAGGAAAACGGGCAGTCATTCCGAAGGGTAGTCAACATTACTGGAAGCGCGCACGATGGCCAGTTGGCAAATAGCTATCAAACCGATGAATTGGCTCAGTGGGATCAAGGGGGCTACGTCCATGCAATTCAGGTCAAGGATCCCTTCACAGGTTCCTGGGAGGATGCAGAGTTTGCAATTGACACTAGCGGTGTTTCAGAGGGTGAAGTCTCTAGATTCAATAGGCCATTCAGCTCATGGTACTACAATTTGGATATGACCGGTCTGGCCGGAGAAGGGGATTATACCTTTGAGTTCAGGGCCTTTGATGGTCTAGAATACAGTCAAGTCGTCTCTCGAACAATTAAACTCAATACCCAACCACCTACAATCTTTGTAACAACCCCGAGCTCATTCTCACCTCATGATAACGGGGAAGTTTACTTCGAGGGATATGCGCAGGATCCTTACGGGTGCCCTTCAGAATGCAATTCTGATGTCGGAGAAGTATATGTAAAAATAGAAGGCCCTAATTATGAAGTTACCACTTCTATTGGGTACGGCCCAGGTGATATGTTCTCTTGGACATGGGACTTTTCATCACGACCATATGAGCTGGCAACATATAATTTCACGATATGGGCTTCTGACTCGGACTTCTGTGTTGGAATTATCGACGAATGCCAACCAGTAGTTCTTATTCTATCCGTAGACAATAGGAATAGTCAACCAACAATCAGTATTAACGAACCCTACTCTGGAACTAGAATTTCCACTTCATCTGAGACTCCAATAAATGGGGTAGCTAGAGATTTTGATGGAACCGTAACTAGAATAGACCTCCAAGTCAAGGACGTCTCTAATGACTTCATCATTATCGATGAAGCCAGTACAACTGAAATCTCATCATTAGGAGAATGGGAGATATTGTGGGATACTAACAACCTTCGTCATGATGCCGAGTACCTCCTTCGAATTAGATCATATGATGGGATAGATTATAGCGAATGGTCCGATGTCTCAATAATTGCTGACAATCCACCAAATGCAGGCAATAATCAACCACAATTTGACGGGTCGGAATGGCAAGAAGAGATTATCCTATACTGTGACAGCGACTCGAACTCGGTAGACAAGTGCACCTCAGCTGAAATAGACTTAAACTCCTTTTTCTCCGATCTTGATGGGGATATTCAATATATCTCGGTGTACAATGATACATCAATAGATACGGATGACATGTTCCCTCTATGGGTCGAAGTTGGGCCTGATGGTGTGGCAAGATACGACCCCTATTTGATGCAATTCTACGATGACGACGTACTTACATGGACTTTGGAAAATGTAATATTCATCGCGACGGACAAGTGGGAATCAAGGATAAACTCAAACCCTGTTACTTTCAGAGTTGTTCCACTGCAATTCATCATCGAAGAGCCTGACAGATTATGGGTGGAAGAGGATGAGATGGCTATTTATTCTGGAGAGGGTCTTCCTGGTAAGCAAGTATCTGTTCTAATTGGAGGGGTTCCAGTGAACAATACGATTGTTTCGTCCAATGGGACATGGGAACTTGGAGTTCCCGGTTCAAGAATAAAAGGAGATTCATCAATCCCTCAATTCTCATATGGCGGACAAACTACTGAGGTTTCTTCGATCAATAAGGGAGAGCCAGAAGCAGAATCCTCAAACTTACTACTCCTATCAGGAATAGGAATAATTGTACTCATAGCCCTAGTATCTCTTGCCTTCTTCACGGGCATTATCGGACTTGAGATTGAAGAAGACGATTCCGAAACAAAAAGGACTGCAGAATTTTCAGATGATCACGGAGAAAAGAAGTCAGATTTCAATCAAAATCTACAGAAGTTCGAAGATCACCCTGGGTGGTTGTGGGATCCTTCCAATGAGGAATGGGTACCGGATCCAAATTTCCAAGACTAGGCTCCCATGTAAAACCAACATTATTGAGTGAGTTAGTGAGTTCAGGGCTATGTCCAATGGAGCCATGACTAGGCCCGGGGTCCAAGAGAGGATTTTTCTCCATCTCAGTGACTATGTTGACCATTCCGATAAAGTCGAGGTTCCTTTCGCACTTTCTCAGATGGGAATTGCCAATGCTGTCTCCATTGCAAGATCAAACGTTCCCAGAGCAATTTCTGGAATGAAGGAAGCCGGTCACCTGATCGAGAGACAGGCCCATGTTACTGGAGTATCTAGGAAGAGAAAGGCTTACTTCTTGACTGATGAAGGGGCCAAGGTTTCCAACGAGATTTGGGAGAGAATCTCTGAAATTTCCGTACGGATTATTCAACCCGATGGAAAATCAGACAATACTACTTTGGCAGGTGCTGTAGAGAAAACAGATCTCCCACTTAGGCATGTGGACATGCTACGATACATGGACGAAAATGGAACAATAGATTTGTCTGGATTAACTCCAGAATTGATTGAAAGGGACTTATCAAAACATATCGAAAAGCAATTAGTTTCCTATTTGAATGACCTTCCTAGAACTAGGAGATTCTACGGAAGAGAGAAAGAAATAGATGTTATGGCAAAACTCCTCGAAGCAAAGTCAGCATCAATTCTAGTTCCAGGGATTGCTGGAATTGGAAAAACCTCTCTATGCGCAAAGATTCTTGATCGTTTTACTCACCGAAGAAATCTTCTTTATCATAGATGCCAAGATTGGGAAGGATCAAGAGCATTTTTGGAGGCTTGTGCTGAATGGCTTTCCTCTATTGGATACAACGACCTTTCAGACTATCTCGCAGCTTCTCCTGTCCCACAAACCAACATGGCGGTAAATCTAATCGAGGAAGGACTATCAGGATCTCCTTCATTGATCGTAATAGACGATTTACACAAGGTCGGAGACGAGACCTTATTCTCTATTCTACGTGAACTCACGCTTAGGATCAACTCGCTGAAAGAAGTAGGTTTGGTCATGTTTTCTAGATCTTTCAGAATGGTTGTTCCCGAAGCCGATCAATCTGGCAACATTGTCACATTAGTAATGCCTCTACAAGGCCTTGATGAGGAATCAAGTAGACAAATTCTTACAGCATTGCCAAAAATGGATTCAGATCAGTTCTCCCATATCTACTCACTCTCTCGAGGTCATCCGCTGATACTTGAATTAATTAATAGGGGAAACGTTGCAGAAACATTTCATGCCACGCTTGAAGCCTTTGTAGAGAAAGAGATTTTCAGCAGACTCTCTGGACCAGAAAAAAGACTTCTCGGCGCTATCGCAGTTTTCCGAGAACCCATTCCTATCAGAGCAATTCACCAGATTGAGGAAGGAGTAGACCTTCTTGACGATTTAGTCGAGAAGGGACTTGCTCGCCAATCAGACGCGGACAATTATGATGTTCACGATTTAGTGCGGGAATTCCTAATGCGTTCAATGGACGAAGAGATGAATCATAGTCTTCATTCTTCAGCTGTCAATTGGTATCGTGGGAGGAAGGAAAATGCTGCAGACAGGATTGAATTTATCTATCATCTAAGTCAAACCGGAGATGAAGAAGGTCTGGCAGAGGTTCTCCTNTCAGAAGGTCACGGCCTTGTTAGCTCTGGACATACCGAGCTTCTTTCAATATTAAATTCGTTAGAAAGTGGGGGATTCGACGGGAAAAGCTGGGGTTTGATAAGGGAACTAAGGGGGGATATTCTAGCCATCCAAGGTATGTGGGACCAAGCAGAAGAGGAGTATAATGCAGCAGCAAAGAACCTAGGCTCAAGGAAGCCCACACTTGAGTTAGCACGCTTGCTNTCCGCTAGAGCAGATATTGCAGTGAAGAGAGGGGCAATGGATGACGCGCTGGAATTGCATAGAAACGCATTGAAGATTCAGATTGAAATTAGAGATGCGGTTGGAGCCGCGAGAAGTTACAATAACATGGGTCACATCTTCAGAAGAAGGAGGGACTCAAGAAGGGCACTTGAGGTATATGGTAATGTTGAAGAATTGTTGGAGAAGGAAAAAGATCCCGAACTAAATGATGCCAGGATTAGACTTGCATCCGCCTTTATCGAGATGGGGGAGTTGGATCGTGCGAGAGAGCATGCGTTATCTGCTTACGAGGAAACAAAAGAAACGGGCCAGGATTTCCTTCATGCCAGGTCAAGAGCGGTATTAGGAAGGTTTTACGCAAAAATTTCCGATAACGATCTNGCATTACTCCATTATTCTGGCGCACTAGAGACACTTTCCGATTTNAACGACCCTCAAAGTGCTGTTGAAGTTGAGATGTTATTGGGGCAGGTCCTGGTCGATGCAGGACGCAGAGAAGAGGCCGCAGAGCACTATCTAAATGGTTTAGCAGTAGCAGAGTCTAACGATTTCCGAATGCTCCAAGGAGAATTACTCGCCAGGCTTGGTGAGGTNGAGTCTGACCGTTCGCAGAGGATGAGCTATCTCCAGAGATCTTTGTCCCTTTTCAGAGAATTAGGAGCAGTAGGGAGAATGAGAGAAGTACAGAATTCAGTCCATAGGGCTGTAATGGGTAAATAGAGTCATGCAGAAGCTAATATGTCAGTACTAGATTCTCCACACCAATAGCTGAATTCTGGACCAGTCTGTTTTGATATCGACAGGGATCCTTCAAATCTTTCACCTATTGCCATCAATACTTCACTTTCCGCTATATGAGGCGCATTATTCTTCTCAGAAAGGTGACAGAGAACAATGCTATCCAGACTTGGACTCATTACTCGACTTAGAATNCCCGCAGTTTGATAATTCGATAAGTGACCTCCCCTTCCTGAGATTCTCCTTTTTAGAGAGTCTGGATATGGGCCGCCCATAAGTCTATCATGGTCATAATTTGCCTCAATGGAGATATGGCTGCAGGTTGACAAATGTCCGATTAGGTCATTCGTAGCTTCGCCTAAATCAGTAACTATCCCGGCTCTGTTTCCTGAACCATCACTAGCAATTATCGCAACATTATCGGAGTCATCATGAGGGACTGGAACTGTGAGTATGCTTAGCTTTGGCCCGATNTCTATCCTCTCTAAATTACCAAATACGGAACATTCACCATCTACATCCCAACCCATTCTAGATGCTG
Organism: Methanobacteriota archaeon; assembly: GCA_002713185.1. Lineage (GTDB taxonomy): Archaea > Thermoplasmatota > Poseidoniia > Poseidoniales > Thalassarchaeaceae > UBA36. The sequence continues at coordinate 32,119 of PAVV01000012.1, read as the reverse complement.
TAATTGCATTGCAGTGTAGTGATGAATCCCATTTCTTAGAGGCCCTTAATGCAGACCCTGAATGGTCTTTATGGTGATGAGTTACAACAATTGAATCTATAGAACTTGGATTAACACCCGCAATTTCCAACCTCTTTTCAGTTTGCTTTAGACTGAATCCACAGTCAACTAGGACGTTACAATAATCCGAACTTAGTAGGGCNGCGTTTCCCCTGCTACCGGATCCCAAATGTGTAATCCCTAAGCCCACAACAGTACCCCAAAACAGACGCCCTTTGAACCAATCCATAATTTTCTCTATAAGATGAATATTTTTCAAGTACAGATTTTTTTTTCGTAAAGACTAGTTTTCTGTCCGAACGACGCTCCATCATCATGATAAATCTGTCAAGTCGGGAAATCCAATGGAGACGTGTCTATGAGAAGNAAGCAAACAGCACTTTTTGTTTCAATACTGGTTCTTTCTTCGCTGGCATTTGTTTCTCAGACTAGGCCCCAATCTCCGGTTTCATCCACAGATCCCAACTCGGCAGAGGGTACGGAATCACCCGTAACCGATCAAGATGGGGATTTGATTCCAGACTTATATGAGGTTATTTTCGGAGATCAAGTAATTTTAGATTCACCTACCTTTCAAGGCTCAATACAAGGCCTTGACCCAACTGATTCAACTGATAACCTAACCGATCATGATAACGATGGGNTGACTGCACTCCAGGAGTATTGTTGGCCNTATACTCTGGACAAGTGTTTCGANGAGAGGAATGGGCTCACTGGAAAGGGTCCCGAGGAAACNGAANCTGGAATTAGAGAATATNTAGATCCACGGGTTTCCGATACAGATGGCGATGGATTACCTGACGGTTATGAGGTTCATATGTGCACGTCAGGAGGNCTATATTTGGCAGATCCAAANGACCCAATAAATCCGAATAATTTCTGGGAATGTCGATACTTCGATCCTTTGGACCCTATTGATGCATTATCGGATTTTGATAGATGCGAGATTGACTTTAGTTGGGGATGTGGAGATGGATTCGACTTCAATAGTGATGGACTAATTGACTTGGGCGAAAAGTTCACCAACACTGAAGAATACCTATTTGGAACCCCAGAAGATTGGATTACAGAGAGAGATGGATTATGGTGCTGGGGAGAAATTGAAGGTCTTTCTTCAACCTCTTGCCAAACCGAGGTAGAAAGGCCAACGGGAACTCATGGCTGGCTAGGGGCCGATCCTAGGTTCTCTGACTCTGACTTTTTTTTCTGGGATGAGTTCTCTCTTGTGCCCCTCGATGTATTGGGCGATGGAATTCCAGATGGCTGGGAGGCGCATCATGGGCTAGATCCATTAAATTCCAGTGATGCATTACTAGACAATGATTTAGATGGCTGGGATTCAGACAGAGATGGATTCATAACCTCAGACATAACTGTAGGAACCTCTCAATGGGGAGAATCATTCAGTAATTACGAAGAATATTTGGTCGATTCAGATGACACCACTGGGGTAACTCCAGGAATTAAGGGATTCCAGATTTCTTCTGAAGAAGATGAAATAATCACTTTCGATCATTCTACAGCAATCCGTCTTGCGGATACCTCAGTTCATAGTATAATAACTGATGATGCTAGGGAGAGGTTACTTGTAGGGACAAAATATGGAATAACAGCTTTGGATCCCTTTCGAGGGTCATCTTCAATTTTTAATTTTCAACCCGGAATAGAAATTCAAACTATGATTAAAACCTCAGTGGGTGGAACAGATTTACTTCTTCTTGGGTCCAATATCGGATTTCACACTATCGAGATTGAAAGTGGTTTGCCAAATATGGACTCATTAAAATCCTCAGAGATTGGTCATGTTTCAGTTGTCTACCCACTCGAATCCGAATCATTCGACAAGCAGATATTGATGTTGGGCGATGGCGAAGCTTGGAAAACCCAGATATCCGAGGATAAAGAAAATCAATTAGAGGTCTCCAGATTAGACTCTCTTTCTTCACTTCTTTCCAAGTCAAATGCTAGTGCCACTTCGGCAGCCCATGCAAAGATTTTCGGAAGATCGCCTTTACTTTTGATTGGTACTGACTTCGGACTGATAGGGTGGAATTCCACTGATGGTTCAAACGACATTGGCGACCCTTGGTGGATTTTCACAAGAAACAATGCAGAAGAATTCGTAAATCAGAATATTCGTGATTCGTTTAAGACTTCGAATGTCAACGAAATATTCGTTGAAGCCTCTGATCAGGGTTCTGATGATGTTTGGTTAGGTATGGGCGGAGGTTTACATCAGATAACTATGGATTTATTGATTTCTCAGCCAAGGCAAGCAATAAACAGCGATCGAATGCTGAATATGGAGGGCCTATTGTCAGGGGCGAATGAGGTTCACTCAATATTGCCGTTGGATAATTTACTTGTCATTGGTTCTAAGGATGGGAATTGGCTTCTCGAGGGGGATTCCGATGGAATTTTGGGAGTAATGGATGAAGGCAAACAAATCAATGGTCTTGTAACTTCTCTAGCATCAATAGAAAGTGAAGGAAAAATTTGGATTTTCGCAGGAATTGATCCCGGGAGATTCATGAATATCGCTCCAATGAATCCTCACTCTGCAGATTCTGATCTTGACGGAATGGATGATGGTTGGGAATTCGTCCATGGGCTTGATCCCACAGACCCAAATGATGCTCCAAGAGATTCTGATGGTGATGGAGTTTCAATAGGTTATGGCGGCGGTTTTGGTTATGATAGATTGTGGAGTAATTTGGAGGAGTTCCGATTTATCACCACTACTGCAGAAGGACTCAATGGCACCGATCCTAGACTCTCAGATTCAGATGGGGATGGGCTCACAGATGGGGAGGAATACTGGGGTTGGTTCATGGAATCATCCTTTTTCGATTGCTATTACCTGAATAAAGAATATACCTGTGATCAGCAAGTGGGGGAGGATGCGAAAGAGGTTCACTTAGGTGGTTGGTCTGGAACTGGCTCAAGTGGAGGAAGCGATCTTCCTACTGATCCGACTAATCCCGATTCAGATGGTGATGGAATGCCGGATGGATGGGAGATAAAACATAGGAGATGGATTGGTGATATTTACACTGGAGGGAATGAATGGACTCTTGATCCAAACGATCCAAACGATGCTTCGGAGGATGCTGATGGCGACGGACTTTCCAATTTATGCGAGTATGAATGGGAGAATCTAAAATCCAGATCATTATCTTCAGGTTTGCAATCACATGGGGAATCTCCAGAGAGTGTTGCAAATTGGACTGCAACTGACCCAAATATGAAAGACTCTGATTCAGACTCTCTTCCAGATGGTTGGGAGGCTCGCTACTCTTGTTTTTGGCCCTCTTCAAATTCAGGTATTAATCCAATGAACGGCTCAGACGCTCTTAACAATCCTGATGGGGATGGTTTCGATGCTAATTTCAATGGGGTATTGGAACCAGAAGAATCATTCTTTAATTGGCTAGAATACCACATCAAGTCTGAAATTCTCTTGCAAGATTCAACTCAGTCAGGAATTATTTTTCCTGAGAACATTACCTCAACACTAGTTCATGATTCTTGGGGTGGATTGGCGCAGGAGCCCTTTGGAAAGATGATAGATCAACAATATCTATCACTCTGGTCAGAATTACCTTCGGATGACATTGGCTCATCAGATCCACTAGGGACAGACTCAGATAATGACGGAATGCCCGATGGGTGGGAGATATACCATTCTCGTTGGAGTTTGTTCGAAGTAGACTGGACACTTAATCCGGTAAATAGTGGGGATGGATTAGGCGACCCAGATTTTGATGGGATGTCAAATTGGGAAGAGTATAACTCGATAAATAGTGTATTGAGTGAAACAGATAGTACCATATCCTCCCCGCAATTCTACCTTACCGACGCAGTTGGTTCTTTGGTCACATCTCCATGGATAGGGGCCGAATCTGCACTATCCTTCGGCCACTTTGTATCACATGAGCAATTTAACAAAAGCGGAGGGACGGGCAATCCTAACAATCCGGACACAGATGGAGACGGCCTTCTGGATGGAGTGGAGGTAATTTTCACATCCTGGAATGAATCTGATGAAGTATGGACACTAAATCCACTCGTTCCGAATGATGGAAATTATGACTCAGACTCAGATGGGATAATGGATATTACCGAATTAAACCTAACCTCTAATTTACCCATTAATGGGGAATCCTTCCCCTCAGGAGCCCCAACATTTGGAGAAGAATCCAAGGATATCAGCAATCTGGCATTCCAGAATAGGATTTATCGGATCCTATTTAGTAAGGAGGGAAGGGCCGAATTGGCGATGGAACAGTATTGGGATTGGAGAGAAGGATCCCCTGCAAGACCGATGCTACAGTCCATCTTTGGAATCACTGACCCTAAAAGTCCAGATACAGATCGAGATGGCATGAGTGATGGTTACGAATATTGGTTCACAGAGTGGGATTTAGAAGAAAACATTTGGACCATGAACCCGCTTACTGACACAGACGTAGAAAAGGACTCCGATGATGACTCATTTGACTGCGATGGCGATGGCGAAATTTCTGATTCCGAATCTTTCGATAACCTAGCCGAATACGATTCTCGAACTTATGGAAAGAGACTAGAGGTGGGAAACTTCCCAAATAGCTCCTCAATCATTTCCTATGGAGAAGACGCCGTTATCGCCTTTGTAGAAGAAGAGGGCATGGATGTTCAATCAGCATGGGATGAAATTTACACGATTTTCTCAACAAAAAGCCTAAGTTCTTCCGATAAGGTTGGCCTTATCAATCAACATGATTATGATAATTTCAATAAATCTTTGACTGGAATAAGTGACCCAACTGATTCCGACTCGGACCGTGATGGAATGCCAGATGGTTGGGAATATTGCTACTCGATATATTCTGAGACCCTTCCTGTAAATTCAATGAGGTGGTCACTTAATCCACTCAACCCTCTTGACGTAAATTATGATCCGGATGCTGACGGATGGTTAGATAGGCAGGTTCTGGACTCTCCTGCCATTCAAGGAGTCTGGGAAGATAGGGAATTCTCCCCATACCCGCAAGATCAGCAATTTGGAAATGAAGCCCAATCCCTGTATTTTACAAATTTAATGGAGTTTCACAACGGAACCGGCCCCTTGGATCCAGATTCAGATTCCGATTCAATAATCATGACGCCTGTTTTTCGTGATGGTGTGATAGTTGATTACATCCAAGACATGAGTCTCTCCGATGGAAGAGAGATTTTCAAATTTGGAACCAATCCACTTGACAACGATACCGATGGAGATATGATGCCAGATTTCTATGAATACTTTAGGGGGTGGAATGAGACTAATGACAATTGGTCTTCTTTCCTGAAGATTGAGGTTCAATGGCAGCAAGTTACTCCTCAAATNTGGAAACCNATTGATTTGTCAGATGGNCAGATCACTCGTCCTTCATTGGAATGGACTTGGTTCACACATGATCCAACGGATCCAAATGATGCTACTGAGGATCCAGATAATGATGGTGAGTGGGACTGCAGCGGTTCTAGTTGCCAATACATTCCGTACAATAATTTTCAAGAATATTTTGCGGTGGTCAATGTCACACTCTCCTCTCCTTCGATAGTTAGGGCCTCAACTCTTTTCGACTGCTCTGGCCANGAAGTAGAAGAATGGTGGCAATTGCGGCAGACCCTGCTAGGAACATGCTCAGGATCGAACTCTGTTTCTTCCAATTACCTTAAGATAAACAAAATCAATGATGAAGATAACCTATATGCCCTGATAATTAATGATAATGATGAAAACTATCAGGACGTCAACTCCAGTGACGATGAGATATTAGCTAATGGGGCATGGGCTGATGAATACAATAGGCTTGCAGGGGACATGTTCCACCTGCCAAATCCTGGTTTGGGAGAGTATGCATTTGGTTGGTGGATTTTGGACATAGATGGGGATCTGGTTGCTGATGGAACCGATCCAACTAATTGGGATACTGATGGAGACTGGCTCAATGACTTCTTTGAGATTGATGATGATCTTCTTGATGGAATCAGAGGAAATAGCGGCTCNCCTATTAGATATGATGATAGGACAACATAGTCAAAGTTTCATTTGCTATTGCCTGTACAGGTGGCTATGGATGAGAGCCAGAGGTCCATTCCAGATTCGAATGATAGTACCAACGAAAAGCTACTCTTCCTCAGGGAGAATATGGTCCATCTTACTGAGCAACTAAGTATGCCAGTGATAGAAATAGGTTTAGTAATCTCAAAATACATCAGGATTTTATTAGACTCTCTGAAAATAGCCGCCAGTAAATCCGATGAAAGCCTACCTGAAACTATTTTATTTCCCATTCCTATTGATTCATCTAATGAAGAAAGTGTTATTCCTCCAGACATCACTTCGTTCCCTCTGGAAAAACTAATTGATAGGGTAGATNAAGATAGAATGGATATTCTTGATACCTTAATTAGAACTGTTGTCAATGAAAGTGAATTGGAATTCACACACGCTCTTCAGGAACTTAGGCAATGGGAGATGGAAATTAGAAAACAACTATCTGAGGTTTCAAGCCCAGGNGGCCTNTTCAGCCCTCTAGTCTTGAGTGAAGGCTTCTAGGCGAGTTTTAGTCTCAGATGCAGCCACGATACGACTCGACGCCCACCATGCATCTGCTATCGAGAATAGAAACAGGAATGGCCATAGAAAGGCAGGAATTAATGGAAATTGTATTAGAAACCACTCCCTTCCCTTTCGGTGCTCTCTGTTGAAGTGTTGCCCTAGAAAAAGAAATGGTACTAGTGAAAGAAATACTGCAAAAAGTGGCCTAATCGCACCCCATGGGCCTATTCCGCCACTCAACTCTTTCCATATAGCAGAGATAACCCCCAAGGGACTAGAACCGGCCCTTTCCTCCTGTTCCAGTTGGACTACATACTCTTCTTCCACGGCCATTGCGAGAGCTTGGAGTGGATGAATTTGCCTACTAATTCATGTGTAAAACCATGACTCTTGGCTTCTAGATCATTTCTCGCGTCTGGTAGTATTATAATATCTGGATTCGAAACACTCTAGGAATCTTTTCCAAACCATTCAGCGGCTTCTCCCGATTCTGACATAGATAATTCATCACCTACGACTCTGGGAACTTTGTCACGACCACTATGCCAAGTCTGCTGCTCAACCCACAGATCTACGTCATTCCCGATTATTGTGACCTTAATTGATCCTCCTAATGGGACCTCCCCCTTCAGAACAAATGACGCTTTACCTACAGANGCAGATTGTCTCGATAGTGAGAAACTAACCTTATTTTTACTAGAGTTCATAGTCATAGCATCCATTGCCGTGTCTAGAATTCGACTATCCCTCAATATCGATAATAGGTAATCAATTGTCTCCACTTCACCNGAGATTTTCTGAGAATCAATTACAGCAGGAAACGATAATCTCTCAGGATCAAACTCGGGTTCCCAATCAGGAAAAATAGACTTAATAGAATCAATTACTAAAAATGGATCCTCAAATGACATAATTTTTGTCGAAACCAATATTTCGGGTTCCATGCCTAACGCTAGGATTATCCACTAATAGTGATAACTGGAACCACAACACGAACAATTCAAACCGATAGGTTTGGGCGTCCAAGCATGTCAGAACGTTCTAGTTTGGTCTCTTTTGCTTTGATATTGGCCCCCAATGTAATACTATTCACATTTAGAATTCTTTCTCCGAGTCTCAATGAAGCGATGTCAAATGATAATATTGTCCAGGCGTCCATTCATCTTCTTGGATTGTTAATCGGATTATTTGCTATGTTCAGATACACCTCGGTTTATGATCACGAATATAGGAGATCAAAAGCAATAAGAGGCCTTTCTAGAACATATAGGATGGAAGACAAAGGTCTTTGGGACAAAGGAGAAATTGCCATTCAAAAGCTTGAGGCTAGTGCTTATTCGGATTCCAAAGGAAGAAAAGGATTGAATCTCAGGAGAAGAATGCAGGGAAAAATCGGGGAGATTAACCGAGAGCAAGGCGAAATAACCGAGGGTGACTATATTGAAAACACCGTTTTATCAATTCAAGTAGACGGATATATTGAGCAAGATAGCTCTGAACCAATGGAAAATAAAGGAACCACTTCACTATTCTCGCATATCTCTAAATTTATCTCAGACTCTATCGAAAAATCAGCGTCAAAAAGAGTCGAAATACAGAAGACAAAACAAAAATCCTCTAGAAAAAGCGCCCCATATGTATCTTCTAATGATTCAAAGTGGTCAGTTGCAGACTCTAGGGCTTTACAAGCAAAATTATGCAACCAATGCTCAACATACAATGAGGCCGATTCGAATTATTGCAATTCTTGCGGAGCATACATTTCTTGAACAGGGAACGGTTGATAGGAGCCGCTTGTGACCAATGGAGCGAAGACATGCCAAATAAGAGAGATTACTATGAGGTTCTGGGAATATCCAAGGATGCTTCAGGTTCAGAAATAAAGAACTCATTTCGTTCCCTTGCTAGGAAATTCCATCCTGATAAAAATCCAGATAATCCCGATGCCGAGTCTAGTTTCAAAGAGCTCCAGGAGGCATATGCAATACTATCAAATCCAGAAGAGAGAAAAAAGTATGACATGTTTGGTCACGATAGGCCGGGNGGATCCCCNTTCGGATCAGGTGGTTTCCAAGGNGTNGATATAAGCTTCGATGATCTATTTGGCGGNGGATTCGAGTCAATTTTNACACAGTTCTTNGGNGGATCACCTCGTAACGGGNCATCTAGGGGNTCGGATCTCCTNGTANATCANGCCGTGCCNTTTCAAGCNGCAATGGATGGCATGGAAGACGAATTGGAAATAGAGGCTTTGAAGGATTGCGATAATTGCAAAGGAAGCGGTTCCAGTGATGAGGGAGGCTCTAGGACATGTCCTTCGTGCGAAGGGAGGGGCAGNATNGATGAGATTTCTATGATTGGTCCTTTTAGACAGAGAATTAGGAAAGATTGCACCTCATGTAGGGGTTCTGGAAGAATAGTGACCAGTCCTTGTGAGAAATGTAAAGGTGAAGGAAGAGCTTTCGAGTCAATGAGGGTGAAATTCTCAGTTTCCCCGGGTATTAGCTCCGGTGCAAGACTTCGAATGAGGGGCCAAGGCGAGGCATCCAATTCTATCAATGGTACTCCCGGAGATTTGTATATCGAAATTGACGTTGAAAGTCACCCATGGTTCGAGAGGGATGGTGCCGATTTACTAATGGCTCTACCATTAAGTTACNCCGACCTTTCTTTGGGTGTCAAAATAGAAATTCCACATATCGACTCAAAGAAATTGCTCATTAAGGTCCCCCCCGGTTCAAATCCCGGAGAGACCATAACAATCCGTGGAAGAGGCCTTCCCCANATTAGAAANCCCTCAGTAAGAGGATCTGTTACTGTAGTTCTAAGGCTTATCTTACCGTCTAAGGAAACTAGGTCACTAAAGAATAAGATCAAGGAAATAAGGGATGAGTTGGACTCATTAATGCCACCGATTGAGGAGAGGATAATTGAAGAGGCCAGATCGAGAAGAAATAGGTAATCACTCATCCTCGTTGCTTATTGAATTGATAGTTACGACGGCTATTGGACTATCTTCAACTAATCCGGAAAAATGAACGTTTAGATTGGAATGACTACTCTTCAATTTAATCCTCAAGAAAATAGCCCTATGAGGCACAATTTTTCCAATGAATATCTCATCGTCACTAAAGATATATTCGGGATCAACCGTTTCTATTGAAGCAGACTCTCCAAGAGGGGAGAAGATTCTAACTGNGGCCATTTTACAATCAATTTGTATTGTCTTCAATCCTAAAATAATTGTTTTGCTTGATGCNCCGAATCTCCACGCGCAAATCTCCAGATCTTCAGTATGATATCTTATTTCTGGGTCTCCGAATTCCTTTCTTGTTGATTCCCAAGACCGCTCCCCTAGAATCTCCAAATACGATCGTATCTCATCTCTTTTAAGATCTCTAATGTCATCGGTAAACCGTTCTCTTAGCGTTACTAATGATTGCTTTTCATATTCTAGTATCTTTGTACCCTTCCCAGCAAAACCAAATAAATCTTCTTTGTTCCACCAAAGCACAACTATGAAGGGAAGGATAAGAAAAATCCCAGCAAAAATATAGAACGGCGTAAACTTCCAAGCAAGATTGATAAATACTCCACTATCTTCTTCGTACTCTCCAAGATTTCTTATTTTGAAATTGTACTCAANGNTATTTTCGAAATTCCCTACTCTTTCTAATCGTATTGCATGNAGTCCACCCCCCAACTCTATCTCCCCACAACTCCAATTAGCATCATCCTCACATGCATCTCCAACCGTAGAAAACTCTTCAATTGACCATGAACTTTGATTCAATCTTTGAACGCTAATTCCTGCNGTAAGATTTGCGTCCTTAATAGAGAAACCAACTCTTATCAATTTCTCAGTAACTATCTCTAGAGCGAAAACATCTACTGAGTCATTCTCAGAAAAGNTTCCAGTGAAGGATATATTTCCAATCGAGATTCGCTGCCAATCTGGAGTAATTCCAGTTTGCTTCCATGATTTTCCTGGAGCTTCGCCTTCCTCAAATTCTTGACTATCCGTGGATTCAATTTCTGCATTAGAAATTTGTGAAATTAGCAATCCCACAATCATCAATGGAATCAAACGGATCTTCATCATCATCCATGCGAAGGGACCACACCTTAGAATCCTTCAAGCGAAATGCTTCATTGGAGTGCTAATGGCTGAGCGACCTATAGGCAGAAATGTTATTTCTAGAGATCGCTTTTCTAGACTAATTTCTCTAGGGGACCGTAATAATCCATCATCCTGGTCACCTTGTCTGATATTAGGGGAAGAAGATCCTGAAGTCCCTATTTCAATCGCTCCTTTGGTCTCAAAATCAGATACATCGGCTATTCCATCAAGTACAAAGATCAGAACTAGGTCAAAACTCTGTTTCCCGTTCGAATCTGAAGAAGAATCATGGTCATTTGGAAACGGTTTAGCATTGCCCCCAAGNCTTGTCGATTCCAACTCTGGAGAATTCGGTTTTGGAAAGGAGGTAATTCCAGTGACGTGGAATTCCCTCCACAACGATTCGTCATTATTAGAATTGGAGTATCAACCATCTATTATCGTCCTCATGGACGCTCCTCAACTAGCCAATAACCGCGGAATGCTCGAGAGGGCGATATTAACCATAAGGACCAACTTTCCTTCTTCTCTAATTTGGGCTGCAGGAATATCAGGACCCGATAATTGTGCTTTACTATCATGGATGGGCGTAGACATATTTGATATGGCTAGATCAAGACAAGCAAATTCATTGGGTGTTTTGTTAACTGAAAATGGACCTAGGCTTCCAGAGCCATCCACTGGAGAGGATTTAGATATGGATTTACAAGCAAAACTATGGATTAATGCGATTTCAGCAACAAGATCCGCAATCAGAGATGGATCTCTTAGGGAATTAGCCGAGAGACAAAGCACATCCAGCCCTCGGTCGGTCGAACATCTAAGAATTCACGATCAGATTTCATACCAGATTACAGATCGAATTGGAATTACAGATAGCTGTGTTGAAGTTGGAAAGATACTCAGATGCCATTCCTTTGAAAGTAGGAATGATGCTACAATTAGATTGTGGAGGGACAATATTTCACAAAAATATGTTCCACCGCCGCATCAGAAGGAAATATTGATCCTTCTACCATGCTCTGCAAAGAAGCCTTACAAGCTGTCCCAAAGTCATGCCAGTTTCCGCAAACAGATAGGTGATATCAGAGCCCACGAGGTAATGGTAACCGCACCACTGGGATTGGTCCCAAGAGAGCTGGAAGATTTGTGGCCAGCCGCCCACTATGATATTCCTGTGACCGGTGATTGGGATGCTGACGAATTGGTAATGATTTACGATATGCTTGACCAATTAATTGATAGGGTTGGATATTCCACAGTGATTAATCATTCAGGATTAGATTACAAGTCTAAAATTACCAATGTTATCAATACTAGGGTTCGTGAATCTGCTAGATCGAAAGATGCCTTGGAAAGATTATCCAGAGAAGTAAAATCCGCTTGCACGGGCCTGAATGATGTTCCAGCAGAACTCTCTCATAGGATAGAGAAATTGAAGTCAATTTCTCGATTTATACATGGTTTTGATGATTGGTTGAATGGATGCCAGGTTAGAGGCAGACCACCAATATTGACAATTACAAAAAACGGAGATCAGATGGCTAAATGGGACCCAAGGAGAGGACGATTCCTAATGTCGAAAGCATGCATAAGGTCGATGCATGATAATGATTCACTCAAGGTCGTTGAGTTGCTTGATGAAGTAGATTGGGTAGGTGACATATTCCCAAATATGGTAAAAAGAAATGACTCTAACATTTTGGTTGGAGACGAAATCCGCGTCATTCAGACAGGAAAATTACTAGGTTCTGCCAGAGTACTTGCTCCCGGATGGGAATGGCCGCATGGTCCGGGTAAATTGGCCAAATCAAGACATAGAATCTGAGTAAATTAAACTCATTACTACTACATAGTGATTATAGAGGAAGAGCAGGTGGCCCGGCTACCTGAGGTGGTATTTTGGCTCGAATGCACAGCAAGGGGAAGGGGAAAAGTGGTTCTAACAAGCCACATTTGTCCAATCCGCCTAAGTGGTCAAATACAGATAAAAAGGAAATCGAGGAAGTAATCTCCCAATTATCCGAGGAGGGTCACACAAATGCAGCAATTGGAACGATTCTTAGGGATAAACATGGAGTTCCAAATGTTCGTCTTGTAATGGGGGAAAGACTTTCACAGACACTTGATCGTTTAGGTAAAAAATCTGGTTATCCTGAAGATTTGATGAGTCTGATGAGGAGGGCACTAAGGTTGATCGACCATATGTCAGAAAACTCAAAGGATTTACATAACAGAAGACAATTAGAACTTTGCGAATCTAAGATTAGACGCCTATCTAGATATTACAAAGAAAGTAATCAGATTGATTCTGATTGGACTTACAAAAGAGACCAGTTGCGTCTGATGGTGGAATAAACAGTAGTAATTTGAACTCTCTTTCTTTCGAAGAAATGTGAGGCAACTGTCCCAACTCCAAATTTTCAACTCTTCGAGAGATTATTTTTCAGAATTAGTAAGATTTTTGTCCAATTCTCGGCAATCTATACTTATCATCTCCAAACCTACTTTGGTCGGAGCGCTCTCATTAGCACCAATAGAAGCGGCGTTAATCGATCAATCAATTCCCTACAAAAGGAGATTCACGGATAAAAACCCTGACACAATTCCCTCATTACAGATTATAGAGGACTCGGAAAATATTGTTTTGGAACAAGATACGGGTGTCTTCTTTCTTTATCCACGAATCGTTGAGGGCCTAAGAGGGAGTCGGGGAGATTCTAGAAAGGGCCCATTGAGTACCGTTGTACAAGCGCATGCAATCGCTCAGAACATTTCTCCCACAAGTACCAGGATTAGAAAAATGAGACCATGGTCTTTATCAGGAAACTGGATTAGTAACTCACTGGACACAACTTATGATCCAGTATTTACTTCCATAAGAGATTTTTTGACTGAGGAGGGATCGATCAGAATAGTTCCGGTAACGGAAGTCAATTCTCCTGAATCTCGAAATTATCCTTGGATTGAATTTAACCATATTTGTGAGGCTAAGGAAAACTGGAATTCATTGAGTATTGAAAAAAAGGAGCATTTCATGGATTCACTCGTCTTTCCAGGTCTTAATTACAGATCCACTTCGACTCCTAGGATGGAGGAACTTCTTTGGCATTGCATTCTTGGTATTGACTGGCAAACAGACTTGTACTCGCAGATTACCAAAGCATTGGATTTGTGGGTTTCAAACCCTCCAAAAGTTGCGGCCTCTATTGTTGCGGACTCATTAATTTCAGAGGGATCTATATAATTACTCAATCCTAAGAGTGCTCCCGCATCCGTAACAATCAATCCTGAGTGGTCTAACATCCGACTCCACTCTATTTTTCTTTCCACATGATGGACACTTAACCCTACCATGCGACATCCCTGTATTTACTCGATCTTCGGAGGATTTTGTCGGAGAAATTATTGCTGCAGGGAAAACAAGTAGAATACTAGACCCCACTACCCCTAGAACTATGGGCATGGGTAAACCGAGCCAGTATATTCCTAGAGATAAAATTCCTAGAACGCCAATCATTATCATACTGGGAACTCTGGTTCTACGTCTAGTTAGAGCCATCCCAATTCCTAGTGCAATAGAAAGAGAAAATACTGAAATCGTCGCAGAAATCAAAGGACTGAAAAGAAGCGCGTTACTAGCTACAAACTCGAGGCGGAAATCTTCATCAGATTGTATATCTGTGTCTTCTAGAGAGAGAACTTCAGTAATTATCCACCTCCTATGGGTGTAATCGATCTCTTCATTATCCAAATTTACTCCGCTGAATCCTGAAAGAACACCAGTTCTAATCTCGAATGAAAGCGATACTTCATCCCAGAATTCATATCCTCCGGGTCTTATGAAGTCCTCAACCAAAGTCTGTCTACTATCTTCTTGGACATCGTATTCAGAACTGATGGTTATGGATATTAATTCAGAATTAAAGGCCCTTGATGTGCCTAGATTTATTGAAATTGTCATGGGTCCAAAATCAACTGGATCTACTCCAAAAACTGACTCAGGATCGATCATCAAACCCATTGAAAGAAATGACTTGAGATCCGATTTAGATCCTCTAAGGTGATTCTCTAGTGCACTAAGTTCCGAATCGTCAACTTGACCATTCTGTTTTTCCAAAGAACTTACTGTACTAGAGTAAGTGTTAAGGTTTCTCCACCAACTGTTCGAACCCAGACTTTTGTTTCCAATATTGTCAAGCCCCCATCTGGTCCATTGAGACATAGCGCCATCAAAACGAATTATGGTATCGCTATCTATCGAGTTTCCATCATATTCGCAATTGATACTGACTTGCACCTTTGATCCGCCATCCCGGGGCGGTTCCTCATCAGGATACCAACTATTATCGCCAGTATTTTCGCCAAGGGTGATATCATGAATCTTGTCAACATCAATACTAAGCGAGTCTTGAGGAGTCAACTGAAAATCAGTCCTGACAGTGCCCACCGCCGAATCACTGGGTCGCCAAACAAAGGTCACATCCACCCATTCGTCATTTGAGTTTACGATCGGGCTCTCAGAGATATCCTCATTGTTAACCTTCAGAAATCCACCAGAAGATGTCCACATTCTGTCTCCGAATCCAGAGGTAAGTCTAACTGGAAAGAAGACCAAGTCCCCTCTAACGTTGGCTTCTCTCATTTCTACATGAACTAGGGGGAATGAAATTGACAGCGACGCATCCATCTCACTAGTCCCCCATTGGAACCTTATTCCAGACTCACTTCCCGGATTCGAAAAAATCAAGCTTCTAATTGAAAAATCAACCTCGATTTTATCATTCTTTGATATCTCTCCCGCTTCCACCTCCACCGGAACTTGTAGTTCACCAGAACCAGTAAGATAGAATGCGGGAATCTGGGAAGAACTTTCGTAAGTGTTACCGCCAATTTTCAGAACTACTGTTGCATTCGCAGATACTCCCGTTGAGTCGATAATTTCGTAGGGTATGCTGAATGTCCAGGTCCCTGAAGAATATGTTCCATCTTCACCCCATTCTACCATCCATGAACCAATTTCTACCTCTCCAAAAACCGAAGAGGTAACCTCCACCTCATGTTCTTCATCTAAGTCCGATCCAAATGGACTCAACTCGCCACTATCGGCGTCTCCAATGAGGAATAAATCAAAATCAATTGATTCACAACACGAACTTGTCTCTTCTGCTTGTGTCATTAATGGAGATAGAATGACTATGGCGAACATGAATGAAAGTATTGTCGCAACTCTCATACTTGACGCACCCACGTGTCTCTGATTCCCTCCATACCCTTCAATGCCACGCATCTAAGGGACAATTTTTGGCAACTTATGGGGTAAACTCAAAACTCGGTTTAATTGTGAAGCCACACTATCCTAACCTGTTCATCATCTATGCTCTCAACCCTAGCAAAGCCCAGTCTTTCGAACTGGTAAACTTCTCCAATCCTCAACTCAAAGTCTTCAATGAATCCCGTGGTTTCAGCCAACTCCTCCTTAATCGGGATGGCCAGAATACATTTCTTGCTCAAATTAGACGGAATCCAATGGATTATTTTTCTATTGTCAATCCTATCATAACTATGAATTGAAAAATTTGTACCCGAGATTTCAATATTTGCGAAGTCTTTGAGTCTCAAATGTTCGGTATCTAAATCTGAGGACTGAATTAAAATTGATTTTCCAATCTCCCAATTTCTATTTCCTAATATTTTTTTGTCGGGATGTCTGGGGATTTTCACCCCTCCAATCTTTACTTCAGTTTCTAAATCGAGCTCAACAGGGTTTGAAACAAAAGTTCTCCTTTCGCACTTCGAGTCGATAATGCTTGAATTAAATGACTCAATAGTTTTCATTGAAATCGAAATATCCTTCTGAGTAAGGCCAATATCGGACCAGAATTCTCTTAGCGACTGGGCCTCAAAACCCCTTTCTTTTAGAGCCTTAATAGTTGGCAATCTTGGATCCTTCCAATCTGAGAACTTGCCTTCTTCGATAGACTTTCTTATTGATGAGGTAGAAAAACCCCCGAATTCATTGACTTTGACCCTCCCCCAATAAAGAGTCTCTGGATAGGTCCAACCAAAGTTATCATACAGAATAGTCTGCTTTCTCGTACTGTCCATTAGATCCTTTCCTCGAATAATATGTGTTACTCCTTGTTCGTGATCTTCTATTGCACTTTGAAAATCTAGAAGAGGCCAGACCTTGTATCTATCACCAACTAGTGGGTGGGGGGAATGTTGAATTCTAAGTGCCGGCCAATCCCTAAGTGCCGGGTTAGGAAGCGTCATATCCGTTCTAACTCTGACAACAGCACCGCCCTCCACAATTTTCCCATCTACCATCCTTTCCCAGTCATGGAGATTTTCTTCTGTACTTCTGTCCCTACAATGACAGTTAGTTTTCTCCTCTCTAATTTTTCGAAAATCCTCTGCCTTACAACGGCAAACATAGCCAAGTTTTTTTTCAATCATCTTTCTAGCAAATTTCAGATATATCGGCATCCTTTCGCTTGCCTTAACGATAACATCCGCCGGCCTTCCCGATAACCACTCATACTCCTCTTCTATCCAGGCATAAGCTTCGATTAGTGGTGGTTTGACTTTCGTGTCGGTATCGTCAAATCTTAGTACCATCTTTCCTTCGTAATCTTCAGCATATTTCGAGTTGATGACCACTCCTCTCGAATGTCCGATTGAAAGTGGGCCATTCGGATTTGGAGCGAATCTAAGTACAACTTCAGACGTATCGCCCGGTAGGTCCCTCAAACCTTCATTTTTCCGATGCTTTTCTCTATTAACAGCAGAAGGATCAATACTCTCCAATTCCAATCTGACAGCTTCAATCCCCCTTTCCAATGCAATGGAATTTGCTCGAATAACTTCAAGATGTACCAATTCCATTAAGCTCTTGGCCTTAGATCGCAAATCCTCTCTTTCAGATAGGAGCCTCCCCAGTACACTTCCCGACTGCCCTTTACCTTCGTATTCAAGTGAGTTTTGTAGTGCATACTTTCGAACCGCTAGGGAAACATCAGAACCCCATTCCGTTTTTTCCGCCACGACTATCGATAATACCAAGCAATTCTGGCATTTCACCATTCTTACTATTTCCATTCATGAATGGCAGTTTGAGTCTTTTCTCCCTCATCCAAGTACCTTTTTGGTAGCGGCCTCTTGTTTTCTTCTATCCAGACTCTCTTCACGTTCGACCAGCTCCATCTTAGGCATTCATGTGGCATTTCTAAATTACACAATTCTCTTATTGCAATTTTCGTCAATGGATCCGCAGGATATCCAGAGCCTAATTCAATACCAACCTGCTTAGATAATTTTTCTACCTCATCATCTCTCACCTTCTTAGCAATTATGCTTGCAGCGCCGACTAGTGAATCCTTTTCATCCAACTTATGCAAGGAACAAATCTCACACTTCAACCATTCACTTCCTAGTGATGCCATCACATTTTTCCCAAACCTCGCTTCATCTACGTCACAAGCATCAACAAATATCGAAGGTTTTTTTGCGGGGTTGGCGACTTTACAGATTGCCTCAGAAAACAACTTTACCTCTAAACTATTCAAATTCCCATTAGACATCCATTTGTCAATTCTTTCTGCTTCACAAATCTCTACTGCTATCGACCAATTCATAGAAACTGATTGTGCGATTATCTCTTGATATATCTCTTCTCTCCGTTTTTTGCTAAGTTTCTTCGAGTCCTTAACTCCTAAATCTGATAGAATCCTCCTATCTTCTTTTGGCATAGAAATTGCACATACCACCAATGGACCTAATGCCGGCCCCCTTCCAGCCTCATCAACCCCCAAATCTACTTTCTCCACATGCCAACCAATGGAATCTGCCTCATAAATTTCCTGATTATTGACTCATTTTGGGGAAATACTGATGTTTGCATACCATATTCCATCGTCATGGGACCAATATGGCCATTCAGGAAGAAGAAACCGGACAGACCGAGTATTTCTCGAAAAAGCTACATGAAAAATGTTGTCGAGTATGAGAGAAAGACGAAAAAGGAAGAAAAGGAGAAAGAAGAACATTTGAATGATAAGAAATTTATTGACGCAATGAAACTTCTCTCCAAAAAATGAGGGATTAGATACTAGTTTATTGGATCGGGCAGTAGGTCGCTCACAACTTCCAGATCCAACTCTCCGGCCTGAATCGGCGATTTAATCCCGAAAATGCTACTAATTTTTGGATCGATCTCTCCAAACTCTCCCATTTTATTCTCCCGAAGGAAAATTTGCCCCCCTCTCCCCTTGATCCATGGGCCATGGTTGTTCGGAGTAGGTCTAAATTCTACATCATCAGTGTTTATGCCCATATCTCTGAGAAAAGCCTGCACTATTCCTTTAGCCGAAGTAAAACCACTTCCTACTTCCGCACAAGTCCATGCACCTCTGATAGCGTTCTTTGATCCCCTAACCACTTCTCCAAGTTCGTAAACCCTCTGGGGCAACTCATGATGCCTATTTGCTGCTAACAATCTCAGTAGAGAAGGCAGTATGAATTGCCTCAGAATTGTATGCTCCGAAGTTATTGGATTAGAAATTTTGACAACATCTTCTCTTTGTGGCCATCGAAGGTTTTCAAATTGATCATTTTCACTAGATAGTGTCAGAGTCTGAACCTCTTGAAGACCACATGCCCTCATGCTTTCGCCGAACCTTCTTTTGAGATGTGATGACTCCAGTGGCGATGCATCAATGTGCATTTTGGACAATCTCTGAGGCAGATTTTCAAATCCAAATCCTATTGCTATATCTTCAACGACATCTATTGGATGCATAATGTCAGACCTCCACCTAGGCATTGAAATTAGGTGCTCTGTATCTCCAACTACACAGTCTACCCACCTTCCATACTCGTTCGGACCGTCGGTCACAGTCCTGCTCTCTAGAAGCAATCCTCCCATCCTATCAATGGATTTTGAAAGCTCTTCATTAGTAAGTTTAAGCCCCAGAATCTTATGAATTAGTTTCTCAGGAATTTTATGAACTTTGGCATCTCCTCTTGGTTGAATTTCTTTACTGCCATCAAATCCTGTAACCTCTACGCTTTCTACAGTTCCACCCCTTTCTGACATGGAAAGGCAGATGAGTTGCAGACATGCTTCGCATGATCTCACATCCCACCCCGTTACATCGATGAAAAAGTCCCTAGTATGTTCATTCACTGTTGTATGACTTCCATTGATTATTGGCGGAAATGACAGTACTTTTTCATCAGAATCTTGTATCACGGGAAACTCTTGCATTCCTTCCATTAGATGAGCGTATTCCTTACCCTTGGGATGCGCCTCCAGAATCTCTTCAATACTCATCTTATCTTCACATGCTAGAGGGGTGAATGTGTATGATGATGGGACAGTAGTCACTTTGAAGGGCGGTTTTAGGGAAGATAAATCATGAACTCCAATGGACGAAAATCTTCTTTTCCTTCCTAAAGTGAGGTGTAATTTCTCCTGATGATCCATTAGCGACTGGATAAACTCATCCTTTTCTTCACGATTAGATCCAGTATTTACATCTCTGACGATTGCACCCATAATCACTGGCCTAATTTTCTCCAGAGAAGGATCGACAACCAATCCAATATTCCCTTTAATTACCGGCAGGTCAACCTCAGTTTTGCTGGTAGAAAGGAAAGATCTAGATGCCTTAGAAATCGTCTCATGACTGAGTAAGTCAGGTCTGTCGGGAAAAACCTCAACCTCAATCGAATCACTGTCATTTCTATCAACTGGACACCCAATCTCCGGGAGCCAATTAGACCACTCTTCTGATTGATGACTAACATCATGGATTTTCTGAATATATCTTAAAGTGGAGTGTTTGAATTCTAGAGTTGGCAGATAATCACCTCAATTCTAGCCACATTTTCAATGGACGGTCATACCCAATTAGACGTAGACCTGATATCGCAGCTGTTTCATAGTCAATAGCCCTTAGATTTCTCCTACCAACCCTCTCGATCCTATCTACCCCAATTTCTCTCATCAACTGCCTGAGAGCTCTTTCTATTTCGTCAATACTTTCCTCCGGTTCAGAACCGCTTAATGGAGAAACTATGGCCGTACAACCAGCTGCTACAGCAATCATTAGATCCTTTGCATTAGGTTCTTGATCCACCTCTAACATTACGAATTTACCAGTGCTACTAATCCCCAAACCCTTTGAGGCAATTCCTATCCTTGGTAGTGCAGAGGCAAGCTTAGAGCCACTAGAAGTACAACAATCAACAACAGCTCCGTCTAGTTCCAATTCCATAACTATTCGGAACAAATTCTCCACACGTCCTATTTCCCCTCTCAACATAACCAGCGAGTTATCGGGCATCCGGCTTTTAAGTGACACCAGAAGTGCTTCTATCTCTGCATCGTTGGTCCCAGCAAACTCCGTAATATCGAATATCAAACCAGCACAATTATCCAGAAACTCAATAGAATCAACGAATTCATTGCTTCCTACAATAAGAAAATCATTTTCCCTGGGTTTTTTTCTAACCATTGCGGTAGACTCAACACCAGACCACTCTTTTTTATCGTCGGTAGACTGGCAAGAAATTACCCATGGCAATCGCAATAATACTCCTTCCGATTCTGCGTCACCGGGTAATAGGAGAGAGTAGTGATCCAAAGGGGAATGATCCGCTAACGTCCCATCATTCGGATGTAGAACAATTTTTTCGAATCGCTCTTGTATGAATCTCTCCACTCCTGTCTCTATTTCAGCAAGGTCATTACAGGGCTCTAGTACTAGTGCATCTTCGTTCAGAGAAAGCCCCATTGGGTCTAATATTTTCCCGAACTCCGAGATTTCGGATTTCTTTATTGACCTCATTTCTACACCTTCAGGAGGGGGGGGACAACTACCAGAAATGATAATCCTACCACCTCTCATTCCTATACCTGGTTCCGAACCTACTGAGCCCATGATCAATATCGCCCCACCTCTCATTCCGGCACCAGGTCTATTCTCAGTATGTCCTCTAATGATTACCAACCCATCAGTCATCCCTGCACCCACATCATTTCCTGCCGACCCTTGTATCGAAATTTCCCCTCCGCTCATTTTGAATCCTATCTTATCTCCAACATCCTTCTCGACTACCGACTTGCCTGATTCGTGGTAAGCTCCCAGCATAGATCCAGCACTACCCCTAAGTGTCATAGTTCCACCACGATTAGCGACTCCTACGCAATCACCTAGATCTCCCAAACAAAGTACTCTAGCCCCCTTTGGGAGGTGAGTTAATACTCCGAATTCCCCGTCTTTAGGCCTTTCGTCACCAGCTCTACCCCACCCTATCTTTACTGGCCTATCCTGCTCCAAGGCCTTCTCGACATATGCATCCAAGTCTCTGTTGAGCTTGATGCTCTTACTCGCATTATCTCTCATCCCGTTCTCTCCTTCTCGGTCCCCATTGCTTTGCAGAAAGGGGCGACTTATTATTGACTCTTGCCGATTTCGCTATGTTCATAGGCATCCTTCAAGCGTAATAGCACCACAGTGAAACTTGAGGGCTGAAAATGGGCAAAATTAAGGTCGCAATAAATGGTTTTGGCACAATTGGAAAGAGGGTTGCTGATGCTGTAGATGCGCAAGATGACATGGAAGTAGTTGGCGTAACCAAAACTGGCCCTAACTTCGGCTGTGAGCTTGCTATAAAGAAGGGTTTCCCTTTGTATTGTACTTTCGACAATAAGGATAGGATCGAAAAATTTGCCGAATTTGGGTACGAATGCTTAGGTGGACTTACTGACCTACTTTCCATTTCTGACATTGTTGTGGACTGTTCGCCTGGTAAGTTAGGAGAAGAAAATCTCGAAAAATATCAATCTGCAGGAGTCAAGTACATCTTTCAAGGTGGAGAAAAACATGATTTGACTGGTTTATCCTATACATCTTCTGCTAACCATAAGATGAATCTAAACGCCCAAGGAACAAGAGTTGTTTCATGTAATACAACCGGTCTTTCTAGAACGCTGGTACCCCTATACGAATACTGCGGTTCTTTGAAAGTCGAATGCACTATGATTCGCCGTGCTGCAGATCCTGGAGATTCAAGTAAAGGGCCGATAAATGCAATTAAGCCCGTTTTGAAGGTACCAAGTCATCATGGCCCCGATGTAATGACTGTAAAGCCAGAAATTGAAATCAATAGTCTCGCTGTGGCGGTCCCGACCACAATTATGCATGTGCACTCAATAATTGCTGACCTTCCAAGAGATCATGGATTAACAACAGAAAAGATAATCCAAATGTGGAGAAGTACTCCTAGGGTTATAGTAATGCATGGTTCCGATAATCGGATTAAAACCACTGCTGAGGTTATGGAGTTGGCTCGTGATATAGGGAGAAAATGGGGTGATTTACATGAGATTTTTGTTTGGGAGGACGGAGTCAAATTGGTTGGAGACAGACTTTACTATTTCCAAGCCATTCATCAAGAAAGTGACGTCATCCCAGAAAATGTTGATTGTATTAGGGCGTTGATGGGGATAGAGGAGGATTGGAAGAAGTCCGTTTCAAAGACTGATGAATCGATAAATAAATACTATTCAATTTCATGATATAATTTTGTTCGATAATAGTCAATAGTCAAAAGAGAATATATTCTCCCAATTAAGGATGAACACAACGCAACCAATCTTCATTGTAATTGTGATGTTGTTATTTTCTCCATTTGCGTATTCACTACCGGACCAAATCCAAAACAATGAATCTAACACTTCAGAGGTATTTGAAAAATCTGATAACTCCTATTGGAAGAGACTTGAAAACCCAATTCATTCCATCTATGAAATTCAAGAATCCTCGGGATTAGTACACTCTCCTTATGGGATCTTCGATCCAATAGTAGACGATATTCCATTAGGGCCATGGGGAGAAATAGGTTTGAGCAATCCATTCGATAAAAGACTCCATATTGTTCAATCTATAAATTCCGATTTAAATTCCTTGGAAGAACAATTAAACTCCATGGAAATTCAGATTATTGATCAAATTCCTGATGATGCTCTGGTGATAAGTATTAATGAAGAAGGAATGGAAGAATATAAGAATATAATTTCCCAGCTTCCACAGGTTAGATGGATTGAAAATATGCCATCAATGTGGAAGGTCTCTCCTTCACTGATCCAATTGATTAATTCAAAAAATATCGTTATCGATTTGGATATAATTCCGTCGCCAGCTATCTCTATCTCAGAACATGAATCCTTATCCGTTGAAATGTCTGCTCTCGATGGCTTCAACCATCTCGAATCACGATGCGACAGACATATTTGTCAAATCAAATCATCAGATAATTCCTATGTCAAAACTCTTGCTTCGGATTATAGAGTGCTAAAGATAGAGTTAGGACAAATTATCTCTATCCAAAATAGTAACGCTAGTCTTATCTCGGGAATCGATCATATCAGAGGAATTTTTTCTGGTAATCTAACTGGTTTTGGAGAGATAATTGGAATTTCTGATACCGGCTTAGATGCAGACCATGGTGACTTTGACGGAAGACTAAGAAGCCCAATTTACAATTTATTCGGTCCCGATAATTCAGGAGCCGATACAAACAGCGGCCATGGAACCCATGTCGCTGCAACATTGCTGGGNGATGGTTCAGGGGATGCTAACATGACTGGAATGGTCCCAGAATCAACATTCCATTTCTACCAGTTAGAAGTAGATAGCTCAGGACTCTTAGCAAGATGGGGGTCNCTTTACGAAATGTTCGAACACTCCTTGCTGAATGATGCAAAAATACACACAAATAGCTGGGGNAGTGAGAGCTTACTNGGNGATTATACCTCAGACTCCAGATCTGTAGACTTGTTTACTAAAGAATATCCAGAATTCCTAGCAATTTTTTCCGTAGGGGATATGAATTCTTCAGGCGTTACCTCACCTAGCACATCTAAGAACTCCCTATCCGTTGGTTCATCTACCACTGGATCTTTTTCTTCGGATGCGGTAGGAGATGTCTACAACTCTTCGTCCAGGGGCCCTACCAGTGATGGGCGAATTAAGCCAGACCTAGTCGCTCCGGGTGTGATGATTTGTTCCGCAAGAGCAGAAGAAGCAAGTTTAGTTACTGGCGGNCCATGTTCGTCTGNTNTTCATGATGATGGCTCGACTCCGAAATATATGNCTCTTAGCGGGAGCTCGATGGCTACTCCGGTTGCTGCAGGAGCTTCGGCAATGATCAGGCAGTATCTGAGGGAAGAACTCGGAATTCAAGCACCTAGGTCCGATCTNATTCGTGCAATTTTAGTAAATGGTGCGGACGATTTAGGACAGCCAGACATCCCTAACNCGAAAGAGGGATGGGGCCAATTAAATGTTTCAAACAGTATATTTCCACAAAATGCAGGGACAAACCAATCCGTATTTTTCGACCAAGAAAGGCAACTATTGCCCGGCCACAGCTTCATCTACACTTTCGAATTAGCCGATGACTCCGGTCTGGATGTATCCCTGGCGTGGAATGATCGAGAAGGCTCGGCATCGGCTGACCAAAACTCCAGTAGGCTAGTCAACGACCTGGATCTAATCGTAACATCTCCAAATGGAGATAAATTCATGGGCAATGATTTCGTAAATGGATTCAGCCAAATTTCAAGCGTTAGNGATGAACTAAATAATCTGGAGAGAATTCGTATACAATCCACAGATTCAGGACTATGGACTGTACAAGTTGGNCACTCTGGAGGGTTCCTTCAAGACTACTCAATTGTCATTTCTGCATCTGCAGAAGAGACGCAGGGNGCTGATCTAGCCGTAGTACCNAATTCAATCTATACCTCAGACACCTCCCCTTTGAAGGGAGATACAATTTCCTTCCAACTTTCATGGATAAATCAAGCAGCTGCGACTTCCGGTGAATACTCTATATCTGTTGAGGATATTTCAGATGGTTCAGTAATCGAAACGTTCCAGATGGAACCTCTAGAAGGCGGATCCGTACAGACTTTTTCCTTTTACCATTATTTCTCATCAACTGGGGATCATTTGGTTAGGCTTACTCTGGATTACCTTTCTGAGGTTGAAGAGTTGAATGACGAGTCTTCTGGAATTAACAATAATATCTTCGAACTTCTGTTTGAGGTCAGAGAGATTGGCGTCCGACTCACCCCTCTTCTTGAAGACGGTTCGCATCCCTCAAACCTCGAAGAATCCGAGTCTGCTAAATCTAGAAATATCAACCCAAGTTTGGTAAGCTGGGCAAACTTCGAGATTGAGCTCCTCAACGAAGGAACGTCTCAAATTACTGTAGAACTGGCTATATCCCCTATGCAATTGATAGATGACTCTGGGATTCTACAAACCCCCCTAGATGAGTGGTCTAAAACCCTTAGTGAAGAAGGGCCTTGGAACCT
Organism: Methanobacteriota archaeon; assembly: GCA_002713185.1. Taxonomy (GTDB): domain Archaea; phylum Thermoplasmatota; class Poseidoniia; order Poseidoniales; family Thalassarchaeaceae; genus UBA36. The sequence continues at coordinate 5,959 of PAVV01000012.1, read as the reverse complement.
TTCTCCATTCGGAGAATCTGGCGATAGGGTGGTTATCAACCTGAATTTAACCGATGAAGATGCTGACTTGGATAGCCANTTCGCATTGCCAGGAGTTTTTGTCACAGATTTGACTCTGATGGATAAAATGACTCCGACAATATCCCATTCTGCACGTCTATCGGTGGAAGTTGATAGNGTTGAGGGCATTTTTACNATTCCAGCAGGAACAGAGAGTCTAGGCGCGGAACCAGATAATTTTGCTTCCTTTTCACTTTCTGTGAAGAATATTGGTAACGGCCCTACTGAATACAGCATTTCATGTGAAACTGAGGATAGATGGATAGTCCATGTCGGTAGTAGCCAGTCTTCGGAAACTACAATAGGGCCCTTAAGCAGACTCCAATTCGTCTTTGTGACAATTTCTGTTAAGGTACCACCTTCCTCTTCAGGGCTTCCTGCCGGAGCTACTAATTCGGTAACCTGCGTTACTACTTCTGTCAATGATCCTTCACTTGAGAGAATTGATTNTGCAGTGGTTGAGATTCTAGAGAGTGGAGTTTACTCTACTCAGATTTTTGANTCATCTGGGNTCCCTCTCGGCCCCCTTGCTATCTCCGAATCACGCGCAGTGCTTAACGGCGAGACAATATCAACTCATCTTACTCTTTCAAATCTTGGCAATATCCNACTTGATTTTCAAGTTAGGGCCCTTTCTTCCAGTAACATATGGCCTATNCAAGCATATATTTCTACTGATGGCCCTCCGNTTGATCAAGTCACAGAAATAGAAGTTTCTGTTTCNCCGGGTACTTCGAAGAATATTACCATTCGAACAATAGTACCACTATCTGCCGAAATGGGAGACAGAAATACTGTGACTGTGAAAACCTATCTTGGAGACGAAATTACGACTAATGCCTCAGTCTTGGAAGTCAAAGAAATAACAACACTTGACATCGAGATTGAAGACGGATTTTCTATCGTCATAGGGAAAACAGGAAATTCAAACATATTCTTGCATAATTCAGGAAATGTAGAGTTGCTTATCGAACTAACTATGGGTACTCTGCCGGAAGGTTGGTCCGGTGGTTTTCTCTCTGGAAATGCATTCTCTATGGATATGAATAGGGATTCTGTTATTACTGTGGGGATGGAGTTACCAGCAGGCACCCCTTCAGGTGAAATAATAGAAAAGGTACCCGTAATTATAGAGTCCACATCCTCNAGAACGTTATCTAAACAAGTGGTTACAGTTGAAATTGGCGTTACTGTCCTCCCGTCTGTTTGGCTAGAAATAGAACAAATCCCTGACAACATCCCAGAACTACAGGGAATTCCTGAAGATGAGCAAGTAGAATTTTCCTTGGAAGTCTTCAATTCTGGAAATAAGAATTCTGGAGTGTCAATTGAATCCATAACCCCCGAGGGNTGGACAGTATTAATTGAGCCAAGTACTATCGNCAATATCGATATTGGCGAATCATTCACAGTCTCTTTCAAAATCTCTCCACGNAAATCTTCTGAGGATGGNCTNAAAGAAATTTTAATTTANGCCAACTCAACANTAGANGAAAACCNCNTNTTCTCNACTAATTCAACTATTCAGATTCAGATTAGTAAGTCAGAATCCTCTAATGAAGGGGGAATTTCAGGCATNTTGAGCTCTTTGGGTTTACCTCCTTGGAGTTTAGCAATATTGTTCTTATTCGCCATAGCAGGNATNGTTNCTCTNGGGGTAAGAGCGAGAAATGAGTTCAGCCCTCTAGACTCNAANCAGGAGCTAATTCCTCGTGGCTCTGCTCTTCAAGCTGGTTCTCAAGAGGAAAGAAGGGCAGCGGCTCTCGATACTTCCACTACAGGGGACGTGGTAACTGGAGANGTCTCNGACTCTGAGATTGAAGAAATGTTACAATCNTCAATTCCTACTCTGCCTACCCANCANGTTCCAGAGGGTGCACTCCCTCTTCCCTTGACAGGATTGCCTGAAGGATGGACTATGGAACAGTGGGTAGCATATGGTCATATTTGGTGGGAACAAAACGGCCCTTAGAGCGGTTCTTTTTTCTCCTAGTGCTTCGACGGGTAACTATGCTTGGATCTATTGTGCTATTTGGNCCTCCTGGAGCTGGTAAGGGTACTCAAGCTTCAGCAATTGTAGAAATAACCGGTAAGCCTCAGATTTCGACTGGTGATATGTTAAGATCCGCCCTTTCCGAAGGAACGAAATTAGGTTTAGAGGCCAAATCTTACATGGAGTCTGGAAAACTGGTCCCAGATCAGGTTATTATCGGTCTAATAAAGGAAAGATTGGAGATGAACGATGCATCAAATGGAGTATTATTCGATGGTTTTCCTAGGACTATCCCGCAAGCGGAAGCTCTCGAAGAAATAACAGAAGTTTCTGCAGTAATATCAATTAGCGTACCAGATGAGGAAATAGTTAGTAGAATTGTAGGTAGAAGGATGGATTCTGAGACTGGAGAGATTTATCACGTTACCTTCAAGCCCGCACCCGCCCATATTNAATATAGGCTGGTTCAGAGAAAGGATGATACTGAGGAAACTGTGAGAAGCAGACTTGAAGCTTACCACGAACAGACGAAGCCATTAGGGCATTGGTATCTAGACAAGGGTCTTCTAATTCAAATAGATGGTTCTGGACCAATCGATCAAGTTGAACAAAACGTAAAATCAGCTATTGAAAATCTCTGAGGTATTACAATGGTTCCCAGAGGAAGGAGCTCCATTAAAAGTAGAATAAATCGCAGGCATGGGGCCAATTTAGCTATGGAGGATCTTTCTAGCTCCTTTGAAGGAGGCTTATCGAACAGCTCAAAAATTTCCGATAGCGCCGCAAGGCACATTTTATTACTCGGAAAAAAGCATGGAATCAGGCCCATTTCCAAGATTAGAAGATTGATTTGCAGAACATGCAAGAAGTCGATGATTCCCGGAAGAACTTCAAGGGTCCGAATCACTTCAAAAAGAATTACTACCACATGTTTGAGATGCGAGAGGGTGAATAGAGAGGGGCCAAGTTTTGGATGTGAAGTCAATGAATAATGAGGTCCCAAAAGAAATCTCTAATATGGCTAAGAGTCATAATCTTGAAATTACAATGAGAGTGGGCAAGGATGGCATAACAGAGTCTCTCCTATCAGAGCTAATTGCCCAGCTAAAAAGGAGGGACTTAGTAAAGGTAAAGGCCAACAAGGGAATTATATCAAATAGGGAAAATAGAAAGGAGATTTTCTCACAAATTGCACATAGGGCGGGTTCGACTGTAGTTTTCCAGAGGGGCAATATCGCAGTGTTTTGGAGGACCAGCCTCTAGTAGTCTTCATATGTATATCTCGGAGGGGTTGGACAATGATGAAGGCCACGCGTCCGAGAGGCTATTGGTCAGTCCCAATTCTTAGCATTCTATTGTTGACGCTTTTTCTTCCTTCGGTGTTGGCCGCATCAACCAGCTCTGGAGTTTGGGAACCTCCAACAATGCCTAGTTGGGCAGTTCCTGCCGCGTTCGCGATACTCATTGGAGTATACACTCTGATAATTTTCGAAGCTATGCACAGGGCTTTGGCAGCGGCTATTGGAGGGGTAGCCGCTGTAGTGACCCTACACATTATCGGAGACGGGCCAGACTTGGGAACGGTAGTGACTTGGATTGATGAGGAGACCATTGGTCTACTAATCGGGATGATGGTTATAGTTGATATATTGGGTAAGACAGGTATTTTCGAGTGGGCCGCCGTTCAAGCTTACGCCCTTAGCGGGGGATCAATATGGAGGCTCTCCGTAATACTCTGCACCATAACGGCGGTATTCTCAGCATTCCTAGACAATGTTACAACAATTCTGCTAATTGTACCTGTGACTATCCAGATCGCCAAGGTGTTAGACTTAGAACCGATCCCCTTGATTATCGCAGAAGTCATGTTCTCCAATATAGGTGGTGCAGCAACTCAAATCGGCGATCCACCAAACATTATAATCGGAGCACAGCTATCCCCCCAAGCTCTTTCAGGGACTGGCTTGGATGGACAGGGGATTACATTCTTGGATTTCATAATCCACGTCGGCCCAGCAGTTGTTATCGCCATGGCTCCATCATTCTGGTTGTTATCTCGTCTTGAATCATCGGGACTCTCCGGAGAGAAGCATCGGAATATAGACCTCCTAAGGCTAAGATATGGAATCAAAGATGTTCAGCTTTTGAAAAAGTCAGGTGCAATACTTTCCCTAGTTATTGTAGCATTCTTTGCACACTCATCATTCCACCACCCCCTATTGACTGTCGCAACAATAGCAATTGGTGGGGCAGTTTTGATGCTTCTAGTTACATCGCCTCATCATGTAGAAGAACAACTAGATGCAGTTGAGTGGACTACGATTATTTTCTTCGCGGGACTCTTCATTATGATTCATGGACTCGAACACATGGGGATGATCGACACCATCGCAGACGGAATATCCGATACCATCAAGGGCGCCTCTGAAAAGAATAGACTGATGATTTCTGTACTGCTACTCCTATGGGTTTCCGCAATCGCCTCTGCTTTCATAGACAATATCCCATACACCGCTACAATGGTTCCTGTAGTAATCAAGCTTGCCGAGGATCCAGAGTTGGGCTTAGATCTCGCTCCATTAGCATGGGCTCTGGCTCTTGGCGCATGTTTAGGGGGAAACGGCACAATAATCGGGGCTTCTGCCAATGTAGTAGCTGCAGGATTAGCCGAAGAGGCTGGTCACGATATTTCATTCAATAGATTCTTCAAGACTGGATATCCAATAATGCTTCTAAGCGTCGCACTGGCTACAGCTTACTGTATTGTTAGATATGCTATAGAATGGTCAAATCAAATTATTCCAGCTGTAATTATAGGGACCATGATGATCGCTTCTTTATCCCTGACTCCAATGATATATGGCCCCCCTCCAAGGAAATCAGCTATAGACTACGAAGTAGAGTGAAAGAATGAATAAATCGAAGAATGTTGTATGTACAACTTGTGGCATGACGGTTAGCAACTCCTCAGTTTGTCCTGCTTGTGGAGACCAATTAGACAATAAGGCCAACATTATAGAGCCTACATCTTACTTTGAAGGAATCGATCTGCCATTTGGAATCGAACATGCCCCTGAAATTAATCAAGAACATAAAGCCATCATATATGGAATAGATTTCGCCCCATTACCCAGCGAAAAATGACTCCTAAATGTGCTATTGGCAACTCATTACATGTATTACTACTCCCGTTTTGTTCAAATACCATAGGTCGGTCGGAAGCTTGCTTTGTGCGCTCTAATACGCCACGTATTAGGGTAAGTGGTTGAGGCTGCCCCGCCCTGCGGGGAGACGAGGTGGCCAGAGAAACCAGAATTGATATGCCTGGACACCAGAGGCCTCACATTAAGTGAGTACAAAAAAGAAATAACGATGCTACAACCCGATTGGGGGATGGCTCGGCTCGAGAGCCGAAGAAGGTCGTGACAAGCTGCGATAAGTCGCGGGGAGAGGCATGAATCTCATTGATCCGCGAATTGCCGAATTGGACCTCCTGACAACAGTCATTCCTCGTTTTTAACGTAGGAAGGGGAACCCCCCGAACTGAAGCATCTCAGTAGGGGGAGGAAAAGAAATCAATAGAAATTCCGTGAGTAGTGGCGAATGAAAACGGAATAGGACAAACCGAATCTCCTTGGGAAACCTTGGAGAGATGTGGAGTATGGACACTTGTTGCCTAAGTCCGTGAAGTAGAAGTCGTCCTGGAACGGCGCACCATAGAGGGTGAAAGTCCCGTATACGAACCGGATATGGCCATGAAGTGGATCCTGAGTAGCGTGCGTTGGATATCGCGCGTGAATGTGGGAGGCAGAGACTTCCAATCCTAAATACTACTCGAGACCGATAGTTGACAAGTAGCGTGAGCGAAAGCTGAAAAGTATCCTTAGCGGGATGTGAAAAGAACCT
>PAVV01000011.1 GCA_002713185.1 Methanobacteriota archaeon | reverse complement strand
AAAGGCGACTACGAAACCATGATCAAGGCTTTGCAAAAGAAGTACGGTAAGATTACCTCGAAAAAATCAGATCCGGAGCCGGAGCCGGAGCCTGAGCCGGAGCCTGAGCCGGAGCCTGAGCCGGAGCCGGAGCCCAAGGCTAAGAAGAAGTCAAAGAAGGTCGAGCAAGCTGATCCTGCTGAGGCGAAGGCAAAGGAGGCTGAGGCGAAAGCAGCCGCTGCAGCTGCTCAGGCGGAATTGAAGGCTGCGAAGAAGGAGCAGGCAGCGAAGGGGAAGGCTGCTGCTAAAGAAGCCAAGGCAGTCGCAAAGGCTGAAGTTGAAGCGAAAAAGGCTGAAGCAGGTAGGAAAGCAGCTGAAAAGCAGGCGGAAGCGGCCAAGAAGGCACTCGAGGAAGTAAAATCATCATCTAAATTATCTCCTGGTGAATTAAAGGAAAGAGAGTCTGAACTAAAGCAGAAGGCGAAAGAAGAAAGTGAAGCTGCGAAGGAAGCAGGCAAGACTGCGAAGGAAGCAATGGCTGAGGCTAAGAAGCTCGGTGCAGAGGTAGCTAAGGAGGGTAAGGCGGCTGCCAAGGCTGAGGCGGAATTAAAGAAGGCAGAAATGGAGAAGAAGGTCGCTGAGAAGCAAATCAAGGCATCTGGTAAAGCTAAGTCCAAAGCAGAAGAACAACTTGAGGAATTCCGTGCAAAGAGGGAAGCTGCAGAAGCAAAGATGGAAACTACGATGGCAAAGAAGCAGGAGGCTCTAGAGGCTTCCAAAGCAGGGGCCGAAGAAGCAAAGGGGGCCCTTGACGATGTGAAGTCCCAGATGAAAGACGAAATGAAAGCAGCTAAATCCCTCGAGAAGGAAGTCAAAGCCAAGCAGAAAGAGATTGCCAGAGTTGAGGAGGAAGCTAAGAAGGCGGAAGCCGAGAAACTGAAGGTTGAGCAGGAGATCGAGGAAAGTCACAAATTCAAATCGGAAACCGCGAGGAAAGCTGAGGAAGTAGAGAAGGATATCGAAAAGATCCAGAGTGAGATGAAGGGCAAAGAAGAGGCCTTGGTGGGCGTAGAAACTGAGGCAATGAAGGCAGAAAGATTGGCTGCTGAGGCGGACTTGAAATTGAAAGCGAATATTTTGGATAGGGAAGAGTTGATTCTCGAAAGGGTTGGTCTAAAGGCTGTTCAAGTAAATTGGGCTCAAATCGGTGAAGCCGAAGATGAGAGGCCTGATGATCTCACAAGAATTCAAGGATTAGATGATTTTAGCCAAAGGAAGCTGAATGTCCTGGGGATACACACTTACGGTCAAATCGCCAAGATGGATCCTGTGACCGCAGAAGTAGTCAATGACGCACTCGAGTTTACACCGGGGAGAGTTGCGAAGATGATGTGGGCCCAGCAAGCAATGCAACTAATTGCAGAACGCGGACATTGAGTCACTCTGCCGACGAGTATATCTTGAAATCACTCAGTGGTGGAGTATAGACATGCAAGTTGATTAGATTTGAATCTTCATCATTTGAGACTCTGTGAATATCTGGCTCTTCCGCGGCGCAAACCTCTCCCGGAAGGTATCTTCTTTGAGAAATCGCGGTTGCTAACCCTTCTTTATTAGCCTCATAAACTGTCTCTGTGGAGACTCCTGACACGATGAGAAAGGCGCAGTCGCTTCCTACGTGATCATGGATGGGGGTATCTTGGCCTGGTTTCCAACAAATTGCTACAAGCTCGTAGTGGTCTGTCTTCTTTATCACGTTCCTCTGATACTGTCCTTGAGAGTATCCTATACAATCCTCAAGAGCTTCAACATTAATTTCCAGATTTGATAGTCTGGAATCTAATTCATCTAAACCCGGTCTTCTATCTATCCCGTCTAGCCAAGAAGTTAGTCTTCGGATTCCGTCACATTTAGAGAATAGTTCAGAACGAGTTTCTTCAGATAGTGGTACTTGGGTAGCCACATACACCCGAACGAGTATTTGCTCAAGACTCTTATGCAAACGGTTGAGTTTTTTTCGATTAGTTTGGTCCAAGCATCTCTTCTGGCCTTACCCAAAGATCAAACTCTTCGTCGTTGACCAATTCCAACTGAATGGCACTCTGACGGAGAGTGATTCCATTTTCATGAGCATGCTTGGCAATTTTGGCTGCATTATCATATCCGATGTGAGGATTAAGGGATGTAACAAGCATCAGAGAATTCTCCAAATGTTCAGAAATCTTATCTTGATTGGCCTCAATTCCCGAAATGCACTTTTCAGAAAACGAAATGCAAGAGTCTGAAAGAAGCCTGATGCTATGAAGGAGGTTGTGAATCATCATCGGCTTGAACACATTTAATTCGAAGTTTCCTTGGCTCCCTCCGACAGAAATTGCCATATGATTCCCCATTACTTGACAGCAAACCATTGTCATTGCCTCTGACTGGGTTGGATTTACCTTTCCAGGCATGATGCTGGATCCTGGCTCATTTGCTGGAAGAGTTAATTCTCCAAAACCACATCGAGGTCCTGACCCCAGCCATCGTATATCATTAGCGATTTTCATCAGCGATCCTGCTAGAGTATTAAGAGAGCCAGAAGCTGCAACAACTGCATCATGGGCGGCTAGTTGAGCAAACTTATTTTCTGCGCTTGAAAAGGGTAAGTCTGTCTTTTTGGCGATTTTATCGGCAACTAGATTGGCAAATTCTGGATGAGTGTTTAATCCAGTACCTACAGCAGTACCGCCCAAAGCCAACTCAAATAAATCTGACATTGCCGATTGTATACGAATCTGGTTTGATTCAAGCATTGAAACATACGCGCCAAATTCCTGACCTAAGGTAAGGGGTACTGCATCCATCAGATGTGTTCTACCAATTTTTACGATTCCACGGAATTCTTCAGACTTCCTTGATAGCTCTATGCGAAGTTTTTCGATTGAAGGAATTAACCTATGATGTATCTCCTCCGCTGCTGCGATGTGCATTGCAGTTGGGAAGGTGTCATTACTTGACTGGCCCCGATTGACGTGATCATTTGGATGAACTGGTGATTTGCTTCCTAGCTTCCCTCCTGCAATCTCAATTGCCCTATTTGCAATTACTTCGTTAGCATTCATATTTGTCTGCGTTCCTGATCCTGTTTGCCATATTCTCAGAGGGAAATGTGCATCTAGCTCTCCAGAGATTACCTCATCGCATGCCTTGGAGACTAGAGATCCAATCTTTTTGTCTAGCGACTTCAATTCCACGTTTGTTTCTGCCGCCGCTTGTTTCAATATTCCAAAGGCCCTAATTACAGGCCTAGGCATTCTATCTTCACCTATATCGAAATTAATCAGTGACCTAGCAGTCTGAGCACCATAATATCTCTCTGCAGGGACCTCAATATCTCCCATGGTATCAACTTCTAAGCGCACCTTACCAGAAGGTCCCTTAGGACGCCTAGATTCCTTTTTCTGGCTTAGATCTTGAATTTTTGACGCTCCTGACATCGAGCTCTCTATCATCCCTGCGATAGTTGCTGATCTCCCATATTTTTTTCCCTTTCCAACTCTAGCATCTAATCTTCTAGCTAAGTCCTCTGGTAAACTAACTGTAATTATTCTGCGATCGCCAACACGATGTTTGCCCATATCTCTTCTATTAATTAGTTATTAATAAATTTTGTTAATATGTTATACTCGTTCAACTTTGATAATTTTCTGCGCATTAGAAGGACGATCGCCAGGAAGAGTGTCTGTCGACTCAATAGCTCTTACGACTTCCATACCCTTGGCGACCTCTCCAAAAACCGCATGTCGTCCGTCGAGCCACGGAGTAGGCACTGTAGTAAGGAAAAACTGTGAGCCCCCCGTATTTGGGCCAGCATTAGCCATTGAGAAAATACCGGGTTTATCATGCCTTTTTGCTAAAGCAGCTTTTTCGCATGGAATCTTCCATCCCGGACCTCCAGTTCCTGACCTCCCATTTTGCGGATCACTAGAATGCGGGCAACCTCCTTGAATCATAAAATCCTTAATTACTCTATGAAAATGTAATCCATCGTAAAATCCATCATCTACTAATTTGAGGAAGTTTTCGGTGGTTTCTGGGCAATCTTCAGTGTAAAGATTGATGTCAATTTCTCCGGCGCTTGTAGTCATCCTAACATATGTCATAATCGCTTTGGGCGGTTGAGAGTTCAATATGGTATGCATCCTAAGCTATGGTTGATCCTGGCAGTATACCTTCTGGAAGTTCCAAAAGTCTCACAGTACCATCTGGTTCCAGTGCTCCGAGAACTAGGAACTGCGATACGAAACCTGTTGGTAGGGTCTTTTCACCCAGATTTATTGCGGCTATAACTGTCCTGCCAATTAGATTGGCCCTTGAGTAGTTGGTTATCTGCGCTGAGCTCCAGAGCTTCCCAATTACCGGTCCGAAGTCAACTCTAATCTTATACGAAGGTTTTCTCATCTCGGGAAACTCCTGAACATCATCAATAATTCCCGATCGCATGTCCACAGAGAAGAATTCACCTATCCCAATGTACTCCTTTTTCTCTAGTTTTTTTGGATGATAAGGTTGTTTTTCGCCATCAATTTCGTGCTGACCCATTATCTCATCCCGCAATTTCTGATTTCAGTGTTAGAGGGATTAGGGGTATACCTGAATTATCAAAAGCCTTTAGCCCCCCTTCTTCTCTATCTAGGATTGTTATGCAAGCTACAACAATACATCCCATTTCAGAGAGCATATCTGCTGCCTTTAGAGCTGATCCGCCTGTGGTGGTTACATCTTCCAAGAGAACAATTCTATCCCCCTTGTTAAGGCTTGAACCTTCTATTCCCGGCGGGTTTCCGGTCTTACGTCCACCTCTCCCTTTCGGCTCCTTTCTAACAATAAATCCGCGGAGAGAGGATCCTCTGCCAGCCTTGGCTATAGATATTCCAGTAAGGGGGACTGCCCCGAGTTCGAGTCCTCCCACTGCATCTATATCTGAAATATTATCTAACTCGAAGTGTATCAACACTCCGAGCAAATGAGCGCACTCTGGATCCATCATTACTGGTTTCATGTCAAAGAAATGCTTACTTTCTCTTCCACTTGCAAGTACAAAAGGCTCTTCTTCGGAGAAAAGGTATGCTAGTTGTTTGATCTTCTCGATCAAACGTGATCTCGCTTCATCGACAGAAGTTGATGTCATGCTATCATTCGCGGGCTGGAGGAAGTGGCATGAATATTACCTTGGAAAAACGACTATTTGTCAAATTAAACAGTGAATGTTCTTGGACGGTCTAACAGGAGTAGGGTCTACCATGCGGAGGTGGGACATTGGAAATTGGTGCCAGAATAGAAGAAATGGATATTGACAGACTTTCCAAAGAGAAAGATTCCTATCAGGTCTGGCTCGATAATAGAATAGAGGAGGCTTATACAATAGCCAGCGAGGCTAAATCAAAGGGTCTTGACTTTGCAGCAACAATTGAAATCCCCAGGGCTGCTGATTTAGCGAGTAGGACAGAGAAGCTTCTAGAGGATCCTTATCTATATCCTGATCCGGAAAGAAAGGAGGGGGCGGCACTTAGGATTGAGTCCTCTCTAAGGGAGCTATTACTCACACATGATAGAGAGACTGCAGCAATAATGATTGCAATTTCTGTGACAAAGGAAATGCATAACAAAACTGGAGATAAGCGCAGGGCAATAGATTCCGGACTTCGAGTAGGTCTTGCGGTACTAACAGAAGCGGTACTTGTTGCGCCCTTAGATGGGATTGGCGAAGTAAGACTGCTGAATAATGAAGATGGTTCAGAGTTCCTCTCAATAGACTTCTGTGGACCGATAAGAGCGGCTGGAGGTACTGCTCAGGCAATGGGAGTTCTCATTGGAGACATACTTAGACGTGAAATGGGGGTTAGTAGATACTCCCCCACTGTGCCAGAAGTTGAAAGGGTCAAGGAAGAGTTCGGCCTGTACAGGGCCAANCTACAGTACAAGCCACCTCCAGAAGAAACTGAGTTGATTGTCAATGCATGCCCTGTTATGATTAACGGAGAGGAGACNGANAGGATGGAATGTGCTGGATACAAGGAAGTCAGGAATGTAGTNAATGAGAATGGAACTTTCAGGACCAGAGTTAGAGGNGGGGTAATGNTAGTTATCGGGGAGGGNCTNTGTCTCAAGGCTCCTAAGATTAGGAGNCATACNGAAAGNCTCAANGTACCGGGNTGGGATTTCATTTCTAGATTCGCAGATAAACAGAAGAGCNCCGGCTCGGANGGAACTGGAGACAAAGCAAGTAGGATAATNCCGAAAGAGGATCGATACATGGGTGACGTTATNGCAGGAAGNCCGGTCTTTGGAGAGCCTAGGGAACCNGGGGGTTTTAGGCTCAGATATGGAAGAAGCAGNGCGACTGGTCTTGCNGCTGCTGGGTTAAATCCAGTCACCATGGAAGCAATGGGTGGTTTTCTTTCTGTAGGCACTCAGATGAAAATTGAGGGTCCGGGAAAGGCCTGCGCCGTCACTCCTTGTATAGAAATCGAAGGCCCTACAGTTCTACTGAGGAATGGCGATTTAAGAAAAATTGGAACAAAGAAGGAGTGGAAAGAAGTAGAAGGGGAGCTTGATTCGATTTGGGATTCTGGGGAAATACTACTTGGCTTTGGCGAATTTCTGGAGAACAACAAGAGTTTGGTTCCATCTTCGTACTCTATTGATTGGTGGGCAGCTGATGTTGCTGATTCTATAGACAGCCAAGAAAAGATTCGGGCGTTCTCCGATATTGTTGAAATTCCAGTAGCAGATTTGCCTCTGGGAATGCCTTTCAACGGGGCTATTAATCGAGGAGGTGAGGATTCGCTAGAGAGATCCTGGAGAATGAGGGATTGGGTTTCTTTCCTGAAGGATCTAGAGTTGAATTGGCCTCAAATCAAAAAAATTTGTGAGAGATTTGGGGCCGCGGTACCTCCTCCATGGAATCTCTGGTGGTCCGATCTGCCAATGCAATTCATCCCAGAATTAGTAGAAAAATTGTTGAATTATGGTGAAATTGATTCGGATTCTCTTAGGATTGTGGGCGTTGTAGCTGATTGGCCATTCTCACTGGATGTTGATGGGATTGGCTCACCAGTAATGGGGGAATGGCCGCGTTGGACCGAATTGAGTAGGCATGGGGTAGTGAAGTCATCTCTGATGACTTTGGGAATTTGTCATTCTCATGATGGTGGAGATATCGTGATACCTCAATTCTGGGAGAGCTTGCTAGATGGCCTAGGACTGGAATTTCAAGAGTCGAAGATTGGAGTTAGGGTTGATGTTAAGCCGCTAGTGTCGGAATATGTGGATAGGATTGCAACAAGTCTTGTAAAAGTCAATTCCATTGAAGTGGATGGGTCAGAATCGGAAGTTGCCGCGGCTAAATCGTTATTGGAAGACTACGAAGTAGAACGGTCACTCCAGATAGTTAGGAGGGTTTCATGCCTACCCAGATGGGAGGATGCAGTGCCCTGTAGAATAGGTTCCAGAATGGGAAGGCCTGAGAAGTCGGGTGCTAGAGAAATGAGTCCTCTGGTCCATTCAATTTTTCCTATTGGAGAATACGGTGGACCTCAGAGACTTGTATCTGAGGCGGCAAAAAAAGGCACAATTATGGTGGTAGTTGGACCTAGGGTATGCCAAGAATGTGGACGACAGACTCCCCATGTTACCTGTCATCATCGTATTGAAGAAGGCAGCTACAGAGAATGTGGTGGTAGGACAATCCTCGCTCCTAGGAAGAAGGGGAGTAGGAGAAAAGGGGAAAGGACCTCAGTAAATCTGAGTTCTGTTCTAGAGGCAAAGAGAAGGAGGCTTGGTCTCGATAGACTACCTGAGAAGATTAAGGCTGTAAAGGGATTATTCTCCGAAGAGCAATCTCCTGAACCATTGGAGAAAGGAATTCTGAGAGCCGCTCATGGAGTCTCAGTTTTCAGAGATGGAACCTCTAGATTCGATATGAGTGACGTGCCTGTTACACACTTCCGACCTTCCGAGATCGGAACTTCCTGGAAGAAGCTGGTTAGTCTTGGGTACACGCATGATATCAGAGGCGCTCTACTTTCAAGTGACGAGCAGATGCTTGAGTTATTACCTCAAGACTTTATTCTGTCCAGCTTGGCTGAAAAACATCTTCTCTCAACTTGCTCTTTTGTTGATGACTTATTGGAGAGATTCTATGGAATGAAGCCCTTCTATCAGGCCAAGAACCGTCAAGACATTGTTGGACATATAGCGATTGGGCTCGCACCACATACCTCAGGTGGAGTGGCTTGCAGAATAATTGGTTGGACTGACGCCTCTGCAGGATACGCACATCCACTCTTCCATGCCGCGAAGAGAAGGAATTGCGATGGAGATGAAGATAGTGTGATGATGCTGATGGACGGCCTGCTAAACTTTACCCAGACTATTCTCCCTGCAAATAGAGGTGGTAGGATGGATGCTCCACTAGTTCTGACAACTAGGCTAAATGCTAGTGAAATCGACAAAGAGGCTCTAAATGTCGATTGTTCATGGAACTATAGTAGAGGTTTCTATGAGGCAACTCTTACCCAACCTCATCCCAAAGAAATTGGTGATATCGTGGATATTGTTGAGAGTCGTCTTGGAACGATTGGAGAAATTCGAGGCTATGGTTGGACTCATGACTCTGGGCCGTTGGATGCTGGGCCAAGTAATTCTTCTTACAAAACCCTAGTTACCATGAAAGACAAATTGGACAGTCAGTTGGAGCTAGGAAGTGTGCTACGATCGGTGGCAGTGGAGAGAGTTGCAAAGCAAGTAATTGAGTCACACTTTCTTCCTGATATGAGAGGTAACCTAATGGCATACACCAGACAGAAGATTAGGTGCGTAAAGTGTGGTGAGTCGTATCGAAGAATGCCGTTGGCAGGAAAATGTATCAAGAAAACCGTACGTAGTTCGGGTGGATTCGGAGGAGCTGGTGATTCCTCATGTAGCGGAAATGTAGTACTGACAGTATCAGAGGGTGCAGTTAGAAAATACATCCAAATCACAGAAGAAGTGATCCAAGAGTACGGAGTGGATGGCTACACTAAGGATAGGGTAGATTGGATGTCGTCGAGTGTTGACTCTCTGTTCAATAACGATAGAGTCACTGTGATGACTCTGGAAGATTTCATTTGAGAAGATATGCCAAGGGATCTCCTAATAACAGGAGAGGGAACAAAGCAAAGAATAGGTAGACTAGAAATGGGTGCTTTGTGGCTACCCAAGCCTCTTCCACCCCCATAGACTCCAGTCTCTCAAGTTCCTCTTGGATGCTACCAGAAGATGACGGATTCGAAGGGAGAATCCTGTTTACTACTCTTGGCTCATCTTCTGTTCCTGCAACTTCAGTAAGAATCCAAGAAGGGCCGGCTATGATTCTAGAAACAGGCTTCTTTGTTGCATGCCATGCCATCTTGAAATCAGGAGCCGTTGAGACGTCTCCTCTAGCGACATTGCTAAGGAATATTATCGGGGCAGCTATGATGAAAGATGCTCCAGCCCATAGGAATAGCGCCATCGAGGGAGGGATACGGAATGTATTTTCTCCTGAGAAATACATCTGCTCTGGAATGAATGCCCATGATGGGAAGAATAGAGTGACTAGGATTAGCGCCTTTACATCTGCCCCACCAGGAATTATCCTAGCTTTCCATGCAGACAGGTAGAGCACCATAGTCAGGATAGCCCCTAAAGAGCCCCACCAAAGCATTGTTTCGTTGGATTCTTCACCAAGTATAAGATTGACAAAATCCGTATCAGAGTATTCTATGCCTCCGAGGAATATTCCAGCTATGCCAATTAGATATATGAGTGAAAGAGTGACTTGTTCCCTCTGCCAATCCCTGAAACTGCGAAGCTCAGGAATTCTGTAGAAGCATGTTGAGAATACGGCAATCATTGCTGATATCGTCAATAAATTTGCAAACCCGGAGTTGGTTGATGCCGTCTCAAAGACTAGGATGATCGTTGCTGGGATAGCCCATATCTTCCAATGCATGTCCCTCACAGACAGAGTCTGGAAGTCAGAGCGAGCCGCTATGAACATACACGAGAAAATCATGGAAATCCTAAGTGTGGACAGGAATGGGTCCGCGGGCATATATCGTTGAGGCTAGGGGCAATTGACATCAAGCCTTCGTGTCGCTATGCGGCGGATTGGAATAGTCCCACGGACTGTTCAAGTATCCATGAACTGACGAAATTGGCGATTCCCGCTAACCACATCATCTGTATCATTTGTCCGAGAACTAGCGTTGTTCCACCGCCACGAATCCTAGCAGTAATCAAGCCAAGTGCGAATATGGTTACTACAATCAAGAAAGACCCTATTAGTTGGAACACAGCGATGTTCTGGTCTACTCCTGTGGTCTCGCCTAGTACTGGTAGAGCTATGTCCACGCCTGCAGCTGCTGTTCCGGCTTCACCAGAGCTGTCAACGAGGCCAGATGCTACCTGAGCAATCGTTTCACCAAGACCTGAGATAATCGAAGTCGTGATGTTCAGCGCGATGATCATTGCGATGAGGAGACCGTATGAAACGCTCCTCATCACATTTGCAGATATCTGTCTCCTTTGCCTAAGTCCTAGTAGGGTAGTGGTGCTCTGGGAAACCTGATCTCCGACCAGACCAGCTTCACCAGTTGAGGAGGAGCCCTCTATGAAGACCCTCGTGAATCTAGAAACCATCATCGAATTGTTATCTGCAGCGAACCAGTTCCAAGAGTAATCGCTGTTTATTCTCATGGAAAGCCTCTTCTCTAGATTCATGATTGAATCGTCCAATGCCCCGAAGTCGATTCCAGACAGTGCCTTGACCATTGCGCTGGGCTCTTGCGCCCTCGCTTGTGCGGTCCCACCGAAAGCTCGAATGAACTCTGGGAAGGCCTCGTCCCTCCTTCTCACTCTCGCCTCCTCTTGTAGTGTTAGCAGAGCTGGGGCCATGAGTGGTGACATCATAACTGCGATTAGCAGTAGGCCAATGTAGTTCCAATTGTCAATCAGGAAACTAAATCCGTACCAAGCGATGAAAATTGTGAAGAGGAGGAACATAACAGCCCCTAGTACACCAGATATTATCCAAGCCCTTCTGATCTCAACGGCTTGTTGGGTGTTGTATCCGTGTTTGGCGAACAGATCCTCGTCAGGGATAACAAGGGTGAACAAGTACCAAGCGCCAAATTGAAGCAATGCGAATAGTCCGCCGGTCAGAAGTACCCATCTTGACCTGATGAGTATGTCTAACCAGTCATCGGCCTCGCCTCCGACTTGGAATAGGATAAGGTGAAGGCCTGATACCACCATCAGAAGTAGTCCAGTTGTTGTGAGGGAAACGAACGTCTCTCGAAGCGTGTCCAACTGCTCTAGCCTTGCATCATAAATAGTCGTGAAGGCCTGTTCAAAGGTCTCGTTCTCACTCACGAAAAACTCTCCGATGGGCTGGCCGACCTCGACCGAGAAGGCCATCCTGTCTAGGAAATCACTCCAGATCTCCGAGGGACTCTGTTTTCCGACGATTCTAGCTGCATCTGGAAGATTTGTGTGCCATTTTGAAACCAGGGTCTCTATTGCCTGGATCTCTTTGGCTAGGGCCCCATAGTCGCCCATCTCCTTCAGAACGTCGAACATTCCCTTCTCAGCTGACTCGCCCATAGAGAGAATTCCCATTCTAGTCATGAACATGTGCATATCTTGCTCTATCTGGATCGCCTCTGCGGAAACTTGTGTTACGGGATATACCAAAGTAGCACTCAGACCCAAAACAGGGAATGCCAAGATTATCAATAATGACCCCAAAGGACCCGTTTCTGCACTTACTAGAAACCAGACCGTTAATCCGGCTGCGAGCCCCATGAGTGTGGCTGGAAGAGAAAAGAGTAGCAGATATCGTGAGAAGGGCATTCCTAGGCGGATTTTAGCGATTTGCCACGTGGAAAACTTGTCCTCCATTTTTAATCACCTAGTGATTTATTCCCGTCCATGTCTCTATTGCGCTAGCGAATCTATCCCAACCTTCCTTGTAGTATACATCAAGAAGATCGTAGACGTCGTCATAGTGAGTAAGGTCGCGATCACACATGACTTGGATGGCGTTTGTTCTTCGTTCCAATTCGTCATAGATGTCCCTCTTGCTTCTGAAACCCATCCTCGGGGCAATCTTGTTTTCGAGCATATCGGACTGGAACATCCCCCTGAAGTATACCACATCAGCAACAGGGTCCCACTCGAACATGTTCCTAGTTAGAATACCATCCGCCGTCTTATCGAATCCAATAACCTCGCTAACACCAGTGATCCTCCGAGCTATTCCGCCTCCCGGGGCCTCGACCACCTCTTGGAAGATAGCGAAGTTCAGGTTATCGAAGAACCTAGCTGGAACGTTGATTGGGTCTCCTGTGAACCTCTGAATTAGTTTGACGATGTTTGATGCGTGGAAGGTCCCAACAACTGGGTGACCTGTCTGCATGGCTTGGAACGCTATCGCCCCCTCTACACCCCTAATCTCTCCTATGATGATGTATCTTGGCCTTGATCTAAGGGCAGCTTTGAGAAGATCGAACATTTCTACCCTAGAGTCCTCGTTCTTGGAGTCTCGTGTGATCAGTCTTTGCCAGATTGGGTGTGCTACCTTCACTTCAGGCGTGTCCTCCGCTGTGTAGATCTTGACGTTGTGGTCTATGAAAGGTAGGACTGCGTTTAGAGTGGTGGTTTTCCCAGAGGCAGTCTCTCCAGAGACCAGCATGGACATTCCACTCTCTAATCCCAGCCAAATATATGCTGCCATCTGTGCAGAAAGTGTCTTCCATTTTATAAGCTGGATGATTGATATCGTCTCCTCGGCGAACTTTCTTATTGTGAAGGACGATCCTTGTATTGAAACGTCGTCGCTGTAGATTATGTTAATCCTTGAACCATCTAGAAGCGCTCCATCGACAATAGGCTTGCTGTCTGAAACTGGTCTACCGATACGCTCTGACATTGACC
>PAVV01000010.1 GCA_002713185.1 Methanobacteriota archaeon | reverse complement strand
CCTCAGTGGGCTCCTCCGCNGGCTCCTCAGNGGGCTCCTCCGCNGGCTCCTCNGNNGGCTCCTCAGNGGGCTCCTCCGCTGGCTCCTCAGNGGGCTCCTCNGNNGGCTCCTCNGNNGGCTCCTCAGCGGGCTCCTCCGCTGGCTCCTCAGTGGGCTCCTCNGNGGNTTCGTTTGCCCCATATTTCTTCTCAGCCCACTTTATCAGTCCATCCCATTTTCCTTCGAACTTGTCCAACCTCTTCGGAATGCTAGAAACTGCTTTCTCTAGTTCATCGCCATCTAGGGAAGAAGAGAAAATTTCCTCCAGCCTTGAGCTGGTCTCTTCTCTGGAGAGTTCGTCCGCCATCCTATTTCCTCCGATTAATCCAGTAGACATTCATGCTTTAACCCGCCGATTATAGCTATTCTTCTTCCTCAATAAAGTCTCCCGCCTGATCGAGCGACTCTGAAAGGCCTTTCCAATCTTTATTCTGCTTTCCCTTCCTGTGAGTAAGATTCTTCCACTTATTGAAGGCTAGCTTCACATCTCCTTCATCTAGAGAGGCTGCTGCAACATTCAGTGAGGTGGCCGCACCAAGCAGTTTTACGAGATTTGTAAAGGACTCGTTAGCCTTAGATGCGCCCAACTCAATATTGGTTCTCTGATCTCTTTCGGCATCCCTAATCCCACCCCAAATCCTTTCTATGAAGTTACGGTTATCTGGGATAGGATTTAATTTTGCCTTGTCGACTTCTATCCCCTTCCAAAGACAGAATATGAAGAAAAGGTACAGGATGATCAATTCTACGAAATCGGCAATGCCCCATTCCGAAGGTTGGAAACCCCATGCCCCATCGTGAAACCCAAAGCTTCCCTCAAGCTTTGTACCCACGGTATTATTGGATAAATTAGCGAAAAATTCTCTCTTGTTTGCCGTAGAAATTATTGCTAGAAAAAGTGAGAAGAGGCCGAATCGGATCCACCTAGTGGACTTGATGGCGAAAATTTTCCCCTTGCCCTTCGTTGAGGAAGCCTCTCTAGGCCTATGTACCCATAGACTTACNATAACATATGAAAGAAAAGCCATAATCGCGTAATCTAAAGTTCCAACTTTCAGTGGCCCCCAAATATCCAGGTTTACGCCACCTGGTGAAGTAATCTTTTCTCCAGCTATGGGCGTAGAGTCAATTAATCCCACAGATATGGCTATGTTATCAGAGTAACCAGCACTGTTGATTGTTTCGAAAAGAGCCAACAGCGTGGCAGCAAATAAGGTAATACTAGTTGGTTCTCTGAAGAGTCTCTTCAACACCATGGTGCGGCCCCTGCACTGTGCTGATGCGCTCAAGCCTATCAAAACACCGAATGTGGAAGGATCACAATCTCGTTACTTCATACTTTTGAACGGGACTGAAGCGAATATGTCTAAGAACGGAGAATTGGACAATATTCCATGGCAGACTACCTTGACAGAATTGGTGCAGGCCTNATTCTAGCTTCTGGGGAACCGNTATCTTACGACTGGACNCCNCCTGAATTGGTNGGAAGNGATTCGGANCTGTCAGAGTTTGCATCTTTATTCTATGGCATAGAAAACCACAATGTGAGTTGCAGAGCAGTAGTAACTGGAAATGTGGGGTCTGGGAAAACTGTGCTTACGAGAAGATTCTGCCTAGATCTTGCATCGAAGTTGGAAGGAAGAAGGAAAGTGGCCATTTCTCATGTCAATTGTAGAAATCACCCATCAACTTCACAAGTGCTCCAGAGAATTGCTCAAGATTTAGATTCTGGGCATCCAGATAGAGGTTTCAGTTCNGGAGAAGTTATCCAAGGCATCAGGAGGAATCTTAGGACGCGCGACACGCACCTTCTTCTGATTCTTGATGAAGTAGATGTACTAGTAAGAAGAGATAGTTCGGACTTGATCTACAAGTTACTGAGGGTAGATGAAGGGCAGGAAGGAGAGGGTACAATCTCGATCATCCTAGTTAGTCAGGAAGCTTCGCTGTTANTGCTATTCGAAAGCGCAATAAAATCTCGTTTAGGCTCTAGTAATANNATTANCCTACCGGCATACGGTCCCGATCAATTGACAATGATTGCCCGTCAGCGGTATGAAGCATCGTGCAGACCAAATTCCATCAGTGATGAGATTTTGGAAAGAATTGGCGTTTTTTCTGCGGATTCTGGTGGAGATGCTAGAATGTGCATAGAACTTCTTGAGGCCGCAATCAGGAAGGCGGAAATGGCTGGGAGGGATAAGGTCGTTCAAGATGATGTGGCCCCAGGGAATCTTCGTAATCGTCTTGTTGGTTCAATAGAGCCGAGTCGCGTTGATTCACTAAAAATACATCAGAAGCTGGTTCTCCTCGGAATATGCAGGAGATTAAGCAAGGTTGAAGAAATTTCTAGTGGAGACGCGCGGAAGCTGTACATACTTGTTTGTGAAGAGAATGGAATTAAGCCAAGGGGTTACACTACTTTCTGGAAGCATNTAAATCATCTTGAGGAAGAGGGTTTGGTGTCCAGTAGGGCGTCTAATTCCAATCGCGGAAGAGGCAGGACCCAATACATCACAATGCCGAACTCTTCTCCTGCTGCTATTGGGAACAGAATCGAGAGAGACATTATTGGTCGCTAGACTAAGTATTTGTGCTCCGAACCGCTCTTAAAGGGACCTTATGTCGGGATGCCGTCCGAGGCGATATTATGGCAGGCGAGCAAAGCTTCAAAGCGGTCGTAAATGATACAGAGCCTAGCTCTGGAGGGAGGTCTTTTTCAATGGANATTGTAGGTGCAAATTACAANCATTTTCTNGGAAAAANGATAGGNGACTCGGTTGATGGGATGTTCGTNGGAGAGGGTGATAAATCCCTTTCGGGGTATAAACTCAAAATAACGGGGGGTTCTGACGTNACTGGAAGNCCAATGAGACCTGATTTGGATGGCTCAGGTGTGAAGTCGNTCCTTATCACAGCAGGAGTTGGCTACAAGGGTAAGAAGTACGTCAACAAGAATAGCAAAGAGTATCGATACAAGTATGATGGTCTAAGGAGGAGGAGGAACCTTCGAGGAAATGTAATTAGCCAGGAAACACGTCAAATCAATTTGAAGGTGATTGAGGCTGGGAAGCGATCACTGNTAGCCATTATTGATGGTGAAGAAGTCGCAGTCGAACAAACCTCTGGTGAAGAGGAGTGACGACTGGGGTGATTGAAGCTGNCCAACAAAAAGAGTAACCAGCCCGAAGTTAATATCGGCATGGTGGGACATGTTGATCATGGAAAAACTACGTTGACTCAGGCACTTTCAGGAACTTGGACAGATACCCATTCAGAAGAAAGAAAGAGGGGGATCAGCATAAAACTTGGATATGCAGATACGACATTCTACAAGACGTCTGATGGTAGTCACTATTCCGAAGGCAAGCATCCTGAGGGAAAAGATGGCAAAGGGGATTTGCTGAGAGTAGTCTCATTTGTTGATGCTCCTGGTCACGAGACCCTGATGGCAGTGATGATTTCAGGAGCATCAATAATGGATGGCGCCCTACTACTAGTTGCAGCTACTGAGAGATGCCCCCAACCCCAAACTAGGGAGCACTTGGCTGCCTTAGAGATTGCTGGAATAGAAAACATAGTGATCGTACAAAATAAGATTGATATTGTCACCAAAGATAGGGCCATTGAGTCTCATAGGGAGATTGTGGAGTTTGTCAGCGGGACGATTGCCGAAGGGGCCCCAATAATTCCGGTTTCTGCACATCATGATGTTAATCTTGATATCCTAATCGAAGCAATTGAGGATACAATTCCCACACCAGATAGGAGTGATGATGATGGCGGCCTGATGTACGTTGCGCGTTCATTTGATGTTAATCGGCCAGGATCCAGGCCTTCGGAAATTAGAGGGGGAGTAATTGGTGGAAGCATCGTAGAAGGNTCTTTCAGCGTTGGAGATAATATCTTGATCGCCCCTGGGAGAAGAGTTGTGGAGGGGAATAAAACTAGATGGGAACCTCTCAAGACACAAATTCAGGGNATCCAAGGAGGAGGAAGCGACCTCGAGACTGCTCATGCAGGAGGACTATGTGGAGTTGCCACACCCTTAGACCCTCTAGCGACCAAGGCAGATGACCTTTCGGGACAAGTGATGGCCAGAGAAGGAGAGCTNCCTCCAATATGGAATGAGTTGAAGCTGGAACTGGAACTACTGGAAAAAATGGTCTCTGGTGGCGAGGAGAGTGCNATAAGGCCTCTTCAGCCAAATGAGATGCTNGATGGTGAATTCCGCCACCGCCACCAGTGTGGGTACCGTGGCTAATATCAAGGGAAATAAGGCTACTCTTAGTCTTAGGTTGCCAATATGCGCCAAAACGGGTAGCAGGATTACGCTCTCAAGGAGAGTTGGCTCAAGATGGCGATTAATCGGCCATGGCAGCATTAAAGGCTGATATATCATGGTTGGAGTGCTGATAGATTCCTGTGGTTGGGTTTCAGTTGTGGATGCTGGTTTGAATCTAGATATTTCTCTAGGTGCGGTAGTAGGGGAGTCAGAATTGAAAATCACAGATGGTGTGAAGAGAGAGCTCGATTTACTGAACAAGAAAAGAAGTAGCTTGTTACTTGATTTACTCTATCGAAGAGCCGAGGTTGTTAAATCGGAAGAGAGTCATACGGATGATGCACTATTAGCGCTTTCGAAAAAAAATTCTTGGCCGATTTTAACGGTGGATAAGGATCTGAAAAGGAGGGTGGTTGAAAATCGTGGCAGATATATTGAGGTTACCTCGGGCGGATCTCTGAGACTGGTAGGGGACTAGGGGAGGGTGAACAAAGAGTCATCGCCATGGCCGCTCATAAGGCCTAGGCGTACTGCAGCATCTATCCATGCATGGGCATAATTTATGGCACCAAATGCATTTACTAAATCTCCCTGTGAAGCAAAGTGCCTCGCATCTGAGGAATAGTTATCGCACATGGAAAGTAGATCTTTCAGCATCTTCTCTTCCTTCTCAGTTGAAGTGGTTGGAGTGGCCTTCTGTCTTGCTTCTGCTGTAAGAGAGAGGTAGCGTTCGACTCTTGCAATCGTGATTTTGTCTGACATCAAACGCCACCCAGAATCTCTAAAGCCTCTGTGCTTAATCTGAATAGTCTGCTCCTTCCATCTTTACGCACTGCCAGAATACCTGACTTATGCAGTTGGTTGTAAATTTGTGAAAGACGAGGCCTTCCGACTTCCAGTCTAGCTTGAATCTCTGGATCCGAGGGGGATATCTCCCTACTTTTTGCAATGTCTACAATTAGTCTTTCCGAATCATTCAGTGATTTCATATGTCCGATATCGATATTATTGCTAATTTCCATTCCTAATTTTGTTTCCTCTAATTTTTCGATATTTTGGGGTTGTAGAATTTTCTCATCTTGCAAGTAAATATCTGTAGTAAGCTCGTTTTCAAAATCTAATTCGGAGAGGGGTTTTGTTTCAGGTAGAGTCGCTTCCAAGTCTGAATCGACAGTCCACAACTCGCCCTCGGAAAAGAAAACCTGTTTCTCTTCATTGACTTGATTACGATGTTCTGCAGTGTTTTCCTTGGTTTCTGAGTATTGTTCTTCTGATTTTATAGGCTGCTTATGTGGTGCTTGAATATTGTAATCTAATGCTGGTTCCTGAATTGGAGTGGAGTAATCAGGGCCAACTGGCATTTGATCATTAGCCATCTTTGATCTATTTACTAGACCAAAAATTCCTCGAGAAGGCTGTCTAGTTTTTGGAGTGAAATCTTCCTCAATATATATTCCTGAACTCTCACCTCCATCCCATCCGGTTAACTTAGTAGGGATATCTTCAGCTTCCATATCTTGATCCGAAACATGGTCTTGCGAATCCCCGAGCTCAGTAATTGAGCTAGTTGAATCGCGAATTATATTCCCTGATTGGTCGTCAAAGTTTTCATCTGACTCTTCGCCGTCCCACACTTCTTCTGGCTCTTCAGCCTCCATGGAATCCTCATCTAAGTCCATTTCTTTCTCTATTTCTGAGAAAATTGATTCATTTATCTCTCTAGAAAATTCTTGAGTGGAGTCTATTTTGTGGGGTTTATCATGTTCTTCAGCCGTCAATTCTCCAAAGATCTCACTATTGGGAGATTTCCAACCGATTAGTCCATGGAGAGTACCCTCGGAACCGAGACCTCTTTTTTCGTCGATTAGGTCTCTCAAAGTTGACATAACCAGTCTAGCATTTCCTCCTGTTTTTGAAAGGATTGCATTTAGTAAAATTTCTCTAATTGGCCATTTCTGCCTGGACATCCTTTGCATCCTAATGTCGCATAGAGTCTGAATCTGATCTCTGGAGAATGGTTCGATTTTTGCTGGTAACTCGAAAATCTGCCTGGTATTTTCATCCAATGCTGATAATTGAGAATTGGATAGTGTAACCACAATGAATGCCCTCAATCTTTGTAGAATTGGAAGTATAAGAGGCAAAAATGAGGATATTTCAACTTCAGAGGGATAGTCAAATGCTATCAAAGGGAGTGGTCCAGAAAGTGAGTCGAGAGTCTCAACTAATCTCTCTACCTTCTGATGCATTGAATTGGGAACTTCATGACCGCAGAAAGTTACGGCCATCTCATCCAAAGCTCGATTCAGCGGATCCTCCCTATGCCAGAAATAACCGATAAAATGTCTATCTGTCTGAGATGAAATTGCGTTCACCAGTGAGGTCCTCCCAGACCCTCTTTCTCCCACCAATAATAATAACCTGGGAGATTGCGAATGCATATGCTCCTTCCACTTAATCAGTATCTCATCCCTTCCGACGATCTCGTGTGCTCTCCCCCTCTCAATGGGCCTAGAGTCGAATGGGTTGCCACTCAGAGGGGGGACATCCAATATAGAAACGTCCCCAACAACCATACCGGTTCAGCATCGTCTGAGATTCTTAATATTCACGCATAATTACGCTTCCCAGAGAGGCAATTAACGGGTCTTTTTGAAAAACCGTACCTTTTTTTAAACCATATTTTGAGCAGTGGCATAATTCTGTAAATAGCTTATTTACGCGTTTTTAACGCGTTAACAAAGCGTTAACAAAGCGTTAATGCACTAATTAACGCAAATTTATCTCACTAAACAGGTTTTGAAAAAGGTTAGAAGCCCCCTATTCCGTACCAAATAAGATAGCAATGCCAATAGAGAATAGTCGTATCGAAGGTTTCTACAAACTGTCAGTTTCCGAAAGAAGAGAATTACTTGGGGAACTTGCAGGATTGAACCAAGAGCAAAAAGATGCATGGGGGGAATCTGGAGAGTTAGATGAGGATGCAGCAGATAGAATGATTGAGAATGTTGTAGGGACATACTCCCTTCCGATAGGGGTGGCGACAAACTTCGTGATTGATGGCTCTCATTATGCCATACCATTCGTTCTGGAGGAGCCGAGCGTAGTAGCGGCAGCGAGCAATATGGCCAAGAGATGCTTGGTGAAAGGTGGTTTCAAATCTGAAAATGATGATCCGGTAATGATTGGTCAGATACAAGTCGTAGGCTGTTCGGAACCTGAACTTGCGAAAAAATCAATCCTCGATGAGAGAGAAAATCTGATCAACAAGTGTAATGATGTTGATCCGATATTAGTAAAGTTCGGAGGGGGTTGTAAGAACATAGAGGTGAGAATAATAGAAACTGGATCAGGCCCCATGGTAATTGTACACATTCATGTAGATTGTAGGGATGCTATGGGGGCTAATGCGGTGAATACCATGGCAGAGGAAATCGCCCCCGCCGTCGAAGAAATTACGGGGGGGACTGTTATTCTGAGAATCATTAGTAATCTTGCAGTTCTGAGATTGGCTAGAGTGAGTGCCGTATTCACTCCAGAGGAGATGTCAGACAAAGGGGGCAATTCCATACAAGGTTCTGAAGTAATTGAGGGCGTTATCCAGGCATATCACTTCGCAGAAGCGGATCCATTCAGAGCTACGACCCACAACAAGGGAATAATGAATGCAATTTCTGCTGTTGCTCTGGCATGTGGACAGGATTGGAGGGCGATAGAGGCTGGAGCACATAGTTATGCATCGCATGATAGGAGATATGGGTCGCTAACCGAGTGGTCCAAAGACGATGAGGGGAACCTGATAGGTTCTATCGAGGTCCCAATGGCTGTGGGCCTTGTTGGCGGCGCAGTTAGAGTCCATCCAGCTGCCAAGGCAAATGTCGCCCTTCTAGGCTTGGATACCGCGGATGAGCTAGCCAAGGTAATGGCTGCTGCTGGGCTGGCACAGAACCTAGGCGCATTGAGGGCTTTGGCCACTGTGGGAATCCAAGCAGGACACATGAAGCTCCATGTCAGAAACATGGCAGTCACTGCTGGAGCCGAAGGTGAGGAGGTTGACATCGTGGCTTCAAGTCTCAGGCAAAAGGGCGGAAGGATAACACAAGCAGCTGTGATTGAGGAACTTCGAGAATTGAGGGGAGAAGAGTAAATCTAAGCATTATTTATTCTGGCCTCGTACTCCTCTGCAACCCTAATTCCATCCTCGACGTCTACTCTGAATAGCACTAAAGTTCCTGCCAAAATTATCAATGCGATAGCTAGAATACCTACTTTGGCTCCTATGAAAATCGAGCATAGGGTGTATACAAGTGGCCCGATTACGTTGCCAACCCTTCCGAAGAAACCGAAGAAACCGAAGAATTCGGCGGACCTTGACTCCGGGACCATCTTGCCAAATAGGCTCCTTGCGAGACCCTGGGATGCTCCTTGTATTGATCCGAATAGCATACCAAGTATGAGGGCCTGAACGCCGATAGCGATTCCGAGGGGCGCCCAGACCAAATCTCTCATTGCAATAGCGACGCCGTCGAGAGCCTGGTCGCCCAAGCTGGTTACATGGTCAATGCCAGTAATCTTGACATCCCCCCCACCATTAACACCCCCAAGGACAGATAAGCTGAATCTGCTATCCTTCAACTCTTCAATCAAAGAGGAAACTGAAGCAGCATTTACACTTGTATCATCTATAGTTAGGATAAATTTGTCATCGCTATCTGCTTCGATAATTTTCCACCTCAGAATATCATCTGGCGAGCTGGTATCCTCTTCGAGAGGTAGAATATGCTGGTATTCTTTAGCCCAAATTTGCTCTTGATCGTCGGGATCTTGTACTAATGCGGTAATACCACTGTTTACACTTACTTGAATCTCGCCGTTACCCATATTTTGGTACTGGATATCGAAGTCCTCATGCTCCTCGATCTCAAGAGGGGCGAAAGTGACTCCCAAGAAAGTCACTACTGTGGCGATTACTAGTATAACCTGTAAGGTCCCCTGAGTGGAAGTTCTGTCAGCGATTCTGGAGAAAACTATCGCCATTGGGGCTGCAAACAGATTTAATGCTAGAACAAGGAGTATCAAGTCAAATGTGGTCAAACCCAGAGTTACTACAAAGTAAATAGCTCCTACTGTCTGAATGCTGTTTATTCCATCTATGAAGAGGAAGTATGCGATGATGTAGAGGAACAGAGTTTTGAAATTTTTGTACTCCCTCAATGTCGAGACCACCTCGGAAACAGCAAGTTTCGTACTATCTCTAAATCCAAGATCCCCCATTGGGTTCTCTACCTCTGGCTCTGGTATCCACCTGAAAGTAAAGATTGCGAAACCATACCACCAGATTCCGGTTGTGACCATCGATGCTGTAAAGGCCCAATCTGCAAAACCTGATCCAAGAAGTAGTGCCAGGTGAATTATCAGAAGCACACAACCCCCAACATAACCCGTAGCGAAGCCCAAATTGGAGATCTCGTTCATCTCGTCCTCGGTCCCTATGTGTGGCAGGAGTGAGTTATAGAAGACGCTAGCTAGGTTGTTCGAACAAGTGGCTAACACATAGAAGATTAGCAGACATACCCATTTCAGATCGACAGAAAGGAATGGAGCAAGCCCCATCACCACTACGGAAAAAATTCCAAGATTAGTTAGTAGTCTGAGAGTTCTTTTCTTCACGGGCTTCCTATCTGCAATCACCCCTAATGAAGGGCTTAGAAGTGCCACTATAATGGCCCCAAAAGTCACAGTTAGAGTCATTATGTTGTCTGCATTCATCTCTATACTGGCAATCTCAACATTTAGACCGTTAGCAGTGACAAATAGAGCAGCGAACCAACCTGGGAAGACTCCTGCTGTTATGCTTGTCTCGAAGCCTGATTTTGCCCAATCATAGAGTGCGAAACCCCGTACTTCTTTTTTCTTCCACGTCTCTCCTGCCATAATGATCGGGGATACGTAGGAGTCAAGGAGTATTAGTGTTGTTACTAACACCGACTGTTGTATTTCTCACTTATTGTGAGGTAAAAAGACTCTGTGAGTTAATCCTCAGTATTCTTGGGCCTATTGTTACTCGCAGGACTGATGACGAACTGGGAAATACCGAAAGAAAATTCCATTGACGCTTTGCGGCATGGTATTCAGTTCTCAGATGGAGTCGAGTTCGATCTAAGAATGGACGGAGAAGGAGAATTGGTAATTTTTCATGACGAATTCATTTCCGGAAATGCACCAATCAAGGATAGATGTATTGAGGTATTGAGTACATCCGAATTAAAATCGTCTGGGATAGCTGAATTTGAGGAGCTGCTTGCAGATAAGAGATTCACGGAAGAATGGCAAGAAGAGGGTAAAACGGTAGATATTGAAGTCAAACTCCCTCACCCAATGTCCAAGATTGATACAGACGAACATCTAATCCAAATAATGAAAAAAATCCGGACTAAAATAGCCGATTTAGACTTGCCAACTAGGTCCACTCTAGTCACTAGTTTTTCTCCAAGAATTGGACAAGCAGCCAAGAGATCTGGAGTTGAAATACCAGTTTCCAGACTTGTACCGCATATTAGGGCTTGGGGGAGGTACTGGAGAGTCAAGAGGACGGTAGCAATACCGAACTTCGCAAGAACCTCATTTCAAGGTTCGACAAAAGCTCTACGAGCAGAAGGTATGGAATCAATCGGAATGGCTCTGGAATATCTTGTTGGATGGACTAGATGGGTAGGTCCAAGGCTACCTGTAGGACTATCTGGCAGGAGTCTAGAGAGACTACAAAGGGCTAGAAGAGGAATGGGTGTTTTTGTTTGGCCTGCACCATTGCGATACGAAGATTCGCTTATTGGAGCTGGAGTTTCTCTAGTATCGGACGAAATGAATCCAAATGTCTATGTCAAGCCTGACGGTAGCCCTAGATGGCCTAGGCCTGGAAGCCAACCCTTAGACAAAGAGTGGATTGATAGGCTAAATAGCGCCTCTGTTCCAGAGTACCCGGAACTGATTAGAGAGGCTGCTAAAACATTGCCAACTTGGTCTGAGCTAAGTAACGCAAACAGGGAGAAGATTGTTCTTGACCATGCAAAGAGAATGTTTTGGCCTGGTAATGCATTGAAATGGGTTCCAGAATCTGGAGAAGGTCTCCCTTGGGGGAGTCCCAGAATATTGGGGCACAGAGGAGCTGGAAAGACTCACAGTTCTTGATCAATCAAGTCTTCTTAGGGGTTGATCAACAGGGAGGTATTTTGGCCTATAAATTGGGACCCCCCTGCCATCCCTTGATTCTCTTTCATCGAGTATCTGGGCACATATCCCTGCTACTCTAGCCCAACCGAAGAAGGTAGTATAGTAGTCTGGCTTTCTAAAGCCAATTGAATGTAATAGTGTTCCGCTTGCGATATCCACGTTTGGATATGGATTCCTAATTTTCGGATGTTCCTTTAGAATAGGTGGGATAATTTCTCTAAGCGCCTTGACGATCTTATAGTTCTCATCTTCAGGGCAGACCTCCGAACCTAGTTCGATTAACAGACTAGCTCTTGGATCCTCCGCCTTTAGTACGCCATGTCCGAAGCCGTATATTGGCCTCTTAGCAGCTAGCTCTGATCTAACGAAACTCTCGATCTCGGACGGTTCGGAGGTTCCAATCCTCTGAACGAATTCAAGGCAGGCTTGGTTTGCCCTGCCATGGAGGGGCCCAGATAGGGCATTCATCGCGCTGGACAGGGCCGAATATACCGAAGCCCAACCGGACGCAACTGCTTTCCCTGAGAAAGTGGAGAGATTTCCACCTCCATGATCCATGTGTAATATGAAAAAGAATCTCAGAACTCGATTCATCCGCTCGGCTTCCTCACCCTCAATACCCAGCATGTGAACAAAGTTCTCGACAAGCCCAAGATTTGTATTCCTCGGCTTTAATCCTCCCTTCTTCCCACCCCTTAGGATGAAAATCCTCGCCATAAGTTCTGGCATTCTCGCAATCAGATTCATCGAGTCTGCTCTGGTATCTCCAGTTGTTTCAGCAGCCCCCATAGCCATAATCCCGATCGATAGCCAGTCCATGGGGTGGCCGCTACCTGGAGTCAGAGTCTCCAAAACCCTTAGCGCACCGGTGGGAATTTGCGCCCCCCTATGAGCAAGCTCCTTCCTGAATGCTTGNGCTTCGTCCTTATCTGGTAGTCTTTTATTTAGCAGAAGGAATATTACATCCTCCTCCTCAAGATCTACTAGGTCCCCTACAGGATATCCCACATAGTGTACTCCCTCAATTGGATCGACATATGAGGTCCTACAGGTTCCAACTGGGATGCCCCTTAGTCCGGTGTCGAGGTGACCCTCGGAAATTGAGAATATTGTTTCATCGTCTGACATGGTACGGCCTACACCTAGGGTATCCGCTACTGTATCATAATCCCTCCGACTGAAGTTACAGCAAAGAGTTTCGACAAAATTGGTTTTTCGGGAAGCGTAGAAGCTATTTTTTAGATCAAACCTACCTTCTTACCACACCTTTCGAAGGATTCCAAAACGGTTTCAAGTTCTTCCCTACTAATTCCAGAAGACATCTGAGTTCTCACTCTAGCCTTATCTCTTGAAACCATTGGAAAAACGATAGCTCCAACCATAACCCCNTCCTCACGCATGTAAGATGCNAGATTCTGTGCCTTTGNNCTTTCACCGCACATAACAGGAATGATTGGGGTCTCGCTNACACCTGTATCGAATCCCAATGATTCAAGTTCTGACTTGAAGTATGTCGTATTTTCCCATAGTTTTTCAACGTGCTCAGGCTCTTCCATTAGGACCTCTATTGCTTCCTTTTGAGAGGCTGCCACCCCGGGTGGTTGACTTCCCGATAATAGCCACGACCTACTATGATTTAGAGCGTGAGTTCTAACTTCATTACTCCCGGCGAGAATACCACCCTGTACCCCCAGAGCCTTTGAGAATGAACCTACCTCAAATGTAACCTTTCCTTGGAGATTAAAATGTGACACTATTCCCCTTCCTTCACCTAGAACTCCCTCACCATGACAGTCGTCTACGAATGTCATCGCTCCGTATTCATCTGCCAATTTGGAAATTTTATCCAATGGAGCGATATCTCCATCCATACTAAAAACGCCGTCAGTAATTATCAGTTTTCTTCCGGAATCCTCATGTTCCTTGAGTACCTTTTCCAAGGCCCCCATATCATTATGTGGATAAACGGCCCTAGAGGCCTTGGTTAATCGTACACCATCTATAATTGATCCATGATTTAATTCATCGGATATAATCACGTCATCTGCCCCTCTGACGAGAGTGGGNATAAGGCCCACGTTGGCAGCATAGCCAGAAGAATAGATTAATGATGATTCTACACCTTTGAATTCTGCACACTTTTTCTCTGCTTCAATGTGAATATCCATTGTTCCAGCNATGGCCCTCACTGAACCTGATCCTGTGCCATACTTTCTTGTTGCCCTTATGGCGGCATCAATTACCCTTGGATGGGTAGTCAAATTGAGATAATTATTGGCTGAAAGCATAATCATTTCTCTGCCATCAATTTGACATCTCGGTTCGCTTGCAGCTTCCAATGTAGGTGGCTTCCAGTCCAATCCTTGCGATCTAAGTTCCTCATACCTCTCGTTCATCCACGAGATATCAACGGCCATAACTCTGAGAGGGGTTTGTAGTTCATTGATTAATCGGAGTGTCGAGTAGTATTTTTGTGAGAAGCCATCATCCGAATTCATGGGCTCGCGAACCGTAGAGTTGGCAATTGTTGGAATTTCACAGGATGGAGGCGTCCCACAGGCCGGATGCTTTTGCAGGAATTGTAGAATCGCCATAAAAAAACCTTCAATGAGGCTTTTTCCTTCTTCGTGCGCCCTGAGGGGTAAAGACGGTAGCTTTCACCTAATTGAAGCAACGAGAAGCTTAGCTGAGCAAATTGTAATCGCAGCAGAGGCTTTGGGAGTCGGAGTCTCAGCCCCGGAGACTGTGTGTCTGACTCATACACATCTAGGCCATATTGACGGATTAGGTCAGTTTGGTAAGGAGGCAATTGGCTCAATAGATGTTCCTCTGTTTGTNAGTAAGAAGGTACTTCTTGANTTGAAAGGGAGAAGGTTGGAAGATCCATTCTTTACAAAAATTATCTCACCAGGGAGTTTCTTCACCCCGAAGGATGGCTGTGGATTCGAGTATATGTTNATTCCAGTCCCACACAGAGATGAGTTATCAGATACTCATGCCATAATAATAAGAGGAGAAAAGAAGTCAATTCTCTTTCTTCCGGACCATGATGATTGGGTCGAGACTCTGAATCAAGGTGGTTACGAGACGATAAGAGAATGGTGGTCTTCTCTTGGAGTAGATATAATCCTGTTAGATGGTACTTTCTGGAACGATATGGAAATTAAAAATAGGGATATTGCTGATATTCCGCACCCAACAATCTCAGAAACAATTGGGAGGCTTGGCCATAGATCTAATGGAGATCCAGAGTTGTATTTCATCCATATGAACCATACCAATCCAATCCTAGATGAGGAATCCAAGGAATATAAGGAGATCANCGATATGGGTTGGAAAGTAGCTAAACAGGGATCTACATTTGTATTGTAACTTGGCTGAACCTTATGAGTCTCCTAGTCAGGCGGGGGACGTGCGAATTAGTGGGAGGGTGAGCAGTGGGCTTGGAAGAGCACATGTTTTTATGTCTCAAAATCATTACCAAACTCAATTCAAGAAAGTATTGGGAGTAGGCGCGTGGCCAGGTACCCTAAATGTAGAAGTAGGAACTGAAAACAAATTGGAATTCAGGAGTCTGAGAGCAATTTCTGGACTTGAAAGCGAGGAGTCTGATGTTTCTGTGGAGGCCCACAAGATAGAGGGATTTGAGAGGGATGGAAGGTCCTTTGGAGGGGCTACGGCCTTCAAGGGCAGAATATGCAGGGATAGTGGCGATTGGTATGACTGCGCGATTCTTATTCCCGATCTTACAAGACACACAAGTACGGCCGAGGTCATTTCTAGTTCATTTCTGAGAGAGATATTGCCTTGCTCGGATGGAGACTTGGTACATATTGAGCTCAAGCTAGCCTAGCCAGCCACTCTCTTTCAAGTAGAACACTTAACTCATAACTAGACATTGAACGCCATCTTCTGTATTCCCTGGAATCCTCCGGCCTTCGTGAAAAGAAATCTGGAGAAGGCAGGTCCTCGGAAAGAAACTGATCAAAATCTGAATGGTAGATGCTCCATAAAATCAGGCCATCTGCTGGTGCTCTGCCAAAATCAACTTTTCTTTCAGGGTTTTCGAGCGCGGTTTTAATCTCGGAAACTGAAAGTCTTCCCGAGGTTGCACCCGAAATCGCAGAAGCGATTCTCCGAACTTGGTTCCACACAAATGAGCGAGCACTAATTGAGAATCCAATCATCCTCCCATCTTGAGAAAACCAAGGATTGCATTTGTCTACAGTCCTTATCGGATCGGTATCTGGTTCTAATCTACAGAAATTTGAGAAATCATGCTGCCCTTCAAACAAGGAACAGACATGAGAAGATAATTGNATGTCTGATTCGTAGGGCCACTCATCAATNGTTTCGAGACGGTACACATATTGTCTTTTNTACGCATATCTAACCTTACTATCTGGATTTGATTTCANAGATTTCAGAGCTACTGCACCTATTGGGAGATGGTCATTTAGGGCCCTAACTATTGATTCATCGGATAAATTANNTGATACATTTGTAGGAAGATCTATTCTNACTAAATTCATCCTCACGCTCACTCCGGCATCAGTCCTACTACAGATCTCGAGACAACCATCTGTCCACCAAGTCAGTCTCTTCAACGCCTTGATCAACGACCCTTCTAAAGTTCCCACATCCGGTTGAATCTGTGACCCATGGAATTTATGACCATGATAACCTATAGCGACCAATANGCGGTCGCTCAATCAAAACCACTCCTACTCAGTCTGGAGGTACTCCAATGCCTCTTCTGCAGAGACGAATCCCATCCCTAAGAGGGCGAATTCTACTGCTACAGGTAGAAACTGCTTGGCAAATCCTTCACTTCTATCAAAATTAGTTTTGAAATCTATGTTGTCAATAAGCATCTTCGCAGCTTGATAAAGGTCCTGAGTCACATCAAAGTCNTCAGAAGAATCTCCTAATTCTTTTAATTTCCTCAGCTCCCGGATAGCCATNGGAATCCGATCAAATTCAATTAGAGCATTTGCGTAAGCAGCTTGATATTCGGTGCTCTTGGCATCCAATGCTGCAGCTTTCTTGAAGTAGGCAGCAACCTGGCCTTCGTTGATTCTGTCNTTGCCCTTTTCATCAAAATTACCATTCTCCTGAATCTCAAANAGAGCAGATTCGGCCCAACCATGGTATCCTGCTGGATCGTCACGATTTGAGTTGATATGTTCCTCAAAAATCTCCATCGCACCCATAAAGTCGCCCTGAGTGATGCACTGTGCTGCCTTCGTAATTGTATCTTCATTCGACATACATATCCCCGAACCCCAGAGAAAGGNCACAGGGTTATGAACGGTGCGGATTCAAATTATCTAATTCNTTTGCATTCCGGAATGAATTGTTCCTGCAGGGCCGACACTTTCATCCATCAATTCATTAATCAATCGATATACCCCCATAGGATTACTTATTCCAAAGAAACAATCTGCAGGATCCGAGGCCATCACTGTTCTATTTCTCTGAACTGCAATCATTCCGAAAATCATGGAAAGTGGTCGAGTCCGGCGCGTGTTATCTTCTGTGAATTCGGNAGACAGGCCAGACTTAGCGCCAAGAGACTCTACTTGGAGGCCTACTCCAGAGCCTGTGACGATGTGTATATTCCCAAATCCTAGAATTCTTCCTAAAATTGTTGGATCCGCCTTTAGGTTCTCCACTTTTTGATACGAAATACCATGAGAGCTGGTTTCGAAGTAAAGGAAGCTNTGCCTGATATGTATTCTCTTATCTGTTATCGCGTANTTAAATGAGTTCTGATATAGCTTAGTGAAAATTACCATGATGGCAAATGAAGAAAGTCCAAGTGGTGCAAACCAAGTAAAGTTCCATTCTGGTAGAGGATTGGTAAAATTGGAAGAGAAGATAGTTGCGAACCATTCAATGATATCCATGATTTTCCAGAAAAGAGGTACGAATGTACTGAATATTAGCCATGTAGTTGTCCATTTGCCTGACGTTGAGAAGTTGATATANTGATTGAATTTTGTAATTATNAGCATTANTAGNACAAAACCCGTAACTCCAGTATTGCTAATAGCCCAGAATAGAGAGGAAATGAGGAAGTTCGAATGTTGCTCTCCCTCGGAAGGTTGTAGCATTTCTCCGAAAAAGAAGGAGAGATGGACCAAAAGAACGATTGAGGCTAGGATATATTTGTCGGACATTGATGCGAAAGATGGTTTGCCTACCCAGATGGGCGTCTCTGATTCAGTAATCTCTGGAAACGCATCTCTAACTGATGATGAGTCGATTTCTGATCGATATCTCTCTATATACTCAGACATGTGACTTGTGCGGATTGATTGGAGTTTGTAAGATGTTACTACGCTGGAATCATTAATGCAAGAATCCCCAAGAGTGCTCTGCGTTACCATGAATCCATTGGTAATCTTCCAATGATCTGCTACCGTTTTCATCTTCTATGGTTATCTCAATTACCTCAAAGGGATACTCATTGTAAGTTAGATGGCTGACGAAACCACCCCTGGTGGGCTGATCAAAGGTCCACCTTGCCCGACTTACTGCTCGGATTTTCATCTCTACTTTTGTTTTGTCGTTCCAGACTCGGATTCTAAAATTAGGCAAGGAGTAGCCATGAGAGTCGAGAAGCCCCTTGTCTGACTTACTCAATTCAACTTCACAATTTTCGAATTCCTCTGTTTTATTTCTCATCCTATCATGAAAAACTCCCGCTGTCTTGAGAGGAATTCTTGAAAAGTCCCTTTTTCTCCAAGGGCGGTCATCCTTTGATAATGACAATGGGGTTACATGTGGCATGAACCAGTCAAGATAAGATCCATCATCGAAGTGAATCATTCCCCAAAACCATGGGACCGATGGTGCTTGGACGGTAACTTTCTGGAAATAAGCTGTTCCTTCAAACTCTTCGCCGTCAATAGTTAATCTAGACTGCATGGCTTGAAGTCTGAGAATATCATAACCCATGCCCATAGAAATCTCGTTATTTCGATAAGTTAGTTTGCTGGGTGGACCCCACCAAGGTGTCAAAAAGGCCTCAAAATTAGATGGGGCGCCCCCCTTTCTAGCCTCCCTATCACTAGATAGACTGACCCACATGGATGAATTCCCAGGATTCATTCCGAAAGATAAGTCTTCTTTGTCTATTGGCACCACAGCTCCTGCACCTAATCCATCTCCTTTACCAGGCCACAAGGGGTGTTTATCGCTTACTACTGCCATTCTACACTCCCTCATGGTTAGTGGCTCATGCATTTTTTCTCCATCATACCACCATGCACAAACC
>PAVV01000009.1 GCA_002713185.1 Methanobacteriota archaeon | reverse complement strand
CGACGCCCTCGTCACTGCCATCGGTGCAGTCCTCCCAACCGTCATTGACGAATCCCTGCAGTATCAGGGAACCGTCCCCGCAGACGAACGCGTAAGGCTCGTCGGACGGCACCGAGATGCCACGGACGACTGATTCCAGGCAATCCGCGACCATGTCCCCGATCTGATCGTGGTTCAACTGGGACCCATCCATGCACAGGACGGTGAGAACGGTAGTGGTCTCTAATCCCATCACGACCTTTCCGAAGCCAGAGTCCACGACCTCGTAGTCTCCCCCCTCCAAGGGGAAGCAATGGTCGTCCCAATGCTCTGGAAGTGTGCAGAAGTAGTCTCCGAGCACGATCTGGCCTTGGTTTCTAATTTCGTTTCCATCTGTGAACTCATGGTCCGGAGACTGGCCCAAGTCATCTGTACAGAACCAGATGTCGCGATCCTGATCGTGCTCGCAGTAGAACCAATATTCATGGAATTCATGATCGCTATGGTCGTCATCGTCCGTGCATACCCAATCTTCCCATTCCGCGTCCCACTCGCAGTGTTGGTAGGTGTGCCAATCGTATTCTGTCTGGGTGTAGTTCTCCACGAAGGACCAATCATACGAATAATACCAGCATGTGGAATAGGTAGTATCCCATGTGCGGCCCTGCGTGAAATCGTCCTCTCCGCCGTCGCAATCGCTCCTCGATTCGTCCGAGTCATGATATGCGCGCCCATTATCAGCGAGGTAGAACAAAGTGTAACCTGCCGGCTCATCGTCGTCGTATATATGCCATGAAACAAAGACCGAGTCACCCAGGCTTTCCTCATCCAGCAGTTCCCCAGTGGCCAAAGAGCAATCGGGGGTGTAGATTTCGTCCGGGGAGCTTATTGGGTCACCGAATTCGATCATGAATGGACCTTGGGTAGAGTACCCGTCCGATGCATACATGAGCCAGTTTTCGTTTTCGAATTGATGCGAGCCAAAGACGCAATGATCGAGGGACTTCGCCCGACCAATCTCTCCATGCCACTCTATCTGCATCGCAAGCCTCTGTGAGTCCGGGACCGCCGATCCGTCGTACTCCGAGTACTGGGAGAACATGTATGTGGAATCGTTGAAGCTCACCACAGCGGAGGATACCCTCGCCGTTGTTGGGTTAACCGACACCTCTATTCCGATGGGTGGGGATGTGTTCGTGCTGGCTAGGAAGACCTGTTTCTGCACGGTGGCTCCTAGGGCCTCGGTCCACTCCAGGTCCGTGACTGATGACAGGGTGTGGAGTAGGTCGGTGATCTTCTGGAACTCGATCAGAGTCGAAGAGAGGGGGGCATCGCCCCAGATGTTTCCAAGTTGGGAGGCCATCCACGAGGTGATCGGATCGACACCTGCGGGCAGGTTGTTTCCAGAGTAGCAGCTCTGGTCGAATGATGACGTGTCAGGTGCGTTGGTGCACCAGATATGAGAGTCATGGAGGTCATACAGAACGTTAGTCAAGCCAGACTGGAGGTGACGCATTGTCACGAATACAGAGCCATTGCCCATACTACTGGCACTGATTTGCATCTTTTCGTTTGATATCTCAAATGGGGCCCCGATGCCCTCGTCGCTAGAGAACGAGATCGCTGAGTCAATCACTGACCCAATCGACGTCAACACATCGTTCAAACTGACTCTGAAGACGCAGGAGTCATCTAGTAGGTTGGCTGTTGCATCAAAATTCAGAGCACCTGGCCTGGTGCATCCCGGTATGGGCTCTGGTTCCAGAGTGAGTGCCGTATCGTTGAGTGGATTGGGTTCTGTTGCGGGATCAAGGGGGGGATCGGGCGTCTGTTGTTCTGCTCCATCAAGCCCCAGGCAGCCGGATAGAAGTAACATAACGACCATTAGTGATGAAAGAGCCTTGTTTTTCATGCTTGTAAGGAGTCTTAGTTGTTTAAATCTATTTTCCCTGCACCCAACATGTCTACGCGGAGTAGCACAGTTTACCCTGCATCACGTCCGCATAAATCAGTGCTCCATTATTACGCATACGTCATAGAGGGTTACTCTATGAGGGGGATGTGAAGAAAAGCGGCTTAGCACTAGCTTCTCCTCAAATAATTGGGCTTTCACTACTTGGCGTAATTCTCGTATCACCAATAGTAGAGAGATCATTCCTCTATTTCCTACTAGGTACTTGGGTTCTTCAGACAATAGCAATCATAACTCTACTTCCAACGAAGAAGGGACAATAAATATCCACAAGATATTATTCAGAAGCAGAAGCCTTCATTTCCCTTTTCTTCCTGTTCTGGCGCTTCTTGTACCAAGGGTATATCGGCCACTTAGCGAGTCCAGTCCACATCACCATGAAGACAAAAGTCGTGGATACGAACTTGTCTATCTCACTTGACCAAGCAGTATCGATCCAGCCATATTCTACGTATGCTATCCGGGAGTGGTAGACTACAAGCATTAATCCTAATGCTAAGTGGGCCATTCTCCATATTTTGTTCCAGTTCCTTGCCATAAAAAATGCTCAGGTTGATTTTCTTATAAACATCCTAGATTCTCCGACACTTGGAGTCAGATTCCTTCTCCGTTTCTTACAACGTGAGCGCCCCTCTATGACGTATCCGACATCTTCCTTGGGGGCCATGAGACATTCCCATCAGAGGGCATAGGTTCTGTTTTTATTCGTCCTTATGCATAAATCCAGATGCGCAAGTGAGGATAACGGCGAGGATCATGAGGCCAGCCAATGCCGCGGAAATTCCAGATGGGCTATTCGCGCCATAGCCATTATCGTTTGTCAGAATTAACATACCGCCAATGAGATTGACCAATACTACGGGGGATAACATGGCGACTCTTGCCAGTTCCCGACCAGTCACTACCATTCCGGTTATGATTGCCATAACTCCGAGTGGCATCAGGTGCAATGCCCACATCTCTTCATATGCCTCATCATGGGCTAGTACGTTATCTTCTCCCCATCCGGTTTCTGCCCACTCATCTCCGTTAGACATCCCATACAATGACATCACTATCACTATTGTTCCGAGTGTCACGAGCATATTCTTTGGTGTCAGGATTTCGTTTACTTCCATGCATGCTTGTCAAAATCTAGTCTAATTATGCTTTTGCAAGAAGTCGCATCGGATGTCTTTGTCATGGTGACTGGACAAACTCCCCGACAATACACCCTGACAAAGCCGAGGCCATAAAAATCAGAATCATGACTGGCACTAAGATACGCACAAGTCTCCTTTCCGGCATTTGGTATATTACCGATTCGTCAATCAATGGCCCATCGATCGGTATTGGAATAATAGGGGGCCAAATACCCCAGAACTAAAGCTCCGTACCACTATGCGGTAGCATGACCAAGTGGGAGTACAAAGTGGTGGGACATACCAAAAACAAGAAGCTTGAAGCAGAATTGAACGATTTAGGAAAGGAAGGATGGCAGGTTGTCGCCGGCGGTGTTGGCAGTTGGCCTCATTCGCAATTTGTCATGATGAGGTCTGTCGGACGGCAATAGGGCTCACACGCTGCCAAATAATTCGTACGAGGCATAGAGTTTTAGTCATGAATGAAGGAAAATACTCCTTCTCCAAAAGATACCTCTGGAGTTCCTGCCATGTATGGCATCATGTTTGCCATGAGCTCATTGAATTCGTTTTGTGATGCTTCTAAGTGCTCCTTACTTTCATAAGCAGCAACTCCAATCATTTCTGTCTCACTTATTCGTATTAGATTGCTACTTACTAGACCGTTAATTTTCCCGATACTTTCTCTCAATGACTCCATTGTTGACATTGCTTC
The DNA here is from genome assembly GCA_002713185.1 of Methanobacteriota archaeon. GTDB lineage: Archaea > Thermoplasmatota > Poseidoniia > Poseidoniales > Thalassarchaeaceae > UBA36. Next base: position 86,874 of record PAVV01000009.1, on the reverse strand, counting down.
CTTAATCTTATCCGATTGTACTGTTGCTTTGGTAATCCTGTAATACATGACTCCTCGCTAGTGTATACGAATTTCAATATTTGGAAACCCGGAATCGATAGTCGAATCATCAGAGGTACACTCTGACTATTCTCTGGCCTTTACACGCCGGAGTTCTCTCTCATCCTTGTATACCAGCCGGATACTACCGGGTGGCTCTCGACTATTTCGAATCCATTCAAACCGTGCATGGATCGAAGGATTCCGAAGTTAGCGAAGTCTGCCCCATTAGGCTCCTTTTCTCCGAAGAAGTCCCCCTGTATTCCCTTCGACATCTCATCGAGTTGGAACTTAAGATTCTCACGAGGAGGTAGGTCGAACATCTTCGCTCTGCTCTTGCCCACCATACGCATGATGGCTGCCCCTAGCCACTTGTTGATTAGGCGGCTGCCGAACGAGAAGTTGTCGACCCTAGTCACATAATCGAGCGCTCTGAGCGAAGTCCCATACGATGTGTAGATTACTGCGACGATAGATTTTCCCAGGACTTTGTTGGAAAAATCCATCCAATGGTCCTGCTGTTGATCCTCGCCTTTTCTGGGAAATGAGTCCGAGTCTTTGGAGTCAATGTAGTGCAGGATGTAGTTCGAGTCGTTGACCTGGGTTCCGTCCACGTCGACGAACACTGGTACTTGGCCCCAATCGGACCACTTCAGTTGAGTCTTGAAAGTAGGATCCACCTCGACCTTAGAGTATGCAATACCCCTTGATCCTAGGAGGGCCTTGACCTTGAAGCAAAAAGGGCAGGTCTCGAAACAGTACATGGTTGGGAGGGCGTCGACCACTTTCTCGGGAACAAGAGTATCCTGCACTCCCGACGTTGGGGATGCATCTGGGGCCTCTTTCACAATTCAACGCCATAACCAGTACTTGTGAACCCATCGAAGCGTCCTTGTCACCAGATTCCATCACTTGGATGCCCTAGAATAAGTGTCCATTTCGTGTAATTTAAGAACTCTCAGAGAGACTTGGTACTCGCAGGCATCATCTCCGCAAGTTATGAAAATTATGTGGACCTGAGGTGATATGGAGTATTTTGAAAAGAGCTCAGTCGATCGTAGTAAGATATGGACCCCTCGATCAAAAATAGAGCACCATCAGAATTTGAGGGGAACATAATTCCTTTTTTTATAGTGGGTCTAATCTTACTCTTGCTTGGTCCCGGCCTAATCTTCGCCAGTATTGGTATCTTTATCGACCAAGGAGCTGAGTTCTCATTTTGGGGCGATCATGGGCCTGACCACCCCGATTTTGCAGGGGATGTGATCTGGGAGGGAACCAGTGATGACGAATGGACAGCTAAGTTGTATAACGACGGGGGTGAGTTACGAGTATGGATCGAAGAAGGAAAATCAATAGATTTGAACGTGAGTCTTTATGGAGACAACCGCGGTGCTGACTTCTACAGATGCGACGCTTGGGAATGTGATTATTTCAATAATGCAAATGAAAGCATCCCCGGATATGAATTCATAGGGATCATCAGCGTGTGGAAGAACTCCACATATACTGTGCAATTTACATCCACTGAAGATAATAATGAGACTGTCATGGTTATTGTTACCCGGGAGATATTACCCATACCGGGGATTGCATTGATAGGGATGATGACACTCGGATTAATTGTAACCTACGTCATTATAAAGCTCACATATCATACTACTCGTGAGATCAGGAGGGAGGCTAGCACTCAAGAGATTAGGGAGTCTGTTTACGATGAGAGGAGGTCCTTCGTCTCAGAAATAGACGGCACGAGGTACGGACCCGGTTTCGATGAGTTCGGCGATGATCCAAAAGATTGGAGATACGGAGTCAATATCGCGAATGAATTCTGGATTTGTTATCTCGGCGAGTCCCGTGAGGACTCTTTCGTTCAATACAGCTGCATTGAAGGCATGTTTGAGCACTGGGAGGGTGGAGAGTTGGTCCACTCGGAAAAGGGAGACAGTGACATGGCCTTCTCTTATTATGCCAAGGTCAGAGGAATAGTTGCAGAAGAAGGCGGAGATGATTCCAAGGAATGGTGGACTGAGGGCTAGTTACTCACTCTTCTCTGGAAGAATTACCTCCGAGGGAGATATTCTGTTCGCCTCAAATTTGTTTACCTGGCTCTGACTCGGATAACCGACAGATATGCCGCAAAGAAGAGAGTAATTTTTGCTGATCTGAAACTCCTTTCGCACGGCATCCTCCCAAATTGCGACGGAACCCTGGGCGCAGGTCCCCAATCCTCTCGAGTGCGCAGAGAGCATTAGATTCTGCATGAAAAGACCAGCATCAGAGGCTGCAAACTTTCCTAGGCTTTTGTGAGTGAACAAGAACAACTCTACAGGCGCGCCGAAGAATTCGTAATTCCTGGCCCAGAATCCATCCCTAGCCTCTTTGTCGTCCCTATTAATTCCCATATGTTTGTATAATTCCCTGCCAATTCTACGGGACCTTGGTAGCAAATCCTTGTGATATCTTTTGAGGACTAGCCAATTACTAGTTGGTAATCCTTTTCTGCGAATTAAAGCCTTAACTTTCCCGAAAATCCCTTCTCCTTGTCCCGATTTGACTAACTCAAATCGACTTAGGAATTCCGCGGATAATCGATCTCTGACTTCACCCTTTGCTACTGCTAATACGAACGGACGGGTGTTGCTCCAACTGGGTGATGTCAGGCCAGCAGCGATAATTTCCTCGATTACCTCATCTGGAACTGGCCTTGGAAGAAAGTCCCGAGTGGATCTTCGAGAAGAAGCGAAAGTGTTGAAATCTCCTGCACTGTACTCCCCCTCCATAACTTCTCAAAATCAGGTTGTTATTTCATATGTGGTTTTGCATCGTTTGCACTATAACGATTCTTTGTTCCTGATGGGTTTTTCGACTTTATTGAGCTCATTCTGGGATTATTTTGGTTCTTTGGTATTGTCACGCCTTGAGCCAAACCAAGCTACCTATGTATGGTAGATCTTCAATTACGCATCAGCCAGAAATTAGCAATCAGAGCTAGTGAGATAAATAGACCGATTGTCACAATTTCCAGATTGTAAAACTCTCCAGGTCCTGGTGCGAAAATACTGTAATAGTAGAGCCAGATAAAAAATCCGACTAAAGTAAGTGGGAGAGCGACGATGAGTCCTTTCCGTATCGGGGGCACGTCGCTCCACGGTACGCTGAATCGCCCTGTTTCTGCCTTTTTTTCTTGGAGTCCTTTGAAAACTAACCCCAGCACCCCTATCTCAAAACCAATGTACAATATAACCCCGACAGTGAACACAAATGCTCCGGAATCCATGAAAATCCATGATTGGTTTGATTAAATAAGGAAATGGGTGGTATTAACAAAATCTTCCTCGTTCATATTGGCACATATCTCCTGAGCTATTTGCTTGAATGAGAATGTATGTCCTCTGCTAGGCAGGCACCAAATCCTCTAGGCTATATTACGCCAGAACGATTCAATTCCAACAAGACGATGACTATGCAAATTATGCTGATTAGGATTCCAATTGGCCCTCTCTTGATTTTCGATGACGGCTTGAATCCCAGGATCGGCTCCGCCTTGTTTGCCAACTCTTCCTCAATTTCACCTATTGACTTCATGATATCAGGTTAATTTCCACACCCGCATCCTGGGTCGTTACAAGATGCGTCGATCTTTTTTTCTGGGATCTTCTTCCCTCTAGTCTTCTTTGGGGCCATCCTGATCTTCCTCTGGCCCTTGAGAGTCTTTGGGTTCATGGAGTGCCCATAATGTCTTGACTATTCAATGTTATTAGATTGCTTGGTTGAATGGTATGTTCTCTCCATTGATGTGGGGGCAAGCCCTGCGGTGACTAGCACAGCTAGGAAGACAGATGCCTGAACCATCCAGATGTTATCCGCGGTGAATTCCCCCAGGAGCAGAGATAAGGTCATTGCTAGGGCCTCGAGACCTGCTGTGCCGGTCTGAACGCGGCCCATATCTAGGCTGGGGGTCCTCAGCCAGAGCCAGCTTCCCAGAACATTGGTTCCGAGCAAGGCCGCTCCTATCGTCCTCAACCATGCTGTATTTACCGCCTCGGCTTGGAGGATCTCGCAGAAGAGGTCTGGAGTTAGGATCAAGATCAGGCCATAACCCAGGGATGCCCATAGATTCACCTTCATCGCGAATTCTCCGATTGACAGCGACTGCATTGGACGTGAACCGAAGTACCAATTCTATCACAATATCGATAGAATCGAGTTCTACAGTGTCGGATATGCGCCCGATGCCGGTCTGGTACCACGACAGCTACACGGAAGGTATCGACCAAAACGCACGATTCCCCAGGGATCGGTACAGGCTACTGAGGGAGAGGCTCAGTCATCTGCAAGATATCGGCCTGGTAAATATCGAGGAGCCAAAACCCATCGATACTGAGTCTCTTCTGTTGGCCCATGATGAGGACTTCGTCAACAGGTTCCTAGGTGGAATCCTGGATAGTAAAGAGAGGAGGAGGATCGGTCTGGAGCCATGGACCGAAGCATTCGTTCCGCGGACACTGAGGATAATGGGTGGCGCTGTTGAGGCCCTAGAGCATGTCACTCGCTTCGGAGGTATCGCAGGCAACATGGCAGGAGGCACACATCATTCCCACAGATCTTTTGGGTCAGGTTACTGCGTATTCAATGATCTAGCAGTCTGCGCATTGCGGGCAAGAGAGGTTGATGGTTACGCGAGGGTCGCAGTGCTTGACCTCGATGTCCACCAAGGTGACGGAACTGCAACTATTCTGAGAGGCGAGGAGGGAGTCGTTACCATCTCGGTCCACTGTGAGGGGAACTTCCCATTCCGGAAGGCGGAGAGCGACCATGACTTGCCCCTCCCGATTGGCACGGGCGACGAGGGGTATCTCGAGGCTGTGGAACAGGCACTGGCCATAGTCAGTGATTTCTCACCTGACATACTACTCTTCCAAGCAGGCGTGGACGGCTTGGAGGCCGATGCCCTGGGTAAGCTGAGTTTGTCAAGAAGGGGAATGATGGCTAGGAACCATCTAGTCTTCTCCCAATTGGGAGGCATAACCCCATGTGTCTTCTTCATGGGCGGGGGATACTCGAACCCGATCGAACACACTGTTGACGCCTTCTACGACCTCTTCGAGGTCGCCGCGAGATTCAATACGGAATTCAGAATAACTTAGTCTGATTCTTATCCAATTCCTTGGCCCTCTTACGATTAACTGGCCTCCTCCTGCTACCGTGCTTGTCATACACCCTCTTGCTGGCCTCTCGGGCCTCATCCCCCCTTCTCGCCGCATAGGTCATCCTTACACCCTCCTTCCTAGTGGAAGCCTCGTCGACAATTGGGTGAGGATAGTCTACTCCTATGACGCAGTCGGACTCTGTCTGAATCGAGGCTGGCATCTTCCACGGCTCGTGTATGTACTCATCAGGGACCCGATTCAGCTCTGGGATCCAGCTTCTTATGAAAGCGCCCTTCGGATCATGATCCCTACCCTGCTTTGTGACGGAGTATGCTCTTACCGAGTTGATTCCCGTGGTTCCCGATTGCATCCCAACCTGCGACCAGTGTATCCCAGGCTCGTAGTCTAAGAATTGCCTCGCGAGGTAGAGTCCTGTCTCTCTCCATGGGAGCCAGAGATTGTAGGAGGCAGCTGACATCAACATCGCCCTCATCCGGAAGTTTATCCATCCAGTGGCGATCAGACTACGCATGCAGGCATCGAAGAACGGCCATCCAGTCCTCCCCTCTGACCATGCCTCGAATTTCAAATGGTCTAGTTCCCTGTTGAGGTTATTGTCAATTAGCGGGTTCTGAGCTGTTATATCGAGAGTGGGCTCGTTCTCCAGCTTCTGCATAAAATGACAGTGCCATGCGATTCGGCTCTGGAACGATGAGAGGCTCTTGAGCCAGCGTTCGGTATCCTGTCCCTCTGATCTCTTCTCCCGGAGATGCCTCATTCGAGCTGAGGTCTTCTGTACAACTCTTCTCATCGATATACATCCTGCGCTCAAGTATGGTGAGAGCCTGGAGCAGTGGATGGTTGCTTGGGAAGGTCCTGACATCGCCCACCTGTAGCTCTCACCTCTGACTGTGAGAAATGACTCCAGGGTTTCTATCGCCGCCTCCTGGCCAGGCTTGGGTCGATGAAGGACATCTCTCCTTTCGAGTCCCAATAATTCCATGGTAGGGATTGCGTTACCCAATGGGAATCCATTGATTTGCCTTGGTGGGTCTATCAGTTCAAGACGCATCCTCCGATCTCTCGATGACTTCCATTTGTCCCTGTTTCTCAATCCCCTTATTACTCCATTAGAGGGGTACTCTACCCAATCGATTCCGTTTTTACGGCACCATCTTCTCACTCTTTTATCTCTGTCGAATGACCACCCAGTCCCAGTTTCCTCATGACTTCTGATTGTTGAAATCACGTTCTTGGAATGGATGTCTGCAAATGCGGATATGGCACCCTCATTTCTGATTTCCAAGCTTCCTCCCAGATTCTTTAGCTCCCTTCTGAGTTCGATTGCACAGTCCAGCTCCCATTCTATGTGAATTGGGTCGGAGTCGGGCTGATCGAGGCGCTCCGGCTCGATTAAGAAAATACAAGCTACCTGTTTGCCTGATTCTGAGGCTTCCACTAATGGTGGGTTGTCATATGTCCTCAAGTCCCTCTTGAACCAGACGACTTCGATTGCCATGTTCTACTGTCCATTGGCATCGATATGAACGAATGTTTCCGACTTCGTAGTATACGCATTGGATCAGATGGTTTGATTCCAGATCCTCTATGTGTGAAAACAGAGTCTCGAGAATGATGGTCACTAGCTATTATGGATTGCAAAGTGAGGACGTTGCAAAACAGGGTATAATATAGTGAACGGAGATGTTAAGCCTATGCAAAAATACAACATATCGGGTCTAGCTATACCCCAACTGACTGTTTTGACTGGAGCATTGATGGTGTTTCTTGGTCTAGTTTTCTTCGTGCACACTGACTACCTTACCGCCTTATTTCCAACGCTCTTCGGAGGTCTTCTCTTGTTCGCAGGAATCGTTTCTGTAAGAAGGCCTGATCTCAACGCACTTTCGATGCACATTGCAGTAGTCGCCTCATTGGTATCGACAGCATTGGGCCTTACCTCGGCACTGTTCGGCACCTGGACCACCACGACGTCATTGGTAGAACAGCTACTAATGTCCGCAATCACAGGAGCACATCTCTACGTCTGCATAGCCGCCTACCGCTTTGGGAAGGCGAGATTCCCAGATGATAGCCAAACCTGCGGTATTGATGTGGAGGCTGTTGCTGAGAGAACCAAGAGCCCCGGTCCTGTGTCCGTGGTGGCGATCTCTCTAGAATAGTAATGCCATTTTTGCAAAATTACCCTTCAGTGAGACTCATGCAGGATAGATACGCTGATAATTTGTCATGGCCTTTTCATACCATACCGTTCGTTACCGGAATAATTGGGCTCTTAATCGGAAGCTATCTAGTGGAGCCATACGGACCGTTGGCTAAGACGATATTTCCAGCGACCTGCCTGATTGTGGGAGGATTCGGGGGTTTGGTGATTCTTGGAAACATCTCTGATAAGGTTAGGGAAAGGTGAAGGCTGTTCGCAGACGGTTCTAGCCTAACCAGATCTCCACTACTCTGTAAAGTAAATTCGATTTCTTACGTCGTGTTAACTCGCGAATCTTCCGTTTTGAAAATCTGAAAATGCCTGGTGAATCTCTTCTCTGGTATTCATCACGAATGGGCCGTACCTCTCTACTGGCTCGTTCAATTCGGGTCCAGCTAGAATTAGGAACTCGGATCGGGAAGTGCATTGAATGGTAATCTCTTCTCCTTCGGATAGTATTGCCAACTCCCCATTCTGAATCGCTTGCCTGGTACCGAGGCCAAAGGGGAGTGGTCTGGTTCTGACACTCATCTTGTTCTCGATTAGAATCCCACCGTCGAAGACATAAATCATCCCATTCAAATCTGATTCAATTTTTTGTACTAGCTTGGTACCTTTCTCCATCTTGACATGGATTAGTGTGATTGGAATTACAGTATCGATATTGGAAGATTCACCCAAGCATTCGCCAGCAATTACCCGTGCCCATACCCCGTCTAGTTGGATAGTGGGGGATTCAGATTCGGGAACTTCTTGATACCTAGGTTCCATCATTTTGTTAGCAGCGGGAAGATTCACCCAGATTTGAAATCCATGAGTCTTCCCCCCAGTCTTGAAGAACTCGTCGTGCGGCTCTTCACAATGTATGATTCCGCGCCCAGCGGTCATCCACTGAACATCCCCAGGGTTCAACTCCCCGGTGTTCCCCTCACTATCTTCGTGCCTCATCCTCCCGTCGAGGAGGTAAGTGACCGTCTCGAATCCTCTGTGAGGATGCCATGGGGCTCCGACTGCTTCACCTGGGCCATAGTCTACCGGTCCCATCTCGTCGATGAGTAGAAACGGGCTCAGGACTTTGCCCATATTGAACGGTCGACGAACCTTGAAGCCACCACCTTCGCGGACTACATGGGTAGGGACGATTTCTACGACACTGCGCATGGTATTCCATTATGTGGACGGGATATAATCACTAGTTTTGGGCTTAAACTGGTACACAGATGTCATCAACGTGGTTCGGATCCGAATTCCCACCAATTCGGGCCATCATCGACTTTCTCTCGTGATTTGTACTCCCGTTCAGATGAAGTGTGTTGAGGAGTTATTTCCTCATCACTTGATGATTCTTTACTCGGTGCAGGGGCGCCGGTGATAAACAAGATCAGCCCAATCATGGCAGAAATGGCGGGATATTTCCATAATTCCCTGAAGAAGTCCACTTCTTCTGGTCTGGGGTCGTCTAAAAGTCGGAATATTCCAAAAATACAAAAAATTGTCCAGAATGAAATCAAGAAGAATCCGACAAACCTCCTAAAACTAGGGTAGAAAAAGAGCAGTTCCAGCATGATACATCGTTATTGGTGTGATTTACAATCCTTCTGGAATTGACAGGTATTCTCAAACTCGGTTAACTGTATTTGCTATGACGGGTATTCGCGACCTAGGTCCTTTGAGCGGTCCATCGCTGCTAGGATAGCTTCGATTACGAGGCGCGTGTAATGGTGCTCCTCGAGATATGAGATTGCGGCATCAGTTGTACCGCCCCGGGATGTTACCGCCTCTCTGAGGGTCGTTGGATCAAGATCGGAGTCCATTGCAAGCTGAGCAGCGCCGAAGACGGTCTGCAAGACCAGTCGTTGGGCCATCTCCGGGGGAATCCCCATCTCTACCCCGCTGCTAATCATAGCCTCCATCGTGTGGAATACGTACGCTGGCCCTGTTCCGCTGAGGGCTGTGACTGGGTCCATCAGCTCTTCGGGCACCTCGAAGGATACTCCTACCGCACCTAGTACCGCTTCCACTCTCTCAAAGTCCGAATCAGAGGTGTGTGAGCCACCACAGAATACGCTTACTGCTTCCCCTACCAGGGCAGGTAGGTTCGGCATCACTCGAATAACAGATGTTTTGCGTCCTAGTCTCTTCTCTATCGATTCGGTGGTTACTCCTGCTGCGATACTCATAATGGTCTGATCGGCATTAATCGAAGGCGAGATGTCATCTAGCAGAATTGGTAGGTTCTGGGGCTTCGCTGCTAGGACGACGAGTTCAGCAGACGCAGCCACTTTAGCGGCATTTTCTCCATCCACGACTCCGAGATCTTCGCACAGACGATCGACCANGACCTTGTCGAGATCACAGATGATGACCGCATTAGCCGTCTCAGTCTCCCGATCGATGATACCACGAACCAGAGCGGCACCCATGTTGCCCACTCCGATGACGCCAACTGCAAACTGNTTNTCTTTAGTCACGAAACGCTAAGAAAGGACATCTTATTTCACACTGACTAACTTACTAGAGCGATTACTAACCTAAAAACCGGCCTTTATTGCGATTAAGACCAGGAAGGCGAATAACACAGAATCTAAAATCAATCCCAGCCGGAGACCTTTCTTTGTGGATTCTTTAAACACTGAAGTCTTCAGAAAAGGAGTTTGATTGCTCTCCTTTTCCATGTCTTTAATTCGGGCGTGGGATTCTCAGGAATTAAGTTGAGCTCTTCAATGCATTGAATGCGGTATTGACATGAATGGCAGTACCCAAAGATAGGGCATCTTCATCAACTTTGAACTTAGGGTGATGAACGCCATATGCTTCTATTTCTGGGTTCCCAACGCCGATGAAAGAAAAACATCCAGGGATNACTTGGGTGTAGTATGAGAAATCTTCCCCACCCATTATCGGCCCCATTTCTGCGACTCCTCCCTCTCCAAGAATGTCTTCTGCTGCAGACCTACTCAGCTTCCAACAATCAGCATCGTTTACAGTGGGGGGGAAATCATTTCCCGGGAAAGTAACTTCTGCATCGCATCTATTGGCGGATGCTATCGATTGAGCAACCTCTTTGACTCTTTTCTGTAATTCATGAATGCCTTCGCTCGTCAGTGATCTTATTGTACCTTGCAACTCCATTGTGGGCGGTATCACATTGGTTGCTGTTCCTGCATTTGCCATGGTGATGCTGATTACTCCTGATTCCAAGGGATCTAGCTCACGGGAAATTAATGTTTGAAGTTCGACAACTATCTTCGCCCCTGTGACTACCGGATCTACAGTAAGGTGAGGCATTGCTGCATGACCCCCATTCCCTCTAACTAAAATTTTGATTGATGAAGTGGCCGCAAGAAGTGTGCCTTCTCTTGATGCCAGAGCTCCAACAGGCAATTTATCAGTGACGTGCAATCCAAAAATTTGCTCCACCTCGGGATTTTCCAGGACACCCTGTTCCCTCATCATTTTCCCTCCTGCCCCGCCCTCTTCTGCGGGTTGAAAAATAAGTTTGATCGTACCTTCGATAGTNTGTTCGTTTTGTTTCAGGACTTTTGCTGCTCCTAGAAGCATTGCAGTGTGGCAGTCATGGCCGCAGGCATGCATTTTGCCATCGATTTCACTTCTAAAGTCGACATCTGCTTCTTCATGAATTGGTAAGGCATCCATGTCCGCCCTTAATGCAATACACGGACCATTTCCATTTCCGATGGACCCGACAACACCTGTTATGGCTATGTCTTTTTCATATGAGATTTCTAACTCTTTCAAAGTATTCTGAACGAGTTGGCTTGTCTTGAACTCCTCATACATCAGTTCAGGATGACGGTGGATCGTTCTTCTTTTTTCTACTATCCATTGATGGATTTCCTTGGACTGTGAAAGTATCTCACTGGTTTGCATATATCATAAGATGATGCACTAATATTAGAATTCTGTCAACTCCTTACGACTGCATGACCACTCCGGAAATTGAATTATCTCCAAAGAGGCTTAGCCAATTCAGCATGCACAACTTCAATTGGGCCATGATGAACACAACCGCGTGGAACAGAGGTCGTTGAGCTCATTNAGATGGAAAAGCCAGTTCCTAAATGAGACCCCTGGGGACAAAGAGATCGGAGGTGGGCCTAGGCAGGTACNTGCAGCATGCTGGTCGAGGGTTTGTCCTGAACCCATGCCGAATCCGATACTTAGGATGTGGTCAAATGAGACTGCTAAGGAGCTTGGCCTAGAAATAGCGGAGCCGGAGATTCTCGGTGGCAATAAAATGGTTGAAGGCATGGATACATACGCCCAGAGGTATGGTGGGTACCAGTTCGGAAACTGGGCAGGACAGCTAGGGGATGGGAGAGCGATTACCCTCGGTGAGGTGGACACCGGTAACGGACTCCTCGAGCTACAGCTTAAGGGATCGGGTAGAACACCATACTCCCGTTTCGCCGATGGTAGGGCTGTACTGCGTTCTTCAATCAGAGAGTTCCTNTGTAGTGAGGCGATGCATCACCTCGGAGTGCCCACAACANGAGCGCTTTCCCTAGTGACCACTGGTGAGAAAGTTATGCGGGACGTTATGTACGACGGGAGGCCTGCACCCGAGCCTGGAGCAATAGTCTGCAGAGTGGCTGAGAGCTTCATCCGCTTCGGTAGCTTCGAGATCCACGCCATGTCGGGAGATTTCGCAACCCTGCGTATACTGGTTGAAAACACGATCAGACGGCATTTCCCGAGGCACTCCTCGGACACTGACGAGGGGCTTGTCGAATGGCTGAGGGAGGTTGTCGAGAGGACGGCAGAGACCATCGCCCACTGGATGCGCGTCGGATTCGTACATGGCGTCCTGAACACCGACAACATGTCCATCCACGGACTTACCATTGACTACGGTCCCTATGGTTGGTTGGAGGGTTTTGATCCGGGCTGGACNCCAAATACAACTGATGCTAGAACAAGGAGGTACAGGTACGGACAGCAGGCACAGATCGGGGCTTGGAACAGTTCTCGCCTCATAGAAGCCATCTCTCCGCTGATGGAGGACACAAGGAAACTCAATGGAATCCTCGGCTCATACCACGAATCCTACAAAAGGCACAGTAGCATGATGTGGGCAGAAAAGCTTGGGCTTGGAGTATTTGAGGAGGAGGACGGTGAGCTAGTCACTGAACTCACATCCATTCTCCAGATGACTGAGACCGACATGACGATTTTCTTCAGAATGTTATCATCCGTTGATGGGCCAAATGTGGAAACCCTGCTACCTGCCTTCTATGAGGAGGGGGAGATCCCATGGAAAGAGTGGAACACGTGGCTGGCNCGGTGGTGGGACCGAGTGGCTGGAAGCCCTGATAGGGTTGCGATGCTCCGGTCAAANCCCAANTTCGTAATTAGGAACTGGATGGCCCAATTGGCGATAGATGCAGCAGAGAAAGGGGACTACTCTGTGGCTGTGGAGTTGTACGAGATGCTCAAGAGTCCGTACGGNGAACAGATTGAGTATGACGACAAGTGGTTCAAAAAGCGGCCTGAATGGGCTAGGAACCGAGTCGGTTGTTCAATGCTATCCTGCTCNAGCTGATTTNACGAATGGACCCGTTCTTNCCATAAGGAATCNCGTGGGNAAGTGGCATCGNAGTATTNGTCTGGGCCTCCTCTCGTTACTGAAAATCGGTTCTCGGTGGATCGCCTTTCGGTCCAGGATATTTGATTTCCCCAAAGCTCCTATTTCCTCCTGTTACCAATGGAGATTCCACAGTGGTTCATCATATCCCCGTTGTCTAAATTCGCCTCACAACGGTTGGCTTACCTTTTGCGTGCAAAGAAGAGATGGCGTTCTCACTAGCACCGGTCTGGGCAAATGGGCCTCGTGTAAACTTGGCCATTTGCTGCCTAAAATGGCAATCTGTCTCGAAGGAAGTCCAGCACGTTGAACATAGGTCCAGCGTATGATCCAACCATCGTTAGTATGTATCTAATCATAAAAATGGCCATCGACATGTACATTATCAAGGCGCGTTTTTTTTGTGGAATTATACATTATGAAGGCGTGTTTTTTTTCCAGANTTATACATTATGAAGACGTGTTTCCAGAGCGGGTTGTGAGCCTCGTAGATTTACGGCCTATTTCCGTTTACCAATCAGATAGGGACGATTGTACAGGCTTTCGCTCAAACTCTTGACTCATGATAGAAAGATGCATGTTGGATACTGCTCTCGCTGCAGAGTCGAGCGCCGCTCCGGCGGATCCTATTTCATTCCCGAATGCGTCACCGATGAATGAAATTCCGTCTCTGGATATCACAGAGCCTGGGCCCGAGGATGCTCTGCTATAGCGCCACTTATGTGATTTCCATCCCTCGTCGGTGAGGCCGATCTTTTCGGTGATTTTTTTTGTCAATGAATCATTGTCAAGGTCAATCATCTGATGGCTGATTTCTGGGGAAAGCTCTACGAGTGNGCTTATTTCGTCCACCTTGTGGATGTTGNAACCTTCTGGAGAGTTCTTTAATGGTTTTTCACAAGGCCCCCAGGCAACTATGCATGGCAAGCTCTGCCCCTCGATCTCNAAGTCTATTTTCTTTCCAATATCAGCTGCCTGCTCTAGTGGTACTGCCACAATTACTCTATCGAATTTAGAAGANTGGCTTTCGTGGTTGTGCTCCGATGTCACCATAATCCCATCTTCCAAGAATTTCACATTACATACCCTGTGTCCTTGATGGACCACTGACCCTTCCGACAAGTGGGCCAACAAATCTGGCANGGGTAGTATTGGGACTAGGGAGTTACCCTCACGCTTGACCATCCCAATGGACTCCCATTCGATGCTGAATCTGTTCATCCATTCTGGTATTGAATCTAGAGATCTTGCTCCCAAATTCAGTAAGGCCCTTCTGTCGGTCTCCCAGCCTGTAAGCCTTCCACCTAGATTGGACCCCTTATCCCAAATCGTGACATTGTGCCCCAAATCGGANAGCAGTCTCGCGGCAAACATTCCCGACAGCCCCCCGCCGACAATTCCTATTTCCAATATCCCCCCTACTGTGGCCCTATTTGTTATTTTGAGGTACGATTGCATGTCAATTCGTCCCGCATGAATCGCTGTAGGCCTTTTTCGGATTTTCCCCATCACCGGATCAGGAGGACCGAACGCTCTGTCGAAGAGTCCGAAACACCATTGGACACCGGCAATTGAGCTGGGNTCTCTNCCGTCTAGGGCGAATCTGTCGTTCATTTCCAATGCTAAGCGCATTGCTTCCTNGGGATCCTCCCTCCAGCCTGCGAATGCCTTGCCCCANGTCATCCTAANGTTGTTGTGCATGGAACCGTGTCTTAGCAGCCCTGTTTGGGCTGAATCCCATAGGAGGTCCCCCGAGCGTCCTCTCTCCAGCTCAATGGGAGATTTTTCTGAGATTTCTAGTCTTCTTGTATTCCATGATTCGATCGCCCAACTAGGGATGTTGGACCACTCTTCTGGATTTCTGATCGCGTGAGCATGGTGTTGGGCGTGCTCTCTGAAAACAAGCATCTCATCGAGGAACTTCACTGCTCCCTTCCCCCCGATGGATGCAGCGTCCCTTACTATCCTCAATACAGAAATCATACCATAGTGGATCCATGGGGACATCCCACTCACTCCGTCGATTATTGCCGCGTTATTCCTTTTGGTATGGTAGCTTCTGATTCCCGACTTACACCAATTTTCCCAGCGTTCTATCGCATGTGATGTGCCCCCTCTGATCTCGGTTACAGCTACGACAGTAGGATCGATGTCGCACTTGGAGAGGAGTTCCACTCCGCCATCCTTTGATAACTCGAATCGGACGTCTACAGGTTCGAAGGGAGGTTCCCATGATTCTGGCATCCTCAGAGGCTTGTGCCTCACAAGTGGCCAGTTTCTTGTCAGGCGTTTACGCATCTCATCCTTTGTTGCATCTCTAAATCTGAATGGCCTGTCTTTCGATTTGCCATAAACAGGTCTCGGCAGAACGCANTGTGAGTCAACCTCCACTAGGCAGCAGTATTGGCTAACCTTCTCGGTCCAATTTTTCCATGGTTGGAGATCGGCCATGTCAGTGATCACTAGCCCAGATTGCATCGCTAATTCGAGAAGATATGGCCCTCTGAGGCCCTCCCTCGAAACGTGCACAATATGATCGACCCCGATAGATTCCGCCATGTCAGCCACATCTGCCGCTCCCTCTAGCAAAAATCTGTGATGTCTGTATGATGCGTACGGGTATCTCTCATCTATGCCGTGGTATACGAGAAGAGGAACCCCAAGAGAATTCGCTAGATGTCGGGCAGTATCGAATGTGGGGCTCTCCTCCAACCTGATTGCAGTACGCATCCAGTGAATTACGAACGGGGGTTTATCGATAATCTGGGAGCGAAAGATGCACCTCTCTGCGAGATGCACCGGTAAGTCTGAGGTATCGAGCATGACCANAGTCTTCCCGTCAATCATTTCAATTGTCGTTATTTTTTTGCGATTAAAGAAAGGCCCGTAAATTGATAGAGGATTCATAGAGTGGGATGTTATGGGATTTCAATGGATGTAAGGCCGATAGTAAACGCGGTGAGAATATTTTTCTTCTTTTTAATCATCTTGTTTGTCATCTTCAGCAGGACGTCAATGCTCAGAGATAACCCCCTGAGTGGAATATTGGGATGAGTTAGCTTTCCTTACTGGCTCGTCCAATCAAGGCAATACTGATGAGTGCACGCTGGAGGGTCAAANAGGAGCTTACTTTCTGGCTGGATAACGTCGATTATCAGATTCGAATCTGGTCCCTCTGAAATCTGAACTATCGAGCTGGTTGAAGCTGGCAGGTAGTCCTCACCAGTGCTCGCTAGAGACAGCCTCAGTGTGTGCCCGGCCTCGATCTGGGCATCTATTGCGAAGAATTCCATTTTGGCATTGATGTTCTCAAAGACGGGGAGCCAAGTTTGCTCCTCTACCCCTCCTTCATGGTACCTAAGGTCCATGATGGCATGACCGATGTGAATGCAGTCACCATCATCTGAACAATCCTCCAACAGCGCATATATTTGACCTCCTAGTGTAGCAGTATTCACATCTATGTGGAGCCTTGGNAGTCCGGAAATCCATACTTCCTCCTCGAGAGGGTCGGTCTCGTAAATAGGTCCAAAGTTTCCATTGGGGAATATTGTGGTTGTCCCGGCTACATTCATCATATCCCCGCCCAGCTCGAATGATATCGTTTCCATATCTCGCGGGGGATATCTCTCCTCAATTCTCCACTGGCCTTGATTTGACTGTATCTCAACAAACAACCCTGGCTTTTCGCCTACCCCCTTTAGGTACCAATCGAACCATTCGAGCAAGTCCTGCATCCAATCAAATCTGACCATCTCGGGATAAGCCTCTCGACCTCTGCCCTCTCCTGACCGATTGAAGTGGTAGTCGGGCCTGTCTGGGTAATCATGATCCCACTGCCCGAACAGACCCTTCGATTCGATTCCTGCATCAATCAGCTGATTGATTACTGGTATTGCCATGTGGGGATCCACGTTCCAGTCATGCATTCCCTGAATNAGGTACACNGAGCCACGATAGTTCTGCAGTACTCTATCCAAGAAGTAACGCTCCTCCCAGTAAGTCCCTGCAACCTCTCCACCCCACATATATGCAGCGACTCCGGTCCCGGGGCCAATGATGTAGTCAGGGCAGACATTTCCGATGTCTTCTTCGTCTCCATCAATACCATAAGAGCCGTAAACTCCATTGTGCATAATTGGGGCTCTGGCTTCGCTACTTCCATTCTTCCACATCAGCTCCATAACACCTATCAGTCCTGAAATAGGGACTATGGTCTTCAGATAATCATTCCCGAACGTTGCTGCCTGCCATGGGGTGGAGCCGTCGTATGACTTCCCGATCATCGAAACGGCACCATTGCTCCAATCTTGAGATCCCAACCAAGTAACCGCAGCATCAACACCGAGCTGCTCGGCATTTCCCATGAGGTCCATGCAATGATTTGATCTGCCCGTACCCATTACAGAGACTTGAGCGAAGGCATACCCATGAGGTAAAATCTGGTCAATGATCATTTGTCCCAGCCATGTTCCGGGAACTTCTATCGAAGGAGTATCGACGCTTGTTTCATCAAAATATGGACCGAACTCCGCTATCACTGGAACCGTCACTCCATCTGGAACATCAGGAAGCCAGACAGCGAGGCTGACTACNCCGTTAGGAGCAGAACCTCCCTCGCTAAGAGGAAGAGCGAAATTTACAAAATGATGCGTGGAGTTCCAATCGTTCTCAGTCTCCAAAACCGTGTATTCACCATACTCCATGACATAGCNATAGCTTTGGTTNGTAATGTATGGCCAATCTGATCGTTCCCAGACTGGAACCCTTTCGTAACCTTCACGCTCATCGTTTATCCCATCCACAACCTCATCGAAAATCCAACCTTGCAGAGACACAAGAAGCATAATCGCAGTCAGAGAGAATGCAATTGTCAGTATCCTTGCTTTGGAGACTGATGCTGTAAACTTCCCAGAGGGACGGGGGTTTGCCCCATCTCCAACGGGAATACCTTCGACCATACCGATACCTNCAACCAAGAGTGACTACTTAACCCTGTGAGTTCATCATTATAGTTGCCTGTATCGGTAAGCCCTAGCTGGAGGTTACTTCGCAGAATGGGTAAGGGTCCTGCATTGGGGGCAAGAATAGGTCCATGCAACTCCTGTTAACAGTCGAAAGTCCCAAGACACTCATGGAATCTAGGGAGATTGAAACTGGTTGAGTGGATACTGGGCTGGGAACGTAATCCTCCCCTGTTTGCGAAATGAGGAGCGTCACTCCGTCTCCTGCAGGAACCACGACGTCCATGCCAAAGAACTCCATCTTGGCAATCACAGTACTTCCTGGTAGTAGCGTCTGCCCCTCTCTTCCACCGGCGTGGAAACGCAGGTCCATCACCGCATGCCCGAGATGCATCTCATCTGAAGTACGTACCATCTCGACGAAAAGATGCCCAGAGGTAGAGAGGAGACCTATCTGAGCCTCTACATGGAATGTAGGGGTGCCTACGATTCGAGTCTCCTGTTCGAACGCAGGGCACTGGATTACACTTTGGCTACTAGAGGTGACTGTTGACCCGCCTAGTAGTACATCGCACTCCTCCATTGATATCATCATCCACTCGAGATCANGGGGGGGATAGGTATTCTCGACCCGCCAGCCACCCATATTGTCTTGTATCTCAGCAATAAGCCTAGGTTGCGGNCCAATACCACGTAGGTAGTAGTCAAACCACTCAAGAAGGTCATCTGCCCAATCCCATCTTAGGGTGTAGGGGTATGCCTCCGCACCCCTTCCGCTTGAAAGTCCGGAGTGGCCGCTAACTCGGTCTGGATAGTCATGGCCCCATTGGCCGTATAGGCCCTTGACTTCGAAGCCCGCATCGATAGACATCTGATGAACGGGGAAGGCCATGTGAGGGTCTACGTTCCAGTCCTGCATCCCGTGGATAATGTAAATCGAGCCCTCGTATACATCTAGAGCATGGGTAAGGAAGTGCCTCTCCTCCCAGTAGTCGGAACCGAGCCATGCTAGATTATCGCCAGTCATATACGCCGCAGGTCCAGCGTAATAACCCTCCAGATATCCCTCACAGGCATTCTCTATGTCTCCTGAATCACCATCTAGTCCGAACGAACCATAGACGCCATTGTGCATTATTGCNCCTCGGAACTCCATGCTTCCGTTTCTCCACATCAGGTCATGCACCCCTATGAGGCCCGACATCGGAACTATAGTGGCGAGATACTCGGAACCGGCTGCGGCAGCGTTCCACGGAGTGCTGCCGTCGTACGATTTTCCAATTGCTCCGACGTGGCCATTCGACCATGGTTGGGAGCCAAGCCAGTCCACTGCTGCCTTGATCCCGGCCTGCTCNTCNTGNCCCATCAGGTCCATGCAGTGATTAGACTCACCAGTCCCAAAGACGGAGACCTGAGCCACCCCGTATCCATGTTGAACGTAGTTCTCGATTAGGAATCGGCCGAGACGGTCCGCAGGAGTCAGTGCGTCAACGTCGCCATCATCGTAGTATGGTCCTATCTCAGCTAAGACNGGGACTCGGCACTCTTCTGGGACATCGGTAGATTCCCAGTCACATCCTTCGATTAATGGTAGCCACAGGCCGAGATGGACCTCGGCGCCTCCAGTGACTCCAGCACCACCGTCAGATGCGTCGATATTAGGCACGGGGACGTATACAGAACGTACCTCATCAATCAGGTATGTACCGTTCTTTGATACCCAAGAGAAGACGTCGTCTGATCTGTAGATCTTGCCAGATCTGTCCTCAACGTCAGGGAGCCAATGGGTCTTCTCNGGCTCTGTCTCTCCGCCGCCTCCTTGGAGACACCCAGACAATGGAGTCAGAAATAAGAGCNCGGCTAGGAGAATAACATCAGGCCGTTTTCCCATGAACTGTCGTGGACGTCACCATGTTTCAATTATTCACTACCCGTCGGCTAAACAAAGGAGGCCCGACNTAATGGCGACCAATACACACACATTTACGGGCAAGTCGNTGCACTGGGGATTTATCATTCTGTATGCGTATGGGATATTCAAGCAAATTGACGAGATTTCCGAACTGGAGGATTCTGGGTTGCTTGCCTTCGAGGTAGCCTTTGCGAGCTTATTCCTGATCATTGTCTTGTTGAGATACTTCTACATGAGAAGATTCGATACCTTCCTTGGATCCAGCGAACCGGTACCGGCAGCCCACAAATTTCTGGCCAAATCTATCCATGTTAGCATGTACCTGTGCCTAGTTATGTTGCCAATATCGGGATTGATGATTGCTGCCCTATTCGCACAAGGGGTCGAAGATGGGCCTATGCAGGACTTGGCAATCACCTTACATGAGTTCTCGGCAGATTTGAGCTACATCCTGATAGCTATCCATGTGGGTGCAGCTCTTTACTCACGTATCAAAGGAGAAGGGGTGTGGACATCCATGGTCCCCATATGGAAAGAGGACGGTCCGAGCACCAACAAAGCAATAACAAAACTGACTNCTATCGAGAATAGATTTTTCAACAGTGTGGGAGAATTATTCAACTGGTCGAAGTGATGCTAATCGCCCAACCACGAGCTTACGATACCGGGAAGTAGCTCTCCTGCCCTTCCGATATGGACCTCGTCAAAATCATGTCCATTTATGGGAACCTCATAATTTACGAGAATAGAGCGGGCTCCGGAGGAGTTTGCAAAATTAACAAGACCAGCGGCAGGGTAAACGTGACCCGAGCTACCAATGACGATGAAAATGTCACATTCTTCCACTGATNTGTATATCTCTTCCATTCTCATCGGGACTTCCCCGAACCAGACAATGTCCGGCCTCATTCGAGATGCCTNGNCACAGCAATTGCAANACACAAAATCCTCACCNAAATCTGAATTCGCCATTCTCACTTCTGCCTTGCTTGTTTCCTCGCATCTAAGTGTCCTCAAGCTTCCATGCATGTGAATTGGGGAAGTGCTGCCCCCTCTCTCATGCAGGTCNTCTACGTTTTGAGTGATCAGTGTGAATGACTCGACGTCAGATTCTAGTCGGGCTAATGCCTTGTGGGCCGGGTTTGGCTCAACTAGTAGTAACTGTTTCCTTCTCGCCTGATAGAACTTCCAAACCAGGGATGGATCCCTTCTCCATGCCTCTGGAGTCGCAACGTCCTCTATTCGATGATTCTCCCATAGGCCATCATTGTCTCTGAAGGTCCTGACTCCAGACTCCGCACTGATTCCAGCACCCGTCAATACTACGATCCGACTATTCCGCATTACTGATTTGGATTNGAAATTCTTGCTTTATGTTTTCCTAGACAACATGAACATCCGAAATTTAGCTACCTAAACATCAGTCATCATTTGACTTGGTTGTCCACAACCCAAGCACAGCGGCTGCGAACCATGCTACCTCAAGGATGAAGAATGCCCATTCTTCAATGAGGAACGCCCGGATTGCAAGTAAACCTGCTCCTGTAGCCATCAGACAAAGATACGTGGCTGCCTTGCTGTGCAATATGTCGCGAGTTTCCAAAAAGAATGCACTGAGAATTAGAATCATACCCAGGTAGGCCACTCCTTCATGATGAGCTAGGTCAGACAAAGCGTCGAACACGAGAGGCTGCGATTTTCTTGATTGTATAAATCGATATCATAGATTTCAGTCCTGTAGATGGCATTATCGNGATTATGTTGTTTGAGCAGGTCTCGACATCTGTTCATTAAGTGGAAGAGCAGNGTAATAGTAATTTTATGATGCGGACTAGGGATGGGTTTGTAGGGAATAGAGTAGTCGTAATCGTATGAATAATGCCGCTAAATGGACTATGATCGTCGGAGGGGTGCTATTTGGGCTCGGAATACTATTCACTGTTTTGAGCAGTATGGGACTATCTGACTTAGAGCCAGACGAGAACTGGGTTCCTGATGAGAGCTCATGGAATGGTGAAACAGGGGTTTTCGAGGCTCTAGAGGAGCGAGGTAGAGGAGAGGGGGAGGAGGTTAGCTACCTAGTATTCGTAAAGGATAGGTCCAATTCAATCAGTGATCAATGCCAGGACTTCTCATTGACTATCAACAATACAAATGAAGAGAGCCTTATTAGAGAACCAGAGTGGANTCATGATTGGTGCGATGAGTCCGGAGATAGGCCATGGGGAGGGGGGGATGATCCGCCAGGATACTGGCACCTAGGAAAAATCTCGANANTATACGTAGGNCAGTCTTACGAAATTTCGGCTAGTGAGGAAATCTACCTTGTTCACGAAGATCTCATCGGTGATATCATCGGAGATGCAATAGGGGGCATAATAGGGGCGTCAGTATCTAGCGGCTGTGCCTGTTGTGGATTTTTCGTAATGATTATTGGAATTATAATGGCCCTGACTATGGAGAACGAAACCGGCCCGACCCAGTTCCAAGTGGACGAGCAAGGCAGGGTCATACTCAACCAAGGTGCGGTATTCGAGACAGCTGAGGCTCCGGGGATTACGGAAATTACCGATCCCGGAGAAGTAGCCACGGACGATGCCGAAGCTTGGTACAAGCAGAATTAACCGTGTTGNTCTAGAAAATTTCACTTCTGGGTTTATTTACACCCAGCTTGAAGTAGTGATGTGAGAGTGGTATTGGCTTTTCTGTTAGCTATTTCGCTTATCCTGGTAGTATCTCCTTCCTCACAAGGCCAACTGGTTCCAGAGGTTGAGGTTGATTGCGATCACCCATCCCCGATTGACGTCTACCCCGGTGCGACAAGAACGACGATAGTTTACTGCACCNTTCAGAATTCAAATCCTTACAATGTTAATGTAGACTTAACCTATCACTCCGGAGTTCTGGCTGTGGCCGGACCAGGTTCTATGACTATTCCACCGGGTTCGGATTCGGAATTTCAGGTCTCAGTGAGGGCGGAATTGAGGCATCCTGAGGGGCAAGAAAGTATCACCATAACTAGTCAAGTTACCAGCGCCGGTGGTGCTCCTGTAGAAACGGTAACTCAGCCAGAAGATACCGAGATCGTGGCGGTTATCAAGCAGTTTTCCGCATTGAGAGTTGCCTTGGAGGAGAATCCAATCACGATAATCCAAGAAGAGGAGCGGATTTTGATTTTTTCAGTCTACAATGATGGCAATGGAAGAGACGCGTTCAATTTGGATATTCCCAATGAGCAAGAATTGGAGCGATCCGGGTGGTCGATTTTCAGTTCAGTTGATAGGATCGAGATGGATAGCCTTTCATCTCCGGAGAAGATCAGAATTACGGTGATCGCCCCAGCTCAGATAAACACACAGAATTCCAGCGAGCTAAGCAATGGAACNNAACAGGAGGTTTTCGGACTGCATTTCAGGGCTACTAGCGATTACTCGATTAAATCTGAGGGGATCCCAAATCAAGATTCCGTAGAGATGACAATCAAGCTACTGGGGGAAGAAGAGTCAGGTCTCACTGAATCATTACCCTACCCAAGCACGCTCCTTACGATAATTTCAATCTGCTTGGCACTCATACTGATTGGGAGGAGAGATGNCTACTCCTCCTCTTCCGAATTACGGGAGTTCCCAGTAAGGTAGTCGAAAGCAATTGGTGTTGCTAAAACCAGAATTATCGCAATTGAGAGATTGCTCCATGACTTTGGGGTGACTGATTGCGCCGTTCCAGTGGTAAGTAGCTTGATTGAACCTATCCACGGTATCTCGGAGGATGCAACGCCTACTATCCACTCCTCTCTGACTGGCTGGACCGGATCACCATTAGCATCCGTTAGGCCCCTGCCCTGTCCCTGAGAGTTTGCAGATGGTTGGTCAATCATGCACCCTCCGAAGTTGTTATCCCCGGAAGTCAGATAACCAGAGTGTTCTGGAATCCAATCTCTGATTTCTAGGTTGTAGCTTCCACCATGGTATGAGCACTTGTAATCTAGAGTCAATGATATACTGTCCACATTCCTAAGAGAGGTCCCAGGGACATCCCAACCAGTCACGTTCCTAACTACCTCCAGAAGAGCCCTATGTATCACTGGAGTGTCACTACCATCGTTCTTCCTGTAGATAATCACATCTCCTGCCCTACCATGAGACTCATATCCAAAGTTATCGTTATCTTCCTGGGTAGCCTCGACATAGGTGATTACCGGAACCCTGTCCCTATCCATGACCATGACAAGATCACCAGGGTCTATCGCCCCGTATGATCCCTCTTCATCATGCATCATCGAGGTCGACTCTACCACGACCATGGGTGGGAATGAGCCCGTCGAGACCCACATGGAACCCAGCAGTAGAATGACCAGAGCCCCAGCGAGAAGGGCTTCCCTGAGGATAGTGGATTGAATCGAATCACTAGTATCAGGGAGGATGGTTCATTCCTCCTCTGAGCTTCCCCTCGAGCCTTGCTCGTCTGGAGAGGAGATGTTCGTATATCTCTTCGGAATGCTGATTCCGAGTCTCTCGTAGAGACCCTTTAGTCTAGATTGGAAGGGCTTGCCAAGTAGATCAGCGGCGTTCTCTGCCTCCTTTCTTCTCCTCATCACCTCTGCTCTGGAATCAAGATTTAGGATCTCGGACAGAGTCTGCCTCTTGCCGAAGAAGTAGAAGAACTCCGGGGCAACGAAGAATAGCACCAGAGCCCCTCCCAAGAGTCCTAACCATGCAAGAGATACCATCCTCTGACTCGCTTCCTGTGCAAAGTCAGTGAAGAAGAATAGTATGAATGAGTATAGCATGATAGCGAATGTCAATAGGGTCATCCCTGTGTACGCTTGGTAGTGATACTCGTGCTTCGATAGCCACCACTTTTTGATCGGCCCGGGTGCCTTGGTCTTCCGCCTCGCCATACTATCGCCTCCCGCGCCGCGCTCATATTGTTAGTGCCTTTCCCCGTTTAGCCTCTAAATTGTAGGGCAACTAATATTCACGGCCTCTATCAGGGGGTTGTGTGCTGATCGGACTTACCGGGAGAAATGCTTCTGGAAAGTCGACTCTCGTTAACTGGTTTTCGAACAAAGGTCTTCGCAGTTTTTCTTGCTCTGACTCAATCAGATCCTGGCTTTCCGAGCAGGGAATCGATTCCACCAGAGAGGCATTGATAGAAGGGGGTAGAGAGCTAAGGAGGATGGGTGGCCCTGGAGTACTTGCAGAGATGCTGCTAGAGCTGATTGATGGTGATGATGCGGTTGTTGACTCAATAAGAACTCCAGCGGAGGTTGAGGCTCTTAGGACCAGAGGGGATTTCGTCCTGATCGAGGTGAGGGCAGAGGAAGGGTCTCGATGGAAACGAATGGTAGAGAGGAGTAGGCCTGGGGACCCTACGGAGAAAGCGGCATTCATCGCTCAGGAGGCTTCTGAAGCTAAAGCGAAAGATGAGGCAGGTCAAGCTCTTGATGCGACTGCGGCTATGGCAGACTTGGTGATATTAAATGACGGGACCATAAGTGAACTAGAGGCAAATCTTCAGTCTTTTTGGGACTCTCTCTAAGCCGATCGAACCAAAATTCCAGCCTCTTCCATCATGTTCATTGACATTGCGAAGTCCTTCTGCCATCTCTCTGGGATCTCGATATCATTGGGGAAAACGACTTCCACTATTCCTGCCTGAATTAGCGATCTAGTACATCTTGTACATGGGGGCCATGTGACATACGCCACGCATCCCTTTAGGGATACGCCCACCCTAGCCGCGTGCATTATTGCATTCTCCTCGGCATGGCATATGAGGGGGTACTTCTGCTCCCTATCCTCGAGCCTATCCAAGTCGTCCTCTATCCCACGTGGGAAACCGTTGAAGCCTGTAGACCTGATCTCCCTATCCTCACCCACCACCACGCAACCTACCTTCGTCGATGGGTCCTTGCTCCACCCCGAGATATGCGTAGCAAGCTCGATGAACCTGCCATCCCACTTGTCGCCCATATTATCCGTGTCGGGGGACAGGGTAATCATCCTTCGGTAGCTACCCGGGGTGGATGAATGGTCAGATAATCCCAAGCATTCTCTTCGCTACGGTTCAGTAATTCGACGACCACCTTCCCAACGAGGTAGACGCTACCAGTGACATATACCTGGCAACCAATCTCTCTCGCAATATCGGTGGCTACGTCCATTGCCCTAATTGGGTCGGGAATCACCTCAGGCTCATTGTCGCTAATGGAGGAAAGTGCTGAAGCCAGTTCTTCTGGTTCAACGCTCGGATTCCTACCCCCGTTTACCTTGGTGACGATGCAATGAGCTCTGCCCGAGTTATCTGCCAGTGGTAAGACGCTCTCTGATATATCCCCCTTCTGGGTCATCCCCAGCACCATCACGTGATCCCTTCCTGATATGCGGGCTAGATCATGAGAAAGGCTCTCGGAGTTGTGGGCAGCACTCAGGTAACACCCCACGCCCGACCAGATTAACGGCTCATTTGTCCTGCCGGTCCAGTTAACCGGAGCNTCCAAGGAATCCCAGCCAATCATCTTCCCGATCTTCAGTGACATCTCGAGAGCGATCTCCTGCGCGTCTGTAGCATCAGTATTGAACCAAATGAGGTCGGGACCTGCGACCTGCTCTATCGACTGCCTCACGGACCTATTGTCGCTATAGAGGCAGACAAGAGGGGTTCCGGGCTTGTGTATCCCGGCCTTCTCNGAGGCTATTTCTGCTAGGGTTTCCCCTAATATCTCCGAGTGATCCATGGAGATGGTAGTAATAGCACACACATCTGGCTCCACCAGACTGGTCGAGTCCAGTCTTCCACCCAACCCGGTCTCTATGACGGCTCTGTCCACCCCGGCTCTGGAGAAGGCGAGCATCGAAGCGAGGAAAGTAACTTCGAAGTAAGTCGGCTCAATCTTGGGCTCTGACTCGCATGCGAGCCTGACTTCCTTCAGAAGGTTGTCGAAATCATCAGGATCGATGGGTCTACCGTCTATCCTCGTCCTCTCCTCCTCAGTGATTAGGTGTGGGGAGGTGAAAAGCCCCACCAACTCTCCGTTACTGGCACCTAGGGAAGAGAGGTGGGCGCATAGTGACCCCTTGCCATTTGTACCAGCCACGTGAACGGTAGGGTAGTCCCTTTGTGGGTTATCTAGCCTGTCAAGAATTTCCGAGCAGGTGCCAAGCCCCAGCCTCATGCCAGCGCCTATCCTACCATGTAGCCAGTCCCTGATTTGTCGTGACTCCCCCGTGGCCATGGGTGGGTCAAGGTGAAATGTGTCTTGAAGGTCGTGGAGCCATGACGGATTCGGNGTTCGAAGACATCATCGCGGCGGTTCGCGACCAATGGGCTTCAATGACAGGAATGGGGGCNATGTTCACTGCATCCATACTTTTCGGAGTTTTCATCCAACCGTTCTACAANTTCGANGAGATGAGAGCATTCGGAGAGGAAGGAACCACCGAGGCCGGAAACATCTTGTTTGAGCTTTTCATGATCTTCCTGTTCACAATTTTCATAATCTGGCTTGCCAGGAAAGGTCGGGAGGTAGTGATCAAAGCAGTGGTCTTCCTTGCTTTGGGATACAGCCTTCTGCTAGCCATCTTCCCCATTCTGGCAATTGTCCTCTGGGCCTTAGGAATAAACGACCCAAATTGGCTTTCTTACAACCTAGTCGCTCTTCTTTCTGCAACTGGAATGATGTATGCCCTGCACAAGTTTCCCGAATGGTACGTAGTGAACTCGGTTGGTCTGCTCGTAGGTTCCGGAGTGATAGTGATGCTCGGGATAGCCTTCGTTCCAGTCCTGATAATCCTCTTCATGGTCCTAGCCGCGATTTACGACCACTGGGCGGTCAACGGTAGCAAGCATATGCTTGAGTTGGCTGACACGATGATAGACCTGAAGCTCCCGGTGCTATTGGTTGCTCCGAAGAGCACGGACTACACCTTCCTAGACCAGAAGGGAGACGTTATGAGTAAGGAACGCTCTTCGAAATCGGACGTTGACGAGTCATCGGCCCCCAAAACCAAGACAAAGGGTAGNGATGCCTTATTCATGGGTCTTGGCGATGTGATCTTTCCCGGAATGTTGGTTATCTCATCGATCACTTTCCTACCCGACTACGGCCCAGTTGTCTTCGATTTCTGGGGTGAGCCAAGTAAGCCAATCTACTTGGGTGCGATGCTGGTAGGCTTGGGAACCCTTCTAGGTGGACTTGTCGGATACGCAGCTCTGATGACCCAGGTCGCTAGAGGGAAGCCCCAAGCCGGTCTGCCGCTTCTGAATGGGGGCAGCATTTTGGGATATCTCATCTCCGGGGCAATATTCATTGGTATCGATGAGCTTTGGCAGGATATCACGTTCCTCTGACCAGAAAACACATCGAGACTCACCAAGAGCACTTCTCACCACCATCAGGGACCGATTTGCTCAAGAGAGTGTCAGCCTGCCAAGACCTGATAGCAATGCTAGATATGTCGATATTCAGGGATGAGCCCAACCTCATCAGGGCCGATCACGACAGAAGAGGGATACCGCACGATCCGATAGANGAGGTAATCCGGCTGGACGAGGAGTGGAGGAAGGCCCAGTACGAAGTGGATCAGCTCAGGAGGAAGAGGAACGAAGCGGCAAGAGGCATTGCGGAAGCGAAGAAATCCGGCGATAGCGAGGCTGCTGGCAGAATCCTGAATGAGGTATCGGACATTGGTTCTCAGATTGACGAGCTCACCGTGCACTCTGAAGAGTGTCTCTCACAGAGAGACTCGATCAGGATGGGGATTCCGAATATACTCCATCCTGAGGTACCAATTGGGGAGGATGATCAGAAGAATACGCTCCACAGTCTGCATGGGGAGAAAGTGGAATTGGAGTTCGATCCCAGAAATCATAACGAACTAATCGAAATGAATGGTTGGGTTGACCAGTCTAGGGGAGCTAAGGTCACAGGTAGCCGATTCTACTTCCTAAAAGGCGACCTTGCAAGGATGGAGATGGCTCTACAGCAGTACGGTGCAGATTTTCTGATGGGGCGTGGATACACCCTAGTACAACCGCCGTTGATGATGAACAGGACCGCCTATGAGGGCGTTACCGATCTCAGCGACTTCGAGACGGTGATGTACGGTATCGAGCCTGACAAGTACTACCTGATCGCTACTAGCGAGCACCCTTTAACGGCTATGAGGATGGATGAGGTTATCGAGCCTTCCGAGCTCCCGATTAAGATGGTCGGAGTATCCCCCTGCTTCAGAAGAGAGGTGGGGGCTCACGGGCTATCCGACAGAGGGATATGGAGGGTCCATCAATTCACCAAGGTGGAGCAGATTGTTATTTGTGATCCAGAGAAATCATGGGAACATCACGAAGATCTCCTGACCAACGCCGTGGACATGTGGGATAGTCTGGATCTGCACTACAGGGTGGTGAACATCTGTACGGGAGATATGGGGACTGTCGCCGCCAGGAAGTATGATCTTGAGGCATGGCTTCCCGGAGCTGGTTCCTACAAGGAGGTTGTTTCCTGCTCTAACTGCACAGACTACCAGGCAAATAGGCTCAGGATGAGATATAGGACGGCAGGCGGGAATTCCTCAGTCCACACTCTGAACTCTACAGCAATTGCAACAAGCAGAGCCTTAGTAGCGATAATGGAACAAAATCAATTGGAGGACGGGAGGGTNTCAATACCCGAGGCCCTTAGACCCTACATGGGCGGTAAAGAGGTTTTATCCCCGGTTTGATTCCATCCGCTTGCATCGGAGATTCTGATGATGGCTATGCCAATTACTCCGCTGAGTGCGAATAGTACCATTGAA
Organism: Methanobacteriota archaeon; assembly: GCA_002713185.1. Classification (GTDB taxonomy): domain Archaea; phylum Thermoplasmatota; class Poseidoniia; order Poseidoniales; family Thalassarchaeaceae; genus UBA36. The sequence goes on along the minus strand of PAVV01000009.1, from coordinate 57,177 downwards.
GGCAGCCCTGTAGAAGAAATTGCAACTCTTATTACCACTGTGGACAGAACGAACCCTGTGTTCCTAGCCAAATTACCGAAGTCTGTGTAGAACCAGTATGAGATGAGCAGGATTAGGATATCGGCCAGAATTAGAAATGTGAAGAAATCCAGGAAGAAAATCTGCCTGTTTACTTCACCTTCACCCTGTTGGACAGATGATATCCACCCTAGCAAGGATGCTGAGGCTATAAGGAGGAATACAGGTACCATCATGATTGCTATCCTCTTCTTGGATTGTATGAATGAGGAAACATGAGTCGGAATATCATGGTGATTTTCATTGTTACTAGCGATTCTGTGATAGGTCAGAGATGTGTAGAATAGTGCGAGGAAGGCAGCACATTCAGCGAGAAGGAGTTGGAGATCGTCGTCGATTGACAGATCATCAGAGAATTTGATCTCGGATAGCCTCTTCAATATCTCTCTCACCACTAGGAGGGTAGCAATCTCGAACTGCTTGCCCACAGCTGATGAAAACGAGTCCGGAATAGTCCTGATCAGCTGGTAAACTTCGTAGGTAAGAAGTATGGAAAACGGAGTATAGAGAGTGGATAGAGGAGATGCTACCAGTTCTGATGACTTTCCGCTTATCTGGANTAATTGAGTGTAGTGTAGAGCCCAAATTACGATGTGTGAGACGAACCCGACAATTGCCGCGCCTATCGCTATCTTTCTGATTCGTTCTTCTGTCTGCCTACCCAGTAGTGCGTCGTAAAGGTTGTCAGATCTGCTGAATTCCGACTCCATTATATAAGCGGTGATTTTTTTCAACACTTTAATGATATGTTTTGTCACCCGGGCGGTGAGCGTTGTTCTGCTCATTCCACCCGGGTGGTCTACGTAATTCCCTTTTGGNCCGGTACATTCAGAATAGACTGAACCAATCCAGCCTGGAGCTGGTCTTAATTTTCTTAAGAGGTAGGTTTCTCATCTAGTTCTACTTCCTTCTGTATACCAAGACAGCAGAGATCATCGCTATAGCAACCGCTATTGTAGTGAATCCTGGCGTGTTGTTGTCTTCCACGGCTGGTTCTGGTTCAACTACTTCAGCAGTTACTCCTGTGCCTACAGTCACCTTGCCAACCATTCCCATCGTAGCATGTGGCTCGCAGATGTAATAGAAGGTCTCGTCTTCATCGAAGGTGATCCTGTAATCGACAGTTGTCTTGGATTCGCCGCTGTACTGACCACCGGTCATCCTGGAAGTGTCTCCTTCATTTTCAATCTCCGCTACATTGTGTGCCATGGACTCGTCCTGCCAAATCCAGCAGACTGTCTGGCCCACGTCTATGGATAGATCTGTATTGTCGTATGCCAACCCAGTGCTGTCAATACCGATGACATAGTCACATCCATCTGGGATGACTGGTTCGTCGNCAGGTGGCATCAGTACCTTGTCGATGACGTGTATTACCCCGTTGGAGGCNANGACNTCTGCTTGNGTNACNNTCGCCTCGCCNATCTTGACCNNNCCGTCNGCGACNGNGAANGTCGCGTCCTTGCCGTTCAGCATCGTGACGGTCATGCCGTCGGTCACGGCGGAGGACTGCACTGAGCCAGAGTATACGTGGTAGGTGAGGATGTCAGCGAGGGTCGCGTTCTCCTCGTCCGTGTCGTAGGTCGACAGGTCGATTCCGAGCTCTGCGAACGCCGCGTCGGTGGGTGCGAAGACCGTGAAGGGTCCGTCTCCCTCCAACGTAGTGACAAGATCAGCATGCAGTAGTGCGGCGACGAGGGAGTCGTGCACTCCTGTCGCCTGAGCGTTCGTGGGTATGTCTTCAGATTCTTCAGCCGCGACGATTGGGGTAATGGACATTGCCGCGATTGCGAACGTCACGTAAAACCCGACAATCAGTGGCATGATCATCTTAGTGTTCATCATAGAATTAGGCTTGTCTATCCATTAATGAAAGAGTGTATCAAATCTATATTTTTACCTATATACTTGTGTATTCCCATTGAATTTTGAGGAGTAAAATGGGCTAAGCCATAATCAGATTGTACCTGTGTAGTCCTTCTGGCTCCCTCGAGATTACTTCCCGGATCACCGTTATCTCGCTTCCCTCCGGATAGCGGGCCTGAAGAGCCCCCTCAATGATTCCGTCATCTAGTGCCCATATTGGGAGCCCCCCACCTTCGGGAAGTTCTGCAAACTGCACCTTGATATGGAATTCTGGCTCTAGGTCGTAGCTGAGTGTCCCCATGCCAGCATGCTCCCACCAGTCCATCATCTCATTGAGGAAGTCGATTTCCTGCTCCACACCTCTCAGGCTGAATGATAACTCCTGGCCCACTCTGTTCCCAACCTGCCTCATTAGCGAGGTTATGTCTATCCCGAAAGCCTCTAGGCTGCCAATTCCCCCCAGATTGAGTTTCTTTCTGGCATCACTTATCTCGAGACCTGATGCCATAAAGGCTTCAAGGTTGAAAGGAGTATCATCCTCGGGTAGCTCTGCCTCGATCATTAGGACGTCCCTTATCTTTTCAAGGAAGGATCCCTCATTGAGTGTCAATCTCAATGGATCAGTTATCTTCTCTTCTGTATACCTCTTTGAGGCGGTCTCGAAAGGTATAGCCTCCTCCCAAATAGCCTCAATCAGATTCCGCTGACTTTCAGCGAACTGGCTTGACTCAATCACCAATGCCGCATCGTTCTTGCCCTTTCCTACTGGGTTCTCATCCGAGCTGAGGTATTGGATTACCTCGCTGGTGTCTTTGACGACTCCCTGAGCGTCCAAGTCATCAGAATGCCTCACCTCGATTGAGCCGTGGATGTCCCTGTAGAACCTAATTGTTCTCCGGTCCAGCTGGGCTAGAATCCTGACTCTAACTCCCCTTTCCGCTGCATCGTTTATGGATTGGATGGTATTACCTCTGAATATAGGCAATATTCCGAACTTTCCGAGTATTAGGACTATGTCTTCCTCCGCATTCTCAGCCATTTTCTCGAGCCTGTTGAGGATCCTGACTCTCTCCTTCAGTATCGTGAACTTTGGATTCTCCAAGTCCTGAGTATCTTCTTGAACAAAATTAGATTTATCAATGGATGACTGGATCTCGTTGAAGCTCCTCTCTATTCTACTGAGTTGTCCTCGACGTATGTCTATCAAGTGCTCCACGGCTTTGTCTATTCTGGGACAGGAGAACCGCATCGGCCTGTCTGCAATTACCGACACAAGGCCTATGTCCTGGAGTTCCTCGAGGGATTTGTAAGCCTCCAGTCTTGTCGTTCCCAGTTCTTTTGCCACCTCACTTGCCCTCATGTTGGACTTTCCAGATAATGCCCCAATTACTGCAATTTCTCTCTCTGCCAGGCCGGAGTCGCTGAGTATCTGATTCCAGTCCATCTTCAATTCACCCCTGACTCCGAGAGAGCCGAAATTATCTGAGCCACGTGCTTCCTAGGCCTGAATAGCCAGTCGTAAACATGTTTGACGGTGTTGTCTGGGCCCAGTACGAAAGAAGACTTCGCTGGGAAGATTCCGAGATGAACAGGGACTCCAAACTGATTCGCTATCTCCCTGTCAGGATCTGATAGTAGAGAGAAGGGCAGGTTGAGTTCCTTCTTGAATTCCCTATGCTGTTCCACTGAGTCTTGGCTGATCCCAATTACTTCAACAGGAGGCGACAGGGATCTGAATAGCTCGTACTGTTCTTTGAAGTTTAGACTCCCCCTTTTGCAAGTTGGTGATCCGCTCTTGGCGTAAAAGAATACTATCTTCCACTGCCCATCAAGATCGCTGAGGCGAAACTTCTCATCCTCGCTGGTAAGTAGCTCGAAATCCTCGACTTTTTCTCCTAGTTGAATCGTCATCTAATTTTTCCTCCCGCCACCTATCGTTTTGAATATTACAGTTCTATCCCAGATTGAGGATATGGCCCATTCTCTCGTTCTTGGTTCTCAGATACTCGATGTTCTCTGTGGATATTCCGCTAATGTGTGGGAGTCGAAAGTTGACCTTTATGCCATTCTCCTGCAATCCCTTCACTTTCAAGGGGTTGTTTGTCATCATCCTCACGGATTTGACACCGGCTTCCTTCAGCATCTTGGCAGCGATACCGTAAGTCCTCGCATCTGCTGGTAGCCCGAGAGCTAGATTAGCGTCGAGGGTATCATACCCAATGTCCTGAAGTGCGTAGGCCTGGATTTTGGAGTGTAGGCCTATGCCTCTACCCTCTTGTCTGAGATAGACCACAGCCCCGCATCCTTCATCTTGGATCATCTTCAGTGAGGCTTGCAACTGGGGGCCGCAGTCACACTTCATCGATCCGAAAGCATCACCCGTCAAGCACTCTGAATGAATTCTAATCAGGAGGGATTCCGCGTTCTCTAATTCGCCCACGTACACGAGGCAGTGCTCGAGCCCGTCTTCATCGACTGTTACTCTGATTCTGAAGTTCCCGCTCTCCGTCGGCAGGAATGCATCGGCGTCAATATCTGTTGGTTCTTCCGGCAATCTAACTTGCATGGTCATATTATAAGGCTCGTCGGTCTACTTATGAATTGATGTTTATCGATTGTCAAGAATATTCTTATCTTTAGGTTGGATTTTTTGTTCTGGGATTCAAACCATAGGATGCGCCAAAGGCAATGAACATCCAATAGATTCCAGGGCGTATTTCGAAGAACCNCACAGGGTATTCCCATATCGGTAGCCCTGCAGAAATNGTGTAGGTTATCAANTCCATCATTATCAGAGCGNNCACGAAATATTTCAGGTTCCTNTGGGCTTTCCTCCCCCTCTCCCTAATCTCGGGTGAGTCCTCTTTGAGATTCCCAGATACCAAAAGGTTGCTTCCGTAAAAGAAAGTAGCTAAGAATACCAAGGGGGTTACGTCCCAGAGTGCCCAAGCTAGCATAAATAGAGGCGGATTCACAGACGCCATAGACGTTGAATCCAACTCTACCAGCCAGGCGTATGTGTCTGGCCACTCTAGGATTGTGTCGATGCTCTCGAATANTGCGGCGAACCCATTAGAACCATCCCACCACCAGTCGCCGAAGATGAAGGCGAAGAGGAATATCCAGATGGCCGATGCCTTCTGCTTGGAATATCGGGACCATTCAGTAGGTTCTCCTTCCGATNCTGCATCTCCTTCCTGTCCGAACTCATGCTCCTGTGGTTCTGTAACCCCCTCATCGCCAGTTATCTGAATGGACCGGGGAGCCTGGGTATCGCCTTGACCGGCCTCATCGGTAGTGATCTCCCACCATTTCTCGGGATCTTGGGCCATGTTTTCATGATTTGACATTTAATTCCCCGGATTAACTTGTCCCCGGAACACGGANGGTTTTCAGTCATCGATCTCAACCAGTGATGACCCCATGTCCACCCTATCTCCCTCTGAGAAATAGACCTTGGATATCTCCCCGTTTTTTGAAGCTAGTACCTTGTGCTCCATCTTCATTGCCTCGAGCGTCATCAGGTGCTGACCCTCACGCACCCTCTGGCCCTCATTGACCACGACCTGTAGTACAGTACCCGGCATCGGTGCCTTCAGACTACCCTCGTTGACCGATGTCTTCCTTCCCTGCTCATGAAAGAGCACCTCGTGTATNCTCCCTTCGAAGTGGACCCACCAGGTGTCGCCAGTCCTAGCCACGTAGGCCCGCTTGTCCTGGCCTCCAACCTTGATGGTGACAATTCCAGGCTTGCCCGAATCCAGAATANTTGTCTCGGGGATATCGACCGGCTCTCCGTCCCTCGTCACAGAGTTCAGGGATACCGAGCCATCTCCTTCCACCAATGAGGTTCGATACCTCTCGTTCTCTTCAGGGAAGCTCCACTCCATAGCATCACCTCAGGGGAATGTCCTCCCTAGAGTTCTGAACGGGTCCCCTTGNTGTCCCGTGTGAGAGTCAGNAGCCTCAGAGGCATCACCATGCTGTCTGTCTATCCCCAGCCTCTTGGCTGAGGAGGCGAGGGACAATAGCGTGATTCGGTCGGGCTCGGGACCTAGGAGCTCGNTGGGATCTGTTGAGTCGAGGAAGTCCGTGTCAATAGTCCCGCTGATGAATGAGTGGTGAGCAAGAGAGTTCCGCAGGAAGNCTATGTTCGTCCTCACGCCGAGCACTACGAAGGAGGACAGTGCGTTGTCCATCCTCCTGATTGCNGACTCCCTATCGGGAGCATGGACTACCAGCTTCGCCAGCATTGGGTCGAACTCTATAGTCACGGAGTCNCCTTCTCTGGCACCTGAGTCGACCCTGATCCCAGGTCCGGAGGGAGGTCGCCAGACTGCTAGAGTGCCAGTCGAGGGTAGAAATCCACTTTTCGGGTCCTCCGCGTAGATCCTCGCCTCGATGGAGTGGCCGTTCTGCATCACATCCTCTTGCGATATTCCAAGTGGTAGTCCGGCGGCGACCTCAAACTGTTTCTGGACGAGGTCGATACCCGTAGTCATCTCCGTCACCGGGTGCTCGACCTGTATTCTGGTGTTCATCTCGAGGAAATAGAACTCCCCATTGCTGGCCAATAGGAATTCCACCGTCCCGGCACCGACGTATCCCACCGACCTTGCTGCGGTTACTGCGGCCTTCCCCATTTCATCCCTTATCCTGCTGTCTACCGCAGGTGATGGTGCCTCCTCAATCACCTTCTGGTACCTCCTCTGAAGGGAGCAGTCTCTCTCATTCAGGTGTATTGAAGTCCCCATTGTGTCGCAGAGAACCTGGATTTCGACGTGCCTAGCTCGCTTCAGTAGCCGCTCTATGTATACGGTTCCATCTCCGAATGCGGCTGATGCCTCCCTTGCTGCGGCCTCGAACTCCGTACGGAGGTTCTTAGGGACCGAGACAGACCTCATCCCCTTCCCCCCTCCCCCGGCACTGGCCTTGATAAGTAGGGGATAGCCGACCTTAGCTGCAGCGCTTGCGAGAGCGCCCAAGTGGTCGGCTCCATCCTCAATCGGAATCTGCTCCCCTGGAATTACTGGTACGCCAGACCGTAACATTAGCGATCTTGCCGAGATCTTGTCGCCCATAGTCTCTATCGAGTCAGCAGGAGGTCCTATCCATCGAATACCCGATGATTCGACTTCTCTGGCGAAGTCTGCCCTCTCGGATAGGAACCCATATCCGGGATGAATTGCGTCGGCTCCCGTTGATCTCGCTGCCTCGATTATCGCGGATCCGTTCAGGTATGTCTCCTCCAAGCTATCACCCTCAAGGAAGAAGGACTCGTCGGACATCTCCACGTGGAGTGAGTTCGAGTCTGAGGAGGAGAATACTGCCACTGAGGATAAGCCGGCCTCTCTTGCGGCCCGGATGACTCTCACGGCAATCTCGCCTCTATTGGCTACTAGGACCTTTGAGAAAGGGCTTGAAGCCTCCGCCATCCAGCTCGGTGGCATGTTCATTCGTCCTTTTCCCGGTCCAGCCAGTCTGGATCCCGGCCTTCCAGGAAGGACGAGAGGCCCTCCTGTCCCTCGCGTGAACCTCTCATCTTGCTTGTTAAGTCCAGAGTCCATGACCTCAGAGAGTCGTCATCTCCTTGCCACATATCCAGCTCCGCTACCATTCTTTTTGCCGAGGTCACAGCAAGTGGCCCTGAGGACATTGCCTCGGAGATTACTTTGGAAATGGCTCCCTCCATGGCATCTGCAGACTCTGCTACCTCATCCACGAATCCGACTCTCAGAGCCTCCTCAGCATCGATTCTGGAGGCTAGCATAGCAAGTCTTCGGAAGCCGGCGCTTCCCAGTCTCCTATGAACGTAGGGGCCGATCACAGCGGCCGAGATGCCTAGCTTTGCCTCGGAGAGGGCGATCTTGCTCCTGGGCTCTGCGATTACGTGGTCCGAGCATGCTACTATTCCAGCTCCACCCCCAAGAGCCACGCCCTGCACTTTCGCAATTGTGAAGCATGGGTGAGACCATAGGCCGTGGAATAGCCTGTCCAGACGCTCTGAGTCCCTTCTGTTCTCCTCTGGGGTCTTGCTCCCACCATCTCGCATCATGTTGATGTCGGCTCCAGCGCAGAAGTGCTTGCCATCCGATCTTATTACCAAGACCCGGATGTTTGGTTCGCCCCCCTTCGATATGAGTTCCCCTGTGGATCCCACTGACCTCCCAGAGGTCCATTCCAGCAATTCGATCAACTCAGAGATAATCTGATCGTTTAGGGCATTGAAGGTCTCCGTCCTCTGAAGTGTGATATTGGCGACCGCCCCCTTCACTTCTAGTCTGCAAAGTTCGGTGTTCGGGATTTTCTCTTCTGTCATCTGGTCACATCCTGAACACGCCGTAGCGCGTTTCCGGCATCGGGGCGTTGAGGCTCGCGGAAATAGATAGCCCAAGCACGTCTCTGGTGTCCCTTGGATCTATGACCCCGTCGTCCCATAGCCTAGCTGAAGAGTAGTATGGACTGCTCTCACGCTCGTACTTAGCACGTATCTCCTCCGGGTCTTCGTTTCCTACTGCCGATAGGACGCTAGCTGCCTGCTCGCCCCCCATGACACTAATCCTGGCGTTTGGCCACATGAATAGGAACCTCGGATCATATGCTCTTCCGCACATCCCGTAGTTCCCTGCTCCATGGGAGCCACCTATGATTACGGTAAACTTGGGAACAGGGACGCAGGAAACTGCAGTGACGAGCTTTGCCCCGTCCTTGGCTATTCCACCGGATTCAGCCTCCCTGCCGACCATGAAGCCCGTGATGTTCTGCAGGAAGACCAGTGGGATCCCCCTCTGGCCGCAGAGCTCCACGAAGTGAGCCCCCTTCATGGAAGACTCGGAGAAGAGGATTCCATTGTTGGCTACTATGCCCACGGGATAGCCGTGAATCCTCGCGAAGCCGCAGACTAGTGTGTTTCCGTATCTACTCTTGAACTCATGGAACCTGGATCCATCAACCACCCTCGAGATCACCTCCCTAACGTCGTAGGGCGTCCTGTTGTCTGAGGGGATTATGCCCATCAACTCATCTACATCGTATGCTGGTGGCTCTGGATTAGTTGAGTCTAGCCTGTGCTTTGGAGGTACGTTGAGGTTCTCAACTACGTTTCTGACAGTTCTGAGGGCCTCTTCCTCGTCCTCGGCAAAGTGATCAGCAACACCAGACTTTGCTGTGTGGACTTCTGCCCCCCCGAGGTCCTGGGCAGATACCTCCTCGCCTGTCGCTGCCTTGACCAGAGGCGGCCCTGCTAGGAAGATGGTGCCGTTACCCTTCACTATAATCGACTCATCTGACATAGCTGGGATGTAGGCCCCACCTGCCGTGCAAGAGCCTAAGACTGCTGCTACCTGAGGGATTCCCTTGCTGGAGAGGATGGCCTGATTGCGGAAAATCCTGCCGAAATGAAGCTTGTCCGGGAAAACCTCATCCTGCATTGGCAGGAAAGCCCCTCCAGAGTCGACTAGGTATATACAAGGGAGGTTATTCTCCTCGGCTATCTCCTGTGCCCTGATGTGCTTCTTTACCGTCATCGGATAGTATGAGCCGCCCTTCACCGTAGCGTCGTTGGCCACGAACATACATTCCTTCCCGTGTACGACGCCGATACCTGTTACAATCCCCGCCGATCGGGCTCGACCGTCATAGAGTCCGCCGGCAGCTAGAGCTGAAGTCTCCAGGAAGGGTGATCCGGGATCACAGACTTCGGCGATCCTCTCCCTGGGGAGTAGCTTTCCTCTGTCCCTGTGTCTCTGGAAGTGCGGCTCATCGCCGGCAAGTCTGACTGAGTCTAGTTTCGACTTCAGATCCTCTGCGAGAGAGTGGTTCCTCTCACTTCTTTCCGAGAAGTCAGAGCTCCCCGTGTCGACCCCGCTAGGCAGCCTCTCCATGTCCCTCGCTCTCCGAGAGAGCAGGCGAGACTTCAATGAATGGGCGTGAGGCCTCTAATGGTACGGTTATACTCCGAGTGTTAGCCTGCCCACATCCCTGAGTCCAGGAGCCATTCCAACCACGAGCATAGCGAGGCCGATGAGTAGCCTAAGGTGCCTCTCCCTGCTCTCGAAGTTGAGATTGTAGAATACGTAGTATATCATCCCGGCAAGGGCCACTTTCACTATTGCGAATAGCCATACCCCCTCATCGAGGAGGCCATGGGTTATGCCTGCCTTCTCATTGACCCAGACCCCTGCGTCGATGACTCTTTGGGAGACCACATGCTTCTCTCCCAAACCGGGAAATCCATCAATTCCTATCCAAGTGGCGAGACCATCCATCACCTGACCGGCTACAGCGAGGAAAACGATCGGTTGCGCCATCACAGCTCTGGCCCTTAGAGGCTCGATTATTTCCTTGTCAGGGTATTTCGAGTTCCTGTAGTCATCGTCCGAGAATCCAGGTGAAAGCACTCCTGCTACAATTCCCTTTGAAGCGAGCTCCTGGCCCGCTTCCTTTCCGTAGGAATACATCCAGTATGAAATCACAACAGGGACGCCGATCACTACCACGAGTGGCCAGACGCGATCTAATTCTGGTGGGTCGTAAATTGCATAGGATGCGAGGGCCCCGAAGAAAATCAGAGATCCCCCCACCCCAGTCAGGTAAACCATTCTCTGAACGTTAGAAAATGCGTCTTCCATCCAGCCTGAACCCCATGCGAAGGCTACTGCGACGAGTAGGGAGGTTGCCATGGGCCACAGAGGGATCTCAGATCCGGATTTACCTGAGATGGAGGAGGCGTAGAAGACAAACTGCATCATGATGAGTCCTGTGGCAACTATCTCCAAGTCGCTTTTCTTATGGGTCCCTTCCCTCTCTGCTCTGTCGAGTGATAGGCCCATGGCCCCCGCGAGAATTACCCAAGCAGCTGCCTGGAAATGTATCCCAGGGCTGACGAAGTAAGGAGCGAGCCCCGCTCCGAACATCTCAGCGTCCTCTGCTACTTCTCCGAATGCTGCCCATGTGACGAACGGAAGGAGTGCGAGGATACTGGAATCGCTAGGATCTATCCCGATCCCTCTGAGCCAGGCAGAAAGGGACAGGACGAACAATCCCAGAACAACCGCATAGGTCAGAGTATTGACGGGATTGTACCCGGAGTCACCCGTTGACTCGCCCCTAATCGGATCGATGAAGTACTCAAAAAGGCCGTCTGAGAGGGGATTATCTACCTCAGCCCAATCCAGTCCCAGACCCAAGAGAATCAGTAGGAAAACTGCGATGAGAGCGTTAGTGGCCCATCTCTCATAGTCATGAGGCTCGTCCAAGGGGTTGTTCACAGACAAACGAAAGGAGTGCCGCGCTTATGCGTGACGGTCTCTCACTCCTCTTCGAAAGTCACACTCTCGCCCTCTTCTAGTACGATAGAAGCCCTCATTCTGGCCTCTTGGAACCCGGGAACCATGTTCTCGAAAGAGTCCGACTGCACGGAGCTCTTGTCTCTGAATGTCTCTAGATTCTTTGAACGAAGCCTCTGCCTCCTCTTGTCCTGCTCCAGTCCGAACAGGACGGTGCCGTGCTCCGAACCCCCGAGAATCCCCTCTATTGCAGGAGTGGCCAATGAGAGTCCGTCATTATCCCCGATAACAGAAACAGTAGATCCGTATACTGCAATCTCGCAAGATGACATCTCCTCTAATAGTGTCCTGATTCTCCCATTGGTACCTATTAGCCTGCTCCTCATTCTTCTCGTCTGGTTTGGCTGTCGGCCCACCCACTCCCTGATGTCATACATTCTCAGGAAAACATCGTCGTCGACCAGTTGTATCGCACGCTCGGGGGAGAAGCCTCTCGCTATTGCTGTGATTACGTCCGGAGCTTTCATCCTCCTGACAGGGTCTGGTTCATCCTCCCAATAGATTGAGACGTCACCAGTCTGGGAGTCGATGGTTAGCTTTCCTCCCAATGCCCTCTCCATCTTCTTCTTGGTCTTGCCCGACTTTCCTATGAGCACAGCTATGCGATCCTTGGGGACCCTGCTCAGGTGCTCCATGGTTATTCGAAGCGGTAGTGCTGCTTTAATCCGCGCTTTTCAGGTCTGGCACGGGCCCATCCAGGACCCTTACTAGGCTATCAGCGACCCGGGCATCACCACCTTGGCGCCCGTACCACTCCGTCAGCCTAGTCACGTCCCTGACCAGGAACTCCCTGGCACTGGGGTGCCTAGTGGTTACGGCCTGCCCCGCATCGATTACCCATGGGGAACCCTCGTGCCAAAGGACGTTGTACTCGCTGAAGTCCGCGTGCACTAGGTCGCACTCTTGCCAGATGACCGCTGCCATCTCGAGTAGATCCTGAAAGACTTCAGATGGATTTTCCACCCTAACGTCCTTCAGCCTAGGGCTAGCCGACTTCTCGTCTCCAATGAATTGCATGACTAGGACGTTCTTCAGGTTCATTAGTGGTTCTGGGACCCTCAGGCCGCTCTTCCTCATCCTCTTCAGATTCCTGAACTCCTTCCTGACCCAAATGTTCACCAGCTCTCTGTGTCTACGTGAAAGGCCGGAGAATCTCGGATCGCCGTCTATATACTTGGAGAGCCCCTTGAATACCGCGTTTGTAGTGTGAAAAATCTTCACGGCCAGTGGGCCTCCTACGCTAGAAGTGGCATGGAATACATGAGCCTCCTTGCCCCTGGCAATGGGGTAGTCGATGGTCTCTATCTCACCCTGCTGCATCAGCTTGTGGAGGGCAAGTAGAGTGGACCGGTCGAAGACCTGATCGAAAACCCTCCTGTCTACCCATTCGAATCTCCCCTTGCCCATGACTCCCTGGAGGGAGTACTCGATGTCCTCGAACATTCGCTTGTACTTGGGCTCGGAGATCCACTCGTGCTTGCGCTCAGACTTCATCATCATATCCGGGTCTGGCTCATCCCAGTCCTCTTCAGAAGGCATCTTCTCACCCGAAGAAGGAGTCGATATCGTCTTCCTCGTCCTCAGCGGGCACCGGGGCCTCTTCTTCTTCGGCCCCCTCATCTGTCTCTTGGTCATTAATCTCCGGCTCCTCCTCAATTATTGCCTCTGGGACCTCCCTTTCCTCGATCTCGCTGTCTCTTTTCATCCCGAATAGGTCGACTATCTCCGGGAGTACACCCTTTCTGGATAAGTACAGAGATTGGGTCTTGGTGTACCTCATGCAGACGTTTGCCTTCTCGTCCTGGAACTCCCATGGCTGGATGACTATCAGGTCGCCCTCCCTCACCCACTGCCTCCTCCTCATCTTCCCGGGTATCCTTGCCAGTCGAGTTTCTCCGTCCTCGCATATCGACCGGACCCTCCTGCCGCCTAGTATCTGGTCTGCAATGGCGAACATCTCGTTGACCTTCCGCTTAGGTAGGGGCACCCTGATCCTGTCCCCGCCACCTGATTCCATCTGGGCAAGGAGCTCGGTGTCGACTGCCTCCTCTCTGCGTGCCATTGGTGGTGGGGCATGGGCTGCATATGTGAAGTTGAGCCTAGAATCAGTACATCAGGGCCACTGCGGCGTCTTCTGCGAAGCCTATGAGTAGCTCGCTCGAGGGACCAATCCCGAAGGCGAGGGAAAGGATGGCCAACGTAACCACAATCCCCCTGACCATCGGATTTACCGGTGAGCCGGATTCCCCCTCGTTTGGCTCGAAGAACATCACCATACCGATCCTCAGGTAGTAGAACATCGAGAGGGCGCTGTTCAGGACGACCGCAACAGCAAGCCAGAAGACCGGTTCGACGCTGGTTGCCCAGGAAAGGACCGTGGAAGCCCCCCCGGTCCCTGCGGAGACGGTTACGATTCCATTGATCATGAGAAGCTTTGACAGGAATCCGGAGAACGGTGGGACCCCTGCTAGTGATAGCATGAATACGAACATTGACGCTGCTAGGAGTGGGTCCCTGCTGGAGAGTCCGTGCAGACCGGAGAAGTCGTGGCTGCCACCCTCCCTCTCTATTGAGGAGAGAACCATGAATGGACCCATTTTGAACAGGACCAGAACACAGAGGTGGAATAGTACTGCGGTAAGTATCAGCTCCGTGCCTGTCTGTCCTGCTAGGCCCGATCCTATCGCCGAGATCGCCGCGAGCATGTATCCTGCGTGAGCGACGCTCGAGTATGCAAGCACCCTCTTTGGGTTCTCGCTGGAGAGGGCAGCTAGGTTCCCCCATGTCATCGTAATCACCGATATCCCCGCCAGTGTGACGAACCAGAATGCCGCGCCCGTCATTGGCATGGCTATGATAACTAGTAGCCTGATCAGTGCTGCGAATCCCATGGCTTTCGAGGCTGTGGCTAGAACTCCCGCCACCATCGAGGAAGCTCCAGAGTAGGCGTCAGGTATGGCCAGGTGGAATGGGGCTGCACCGACCTTGAAGCCGAAGGCGACTAGCATCAGACCTACTCCTGAAGCGGCGAGTGGGTCTAGTGTTTCCATCGACCTCCAGGACTCAGAGAGGTCCTCGACTGCTAGGCTGCCGTTCCATAGGTACAGGAGGGACATTCCGTAAATCCCCGCTGCGGATGCTACCGATCCCACAATGAAGTACTTCATCCCGGCCTCCCCTCCTGCGCCTGTCTCCTTGTGAAATCCGACCAGAACGTATGAGGAGAGGGAGGCGAGCTCCAGGCAAACGAAGAGCATGAACAAATGAGTAGACTTGGCCATAAGGGACATTCCCAAGCCGAGAGTCAGTAGCAGGATGTGGAAATCTGCCTGTCTCCTGTTGTCGTAAAGCGCAGTGGTCTTAGCCGACTCAGATTCCGCATCGTCTTCCCCTGATGGTATTGGGGCCCTGTTATCTGCAGGTAGCCTCTGTGCAGCTGAAATAGTGCAAAGGATGAGTACCGCCAAGAAAACATTACTGAGCAGAATGCTGAACTGATCGACCTCCAGTGATCTTCCAATCAAACCGGACTCCGGGGGATCGAAAAGGGCCAAAAGTGAGGCTATCAGCGAGGTTAAGAGTGTGGCTAGGGCGATTCTATTGGGAATCCTTGGGTCTCTGGTTGCGGCGAATCTGGTACCGCCAATCAAGACAGGGAGCCTGAAACTAGTTAGAGGGATCCGGAACCTTGCATCGCCTAGGTTCGGGAAGATGATTATTGCCACTAGGCCGATGGTCATGATTAGCTCTGGTAGTAGCAGCTGGACGTCTATGCCATCCAATTCCGAAGTCAAGGCCTCACCCCCTCTGACTGCATAGCCTCGGTTAGGAGATCGGTCATCACCTCAGTGCTCCAGTGAGACATCATGTCCCAGAAGAAGAAGGGCAGTATTCCAAACAGTATCGTCAGTGCCCCGAGTATGATCATTCCGGCGTTCTCGTGCCAGGTAATGTCTCTGGGCTCGTGATGAAGAGTGTCGGGCATCTGACCCTCATGAGGATCATTGGATTCGAAGATGGTCCTCTGCATAGATGTGAGGTAGTAAACTGCGGTGATAATCAGGGTTAGTGCTGGGACCATTACCCACCATCCGAACGTCATCCAGAAGGCTATCAGGACTGCAACCTCTGCTACGAATCCAGCCATCAAGGGAAGGCCTAGGCTAGCCATCCAACCGAGCATCATGTGCCCGGCCAGCCATGGACTGTGGTGGGCTATCCCCCTCATGGATCCAATCTCCAGTGTATGATAGTGATGCTTGAAAGCACCAGCGACTGCGAAAAGCAGCGGGCTGATTATGCCGTGGGCGAACATCATGAATAGGGCTCCTGCGATGCCCAGCGGCTGCATAGTGGCGATTCCCAGGAAGATTAGCCCCATATGGGAGACTGATGAGTATGCGACCATTCTCTTGAGGTTGGACTGGCCCATGCAGACCCATGCACCATAAGCCAGGCTGGCCATGCCCAAAGCCACTAGCAGGGGTGTGAAGACTACAGTGGAGCCAGGGAAAGCGGTTACTGCTACCCTGAGGAATCCGTATGCCCCCATCTTCAGCATCACACCTGCGAGGATCATCGATCCCGCAGTGGGAGCTTGGACGTGGGCATCAGGTAGCCAAGTGTGGACCGGTACACTCGGCATCTTGGTCGCGAATCCAATCAGGAGTAGGAACCAGACTAGATGTCTGAGGCCCTCAGTCATGGAGTCCCCGGATTCCAGCATCACTAGCATATCGAACGTCCTCTCGGAGAGAGAGGAGCCAGTGTTGAAGTACATCACCAAGATTCCGATAAGCATTAGGACGCTAGCAGTGAATGTGTAGATGAAGAACTTCATCGCTGCGTATCGCCTGTCCTCCCCTCCCCAAACAAGAATCAAGAAGAACATCGGTATCAGTGTCATCTCCCAGAAAACGTAGAAGACGAATAGATCCAAGGAGACGAAGACCCCTATCATAGCTCCTTCCATTACTAGGAGAAGGGGATGGAAGTAGTGCCCCTTTTTGGCATCCCATTCGACAAGCATCGAAAGGGGGACCACCAAAGCGGTGAGCCAGATCATCGGCAGTGACAGAGCATCAGCCCCGACGTGCCATGATACGCCTATCTGAGGGATTAGGGAGACAGGTGAGTTCTTCAACTCGAAATCTCCGAAGTCTAGGGATTTCCAGGCGAGATCGCTGAATGAAGTAGCAGCAGCCCAAGTGGAGATTGCGAGAAGGGCCAATGCGACTCCCATGCAGATATTCCTTGATATCCTCTTCACCTGCTCCGAGGCGTTTTCAGGTAGCATGTGGGGCAGTGCCATCAGAAGCAGTCCGACTACTATGGGGCTGAGGGTGAGTATGGTTAGTATCAACCGCTCACCCCCCAAGCTAGGGCGAATATGGAGAGTGCGCCTATCGCAGCCATGAGTATGTAGTCGCTTGCCCTACCCGTGGTGATTCTTCTGATTTGGACGGACCCCAATACCGAGTTCGACTCGACCCTCCTGATGATGCCGTCCACAACTCTCTTGTCGAACCATGCAGCAAGTGCAGCTAATGGTATCACCGTCTTGGAGAGGGCCAACTCGTAGTAGTGATCGAAGTACAGGCGGTTCTGCAAGGCCTCTGAGAGGCTGGACTGGGACATCTCCGTGACGTCCTGGGAGCCGAACTTGCCCGATAGGGTGGCTATCCAGGAGATCAGTGGATTTGCTCGCTGGCCATCTGCGAGGCCCCCTCCGTGCACCCTAGCAGCGAAAATAGGTCCGATAACTAGGGATAGGAAGATTGTGGTCCATCCCACTATCCTGAGATTTGGATCATCTGGGAGGAAGGCGTGCTCGAGTTCGTAAATTACCTGCTCGATTACAGATTGCTCGTTTATTCCCAGATCGTAATTGTAGGGCTTAGCGAGCCACTTTACTATCCCGAGCACTGAAAGACCGAATCCTCCAAGTGCGCTTATCACAGAGAGTATCAGTAATGGCTCCTTGATCCATGGGGTCGACTCGTGGACGTGCTCAATGACCTGGTGCTTGGGCTCTCCTGCGAATGTCATTAGCCACATCCTGGACATGTAGAATCCTGTCATGCCAGCTGTAAGGAGGACCAGGATAGCGGGACCCATCATCAGAGGCTCGTAGTCCAGCGAGGCCTTCCAGGTCTTGGCCACGATGGCCTCCTTGGACCAGAAACCCCCGATTAGGGGTATTCCGATTATGGACATCGAGCCAATCAGCATCGCAGCCGAGGTGACAGGCATCTTAGATGCCAGACCCCCCATGTTACGCATGTCTTGGGGGTCGAAGTCGTGATGGTCATGCCCATCGTCACCCTCGTGCAGGTGATCATGTGCGTGGTGTACCTCATGAATAACGGATCCGCTGGCCATGAAGAGCATTCCCTTAGCCATTGCATGGTTGAAGAGATGGAACATTGACCCCCCGAAGACTAACGTCGCGGCATCGGTTTTGCCATGGTTGTAGAACCACAGGGATACTCCGAGCCCAGTGAAAATATATGCCAGCTGGCTCATCGTTGAGTAGGCCAAGACCTTCTTGATATCGTTCTGGACGAATGCTATGGATGCTGCCATGAACGCAGTAATTCCACCTATGTAAGCGACGATCAGGCCTAGGTCGTCCAGTCCTGCTACCCCGTTGCCCCCTATGTCCACGAAAGGTACCATTCGTGCTACCAGGTATAGTCCAGCATTGACCATAGTGGCCGCATGGATAAGAGCGGAAACAGGAGTTGGTCCCTCCATCGCATCGGGAAGCCAGACATGCAGGGGGAACTGTGCCGACTTACCCACTGCACCAATAAATAGCATTATCAGGGCCCAGAATAGCTTGTCTGAGTCCACTGTCCCTCCTATCGAAGGGTCCTCGAAAATCACAGAGAACTCGAGAGATCCGTAGATGTCATACAGTATCAGGAGGCCGACCATCAGGAAAACGTCACCAACTCTGGTGGTGAGGAATGCCTTCTTGGCCGCATAGGCCGCACTTTCCTTCCAGAAGTAGAATCCTATCAGCAGATAAGAGCAAAGGCCCATTATCTCCCAGAATATGAATAACCAGAGGAAGTTGTCAGCGAGGACCATCCCGAACATCCCCATAGCGAAAAGTACGAATTCAGCGTAGAATCGATGGTTACGATTTTCGTTTATCGGATCAGTGTTCATGTATCCTAAGCTGAACCAGCATATCAGGAAGCACAGGAAGGTTGCCACGAATAGTAGCATCAGTGTTACCGAATCGATCCAGACGCCGACTCCAATCACCCTTTCAGAGCTCAGGGAGTAGTCCGATAGCAGAACGTCGAATGATATCCAATCCCACCACGAGGCTGCTGTCCTCCCGCTTGCATCCTTCGTGATCTCCCTAGCACCCCTGATGTAGTCTATGACTATCCACGAAGCTGTTGTGAGTGATACTAGTAGGGCGGATAGTGCAATCACACCGCCCTCCTTGAGGCTGTGCTTCCAGGTCTTGTTACCGTTGTATAGCTGGCCCGAGATTAGGATAATGGGGAAGGATACGAGAGGGGCGAGTACGATTAGGAAGGCGACTTCAACGGATTCGAACCCAGCTAGGGCTAGGACCGGTACAATCAGCAGGGCTGGAATCAGCGGCATCAGCAGCCTATACTCATTTCCTGTTCCGCCCATCTTATCACCTAGTTTCTTAGCTCCCTGGCTGCATCTAAGGAGATGGTTCCCTGAGTGCTGTATAGTGATAGCAGAATTGCTAGTCCGATCGCGACCTCGGCAGCGGCTATCGCTATGGCTATGGCAGTGAAGACCCACCCATTGACGTCGCCATAATGTAGTGCTGCTGCCACGAAGTTGAGGTTCGCAGCGTTTAGCATCAGCTCGATGCACATTAGCACGACGATTGCGTTCTTGTGGTAGAAGGTCCCGAGCAGCCCCACTCCGAAAAGTATCGCACCGAGTGCTGCAATCCAACTTGGTTCGATCATTCCTCTGCCCCCATGTCCCAGAGTAGGTTAATCAGCCTCTCGTCCCTTACCAAGTAGGACGCCCCTACCATTGCCATAGCAAGCAATGCTCCGAGGATTATGGTGGCCATTGTCCAGTCGTTGAAGATCGCGTCCGCGAACTCAAGAGTGGTTGGGGATCCAGCAGCCTCATCTCCCCACATGGGGTGCTCCATTAGAGCCCTTACCAAGATTAGTATGAGTGCGAAGACGCCGATTCCGGAAACTGCCGACAGGGCGTTAACTGTCGGGAGGGACTCGACGTCTTGGATGCGTCTTCTTGTTAGCATGACCCCGAACTGTACGACCAGCATCACGGAACCGAGGTATACCAATATCTGAATAGCCGCCAGCATCTCAGCCGCAGCCATCAGGAAGGCTCCCGCAACTGCGAAGAAGGTGAACATCAGCCATAACAGCGAGTGAGCTACCCTTCCAGAGAAGACGCACCCTATGGCACCGGCTACTGCCGCTCCCGAGACGATTACGAATAGCACCGTCTCCAGATCGAGGGCCAAGGAATCATGCCTCCGCCTTCGCGGCTTTTCTAGCCCTCTTGTCCTTCTCCTTCTGGGCCCTTTTAGCCAGTTCCATGTCAACCCTCTCCTTGTGTACTGAAGGTAGAACCCTGGTTCTGCTGGCGTCCATCCAGAGGTCCTCTCTGGAGAACCCGGACATTCCATCGTACTCGTTAGTCATGAAGAAAGACTCGAAGGGGCATGATTCCATGCAAAGGCCGCAGAACATGCATCTTCCCAGATCGATTCTGCCCGATACGATGTCCTGCTCTGCCGGCCTAATCGTATTGATGTCTACGTCCTCCATCCCGGATCCATTCATCCACTTTACAGTGGCAATGTCACCCGTGATATCTATCACCTCAGCAAAATCATACTGTTGTGGAGCAGCCTCGTGATGGTTGACTAGGTCGTGAGACTCCTCTATCTCGACGAAGTCTTCACGGGGTTTGGCCGCTAGTCCGCCCACCTCTATCTCACTACCATAGCCATGCCACTGATGGTCCGCCTCTGCAGTATCGAGAACGTTAACCCGGACTTCCGACTCCATATGCAGGCAGTCGTTTGGACACGCCTTGACGCAGGCCTTGCAGGCGGTACA
Organism: Methanobacteriota archaeon; assembly: GCA_002713185.1. GTDB lineage: Archaea > Thermoplasmatota > Poseidoniia > Poseidoniales > Thalassarchaeaceae > UBA36. Next base: position 36,776 of record PAVV01000009.1, on the reverse strand, counting down.
AGTCTCCCAGATTACCCCTATCCTGCCATTGTAGTTTCCTGGTACGAATAGCCATGGTTCGAGGTCCTCCAGCCTCTCGTATGGATACATAACTGTGACAGGTCTCTCCACGAACGGCATTATCTGGCTTGTCTCCCTGTCCGCTGAGAAGTTCTGTTGAGCGCTTGGATGATCCTTGCCCACCCTCCTTGCAGTTTCGGGGTCTATCATGTCCGCCGACTGAGCGTGGTACCCGTTCTTGAGGAATTTCAGCTTACCTACGAATGGTACTGTCCTGAGAGCGGTCTTGAGTGTGATCCACATCGGCCTGACGACGAGATTCCGGAAGCTCGGAGTGCCGTGTGGGTGGTAGCTCATGATCCCATCTCCTTCTCTGTTCCCGAGGGGTTAGATGAAATCCTGGTCGCCGAGTAGGATGAGAATTGGCTCTGTAGTTCCTCGAGCTTGTCATCCCTGTGGGTGCCTGGGTAAGCCTTGGAAAGCGCATATGTGCTGTAGGGCCTTCTCATGGTCTCGAGTGCCTCCTTGTCCTCGTCTACGACTAGTATCACCAATCCTAGGACCCCAGTCAGGATCATGATCACAGGAGCTATCAAACCCCAGCCATTGTCCCAGACCCAAACCCTGAGGAACATTGCTATCGCCAGGTTGACTATCGATAGGGGGAGTAGCCACTGCCATCCGAACTCGAGGATCTGGTCAGTCCTAACTCTATGGAGAGAGGCTCTAATCCAAACGAATACGAAGAACAGGGCCCATGCCTTGAGCAGAATGAGCGCGATTCCGGGGACTAGAGACAGGAGGAATTCTAGGGGCCCTCCCAGGACTGGAAGTGCCTCGAGCGTTCCTTGGAATGGAACCTCCCACCCCCCTAGGAAGAATAGCGCGAAGAGGAGGCAGGCTGCATAACATCGCATGTACTCGGCCATGAACATGAATCCCCACCTGAGCCCCCCGTACTCTGTCCACCAGCCTTCTACTAGCTCTGCCTCGGCCTCTGGCATGTCAAACGGTATCCTCTCTACCTCCGCGATCATCGTGATGAAGAAGAGTGCTGCTCCGAGAGGCATCATGAATAGGTTCCAGACGTTAGACTCCTCAATTTGGAAGTCGACAATTTCAATCACATTGAATGACCCGCTAATTACGCAGACCCCGAGTACAGTGATTAGGAGCGGGATCTCGTAGGCAGTCAGCTGCGCCGCTGACCTCATCCCTCCGATAAGTGTGTACTTGTTGTTGGAGGACCATCCCGCAAAAAAGACTCCCAGCGGAGCGACTCCGAAGATGGCCATCATGAAAACGGCGGATAGCTCGGCGTTGGAGACGTAGAAGTGGGGCCCAAAGGGTATGAATGCGAAAACCAGGATAGTGGTCGAGATGATGATTACCGGGGCCACTTCGTATACGGTCTTGTCCGCTTCCTTCGGTACAATGTGTTCTTTCCCAGCGAACTTCGTGAAATCAGCGAATGCCTGGAAGAAGCCAGGCAGGAGGAACCAGTAGCCGTGATATCCCCGATTGTTGACTCTAGAGACAGTCTCGAGCTCGTGGTCATTACCCCAGATTGAGTTTAGCGTCCTATTGAGCCATCCTATCGGAGCGCCCATTCCGAAAGGAAGTTGTTTCCACCACTCGCCTGCCGTAGCCCCGCTCTCTCCTATCCAGAGGCTCCTGAGAGTAGTCGTAGCGCCCAACCTGTCCATCAGACGGCCGATGAACTTCCTCTCGATGTACGGGATGGGGAGGATGGTAAGCATCAGAGTCGTGAATACAACAGTGCATATCATTGTGGAGGAGAAGAATGCCTCTAACGAGGGTTGCATTTCAGCAAACCCTGCTTGTAAGTTCACCACTGGACCTAGTACTATGTCCTCAGGCCATATTCCCCTTGGGAGTGAAATTGTTACGCTCAAGTCGAGATCATCTGAGGGTAATGTGTCGTGCACGTTATCCATCGACCATCCGACAAGTCCCTCTATCCAACCCCTGAGGTTCAGCCAGTCGCTCGTAGCCATGATCTCACCTGTCTGTTTCTCCTATACAGGGATCAAACGATCCCATTATTGCTGGGATGTCTGCAACCTTGTAACCGATCATACACTTTGATGCATAGGGGATAGTGATGAACATGGGAGAACGGATCGACACCCTGTAAGGCTGCTTCCCCCTCCCCTCGCCGCCACCGGCCAAGTAGAACATGGACTCGCCACGGCTATCCTCAAAGTGGTGAAAGCCGGAGGTTCCTTCCTTTGCCCTGCTTGGAGCCTTGGCTATGATGGCCGGGTCTCCGGGCTCATGGTAGGTATCGGCCCCTCCTGGTATCTTGTCGAGGGATTCGAGGACCATCATTGCGCTTATTCGCATTTCCTCAACTCTGATTCTGTATCTGTCATAGCAGTCTGCTCCTTTTACTGAGGGCCTTTCAACCGGAGGCTCCCAATCTAGCTCGCTGTAGACCGAATATGGGTGGGCGGTCCTGACGTCATAGTTCACGCCACCTGCCCTCAGATTGGGGCCGGTCACTCCGTGGTTAACCATCTCCTCGGCCTTGGAGTAACCTACGCCTTGTGTTCTGATCAGGAATATAGTGCTCTCGTCGAAGAGGGCCTCGTACTCCTGTATCCTGCTCAGAAAGAGGCTGACCTTCGCTCTTGTTCGTTGGGCAAATCCATGTGGGAGGTCCCTTTTTACCCCGCCCACTCTCGGGAAATTATAGTGCATTCTGGAACCACCCAGCTCTTGGAGAAGGTCCATCATCATCTCTCGCTCCCTGAGGCACCATACCATGATGGAGAGGTTCCCAATATCCGGGCCATAGGCACCTAGCCACATCAGGTGGGAGGCAATCCTTTGTAGCTCAACGGCAATGAGTCTGATGTATTCTGCTCTCTCTGGAACCTCTACTTCTAGGAGGTCCTCTACGGCATAGATGTATGAATGAGACCACGTGTTGGCGCTAGCGTAACAAAGCCTATCGCAATATGTTGTTATCTGGGTGAAGTCCCTAGACTCGCAGATCTTTTCTACACCCCTATGGATATATCCTAAATCGGGCTCAGTGTCTACGACAGTCTCCCCGTCGACCTTTACCTTGAGAGTCCAGAGTCCATGAGTCATGGGGTGCTGTGGTCCCATCGAAATCCACATTTCTGCCATTTTATTCACCTCACTTGATCTTACCAGCGTCTGATGGCTTCCTCAGGAAGCCTTGAGCATCATCGTACATTTCCTGGAAATCATGGTATCTGAGTTTGTGCTGCTTTTGTAGGGGGTGGAAGCCGACCGGAGTCTCGTGAGGCTGGAGAACTCTCCTCATTCCTATGTGTCCCTCGAAGTCTATACCGACTAGATCCCATGTCTCCTTCTCGTTCCAGTCTGCGCCTACCCAGAGATCCTGTATTGAAGATACGACGGGCTCTCTTGTCTCGGGGATTGCTATCCTTACCTCGATCTCAAGAGGAACGGATTTACCTGTAACCTTCGTTGGGTCTGTGATGATTGGCTCTACCATTCCATCAACCACAGGGGGGTCGCCCACCGCCATCCTCAGGAAGTGGTAGATAACCTCCCAGTTCTTGTCTGATCCTCCTTCTGGCCAGTGGGTTCCCGTGATCATCGAGCAGTAGTCAACACCATGGTCACCTCTGAGTGACTCGGCTAGCTCCCTCCAGCTCTCGGGAGGGCAGTCTACTGATACTACACTCCTAGGGCTTGTTCCGCTTTTCCTCTCTGAAACCTCTGCGGAGACTCCGCTGATAGTAGATATGTGTTTGCACATATCTTCAGCGGCTTGCTTCTGCACCGATGTAGAGACTGTCTTACCCAACCAATTACCTCCTCAATCGTCCCCAATTATGATCGGATTCTTAGATTCAGACGCGCCATCATTTGGAAGCGCCCCTATCCTGATTATCTTCTGCCTTAGTTTGTCGAATCCGTCTATGAGAGCCTCGGGACGAGGTGGGCAGCCCGGTATGTAGACATCGACCGGGATGACTGTGTCTACTCCCTCTAGTATGTTGTAGGACTGGAAGTAGGGCCCTCCTGATATTGCACACTCCCCCATCGCTATGCACCACTTGGGCTCTGGCATCTGCTCCCAGAGCCTGATTATCGGGTCTGCGAACTTCTTGCTAATTGGACCGTTAACCAGAAGGACGTCGCACTGGCGTGGACTGGATCGGAAGAAGACTCCGAATCTTTCCGCGTCGAATCTGCTTGCGCCGGCAGCTGCCATCTCAAGAGCGCAGCACTTGATACCGAGATGGAGGGGGAACAACGACTTTCGCTGGCTCCAATTGAATACTCTGCCCACGAGAACGCCTATTACATCCTTGATCTTGCTAGCTCTGAGCGCGTCGTCGGTAATGTCCCCGACAGTGTCCACGAGCATCCTGCTGTTGAAAACGGAGTAGTTCTGGCCCTCTTCCTGCAATGAAATCCCTCAGATGTATATTCTTCCTCTCTTCCTGAAGACGTGCCAAACGCCCAATCCCATCAGAATGATGAAGGCCGTCATAGTTAACAGCGCGTTTATGATTGCACCGTCATCCAGACCTGCATCTCTACCTTCCTGAATGGCCATTACTCCGCCAAAGGCCAGGAACATGAACGCTATGTCGAATACGAGGAAGACTATAGCGTACCAGTAGTACTGAAAGTGGAAGTTAATGTCTGCATCCCCTAATGGATCTGATCCACACTCGTAGGTCGAGTCGCGCCTGATATACAGGCTGTGGTCCACCTCATATCCGGGGAGAAGTATCGATCTCGTCTTGTTATTATCAGACCCCTTTGTAGTCGGTCTGAGGAATCTGGTGGCGAAGAAGCTGAAGACTGGGAAGCCTATTCCCACTAGGGTCATTACGGCTACTGGAAGATACATCTCTGACACTGTACTGACGGAATCACCCCCGGTCCCGTAGGGACCGATGGGTACCTCCACGAAAATTCCGGACATAAGCGTATCCGAACGGAGCCTTGCGACCCTAGTCATCAAGCTCCAGATACACGTCCTCGGACATAATCCGATTCTGAGCTCTGTTTCTCATGAAGAGGAGTAGGATTGAGAGGGAGCCTACTATGATGATTCCAACAGCTATCATCTGCTGAGATTCGGTTGATAGAGAGCCTGAGCCAAGTGTAGACTCGACCGATAGGTCCAGTGGCTCGCCCGCAACTGGTAGCCCCTTGGGCTGGACGATGACGGTGAAAGAGTACTCGTCGTCGGAGATCATGTCGCTTGGAGGGGTGACTCTGACGGTTACCTCTCTGGTATTTCCGGGCTGCAGTTTGAACTCATCGGAAATTACGTCTACTGACCAGCCTCTAAGAGAGTCGCTGGTCAACACCTCGATTTCCTCCTCTATATTCCCGTTATTAGTCACGAAAATCTGGAATTCCGTGTTTTGGGGGTATGATGACTTCTTCGAAGTCTCCGACTCAATTGTTACGTCCAGATCGTGGATTGCTCGGATATCCACTACCAGATCAAGAAAAGATGCTGCTTGGCCTGTATTCTTCTTCGAGGTAACCCCGACCCTGATTATACCTGATGTCCCACTTTCAACTTCCAGGACATCGAAGTCTATCTGCACATTTACCTGTCCGTTCGCTGGAATTGGTATCGCACTTCCATCTACCACCTGTCCATCAACACTGATGATCCTAACTACTGACGAGTCCATTCCTGAGACCGATACAACCGCTTCATCTGAACCTCCGTCTCCGGTGTTGGAAAGTATGAATGATAGTGATGAAGATCCTCCGGGAGGTAATGCAACGGTCATCTGCGAAGGATCGTCTTCGGGGCTCTCGAATGCAACAGCCATGCTGTAGTTGAAGTTGGAAACGGTAACCGTAATCATCCTACTGAGAATAGTGTCTGTTCCAATTATGCCTACTCTGGCCTCAAAATCCTCTGAGTTGTTGTTTATATTATCCGAGACTAAGACCTCCATTGATACTGTTGCCGTTTCCTCGGGTTGGATTATTAGTTGCGAGATCTCATTTCCCTCAGAGTCTTTGAACTTGGAATCCCACTTCGTCTCCTCGCAAGAGTCAGAGATGTCTGGATCGCAGGACGCAAGGGCGAAGCTATCCTGAATGTTACCTGTGTTAGTTATCGACAGCGGGAACGAGACCCACTGCCCGAACCTGCCCGTCTGGGAGTCAGAGGGAACCGAGATTTTACCTCCGTGGATTGGTGAAACGGTGACCTTCAGAGTTATCTCGTCCAAGGTTGAGCCTTGGGAGTTGACGTAGAATATTATTGGGTATTCCACACCAGCTCTTGCATTCTCAGGTGCGGAGACTTGCATTTCGACGCTCCTCCTGTCGCAGTTCGAGGACGATGAGCAGTGTTTGCCGTCTATGGTAATGTACGTCTCTGAGAACTCAACCTGCCAACCTGGTGGAAGTTGCCGGTTTCCTATGGCGAAGTTGTCCTGTCCGTTCCCTGTGTTTGTCACCATCATGGAGGTGGTTGCTGAAGATCCGGGATCCACGTTGTTAAGTGTCGAGCTGGATAGAGTAAGTGCTGCGTCGTGAACCTGCCCCAGATTTATCCTCAAGAGTGTTTGGCAGCCTATACTGCTACCTGCTCTACCTTGGATATACACATCCACTGTACCTGGCTCTACGCTGTCATCAGGATTGATATCGAAATTGAAGGAAGCGGTATCCCCCTGTTCGTTTGGCTTCTGTAGAAGTGCGTTGTTAGGGGAGAAAGAGAACCAATCAGAAACGTCGACTCCCTCGGCCATCGCCATTACCTGAACCGTCCAACCGGCGTTACCCGTGTTTGTAGTGGTGAAGGAGTTGGATTCCGACTCACCCGGATCGAGGGTGTGGGATGGCTTCTGGAGCTCAGAATCACAGGTTTTCACTTCTGGGATCCTGAGGTCCAGCTCGATGCTGTCGTTGGCTTGGTCTATCGTGTTGGGGTCATTGGATACCGTTGCCTCGAGCACGAAGCAGTGATCGCCGGACTCGGTGCTGCTGCCATCCTCCAGAGTGACCGATATCGTCGCTTCCTCCGAGTCCTCTGAGTCTAGGTTCATCTGCTGTGGGTCGACTGTCGCGTCCAAGCCATTCGAGTCGCACTGGGAGGATGAGGCGATGGACAGCTGGACAGTAGCTTGGTTCTCTCCNGTGTTCTCCACGTCCACTGTCCACTCGACCTCGTCACCATCACCATCGTAGGTTACCTGACCATTGTTCGGGACCTTGTGAGAAAGCTTGACTGAGTACTGNCCCCCTCCTTCGGCGGTAGTGGTCACCGTGATGTCGTCCTGTGCATTGTCTGACGGGTTTGTGCCGACCCCGTTCGCGTTCACAGTCGTCTCGCACTCACCCGAGGCCTGGTCGTTGATGCTCACGGTCAGAGTTACTGACTCGCTATCCCCCTGTCCGACGTTAACCACCGAGCTGTCCAGGTTGGAGGTGAATCCATTGCAATCCGCGGCTTGGGAGGTACTGAGGGTTACTGTTAGGTCCTCATCTCCGTCGTTTAGTACCGTGATCGTGTATTCTGCTGGATCGTCGGTGGTAGCGGACTTCGCCATGGAGTCGGAGGAAAGAGAGATAGAGGCTGCTGCTGATACGGATAGGGAGACTAATGAGGTCAGGAATAGAGCAGCGAGCAAAGCTGCTGTGTTGGGGCTTCTCATCGAATGACCGAGACAACTGCCCCTCTAAGGGCTTCGGGCTCCAAGTGCGATAAAAACCGTGATTATTGGTTTGATTGGACCTCGTCGGGATCTCCTTGGTTGTTTAGGTTAGGATCTGCTATCCACTCCTCCTCAACTGGATCCCAGAGCCATCCGGGATATTCTGAGAACGTCTGTAGTTGGGCGCTGGTACTTTCTGGCTTCGATTTTCCTTCTGGGTTGATTGATTGATCGGAGGTCGACTGGGGGATAGTCTCTGACCCCTTTGGGCCTCCTGAACGATCACCCCGGAGAGAGTCGAATACGGTTCTAATGTCCCCTTCCTTGCGGTAATATGCCAATGCTGCTATCACAGATCCCAGTATCAAGACTAGGCTCCCGATGACGAGAATAGGTGTGGTGATTCCAGATCCGCTGGATGTGGCCTCTACCTCGACTTCTACGNATTTAGAATAGCCAGAGATATATTCGGCGTCCCCAAGCATTATGATTAATTCNCCATCTGATCCTGAGTTTGGAGTGAATTCTACTTGGACCGACCTAACCTCGCCGGGCTGTAAGGTCACCATGAATCCGTCTAAGACCCTGATTATCCAACCACTCGGTCCTTCGGTGACAATTCTGTTTGATATCGGCGTATTTCCAGTATTCGTCAGTTCGAAGTATAGGACTGATGCTAGGTCCTCAAATGCCTCATTGTAGTTGGTCAGCGTCCATTCGACTTCCATAACTGTGTCCACCAGAAGGGATATTGTCTCCCTGACCTCAAGTCCGTCACCCTCCATCATTAGCGTGACGATTGGTTCCGAACCAGCAGGTTCGCTGAGAGGGATCGTGATCGTGCACCACACCTTGGAAAGGCCGCCGGGGGAAATCCTAGCAGGGTTAATACTACAGTCAGTTAGCCATTCTTGGCTCGGAGCCTCCATAGAGACGCTCGGCTCCCATATTGATGAGCCGTCGTTCCCGATTTCCCAACCCATATCGAATGACCTGCCGACGGGGTGTGCCCCTAGGCCTAGAGGGGAGTTGGAAGATTCGATGGATGTGCCATCGACGATCACCACCTCTGCGAACGAGACGCTCGGCTTAGCTCCCGAGACTGCATCTAAGGTCGCGTTCCAATCGAAGAAGGCTCCGCCATCTACTAGGAACCTGATTTCTACAGGGCCACTGGCAGCCAGACCGTTACCCTGGATGTCGAACGACCAACTGACTGAGGAGCCAATGGGGACGACTGCCCTGTCCAGGCCCCCGTATACTGACCATCCCCCGGGTAGGGATCTGACAATGGGGGTGAGGTTCAGAACCCTATTTCCCTGATTGGAGATTTGAATGTCTATCTCCTTTTGAGAGTCGGCGGCAACATCACCTAGACTATTGCCTGAGCTAGGGGAGAATTCTGCNGAGTCGATTGGCTTGATCTCGAGGGGTAGAGGGAAAGTCCAGACNTCTGATCCAACTCTGGAGGTTACATGAATNGAGGCTTCGAAAATAGTCCCAGCTTGNAGCAATACTCCCGGGGGGGACACAGCAATCCCAACTGAAATAGAGTCGTCCTTCTCCAATGTCCCAGATGAACCCTGTCTGGAACCTAGGAATGGACCTAGTTCTATCAGCCCCACATCCCACCCAGCCGGTGGAAATAACTCGATGTCGTACGTCTGGGCACCATTCCCCCTATTGAAGAGATTAACAGTAGTGTTCGTACTATCGAATGAGTCGACCCAGATTGTCTCCGATGGGAGGATCAGATCCGGTTTTCCCAGTANCGGGACGTCGAATAAAATCTCCAACTGAGACTCGACGTCAAAGTCCTCGTCAATGGCTGTTATTGTCATTGAGTAAGTACCCGGTTGTGGGGAGGCAGGGTGGACTAGTGTCAGGTTGACGGTGGTGGATTCTGCTGGTCCGAGCTCAACATAGATTCTGTCAAAGCTCCTGAACCAGGTTTGCTCCTCTCCGTCGGAGATCCTCACAGGATTCGAAATCTGGATGCTCGCNTTGGTGTCGAATAGCGCTAGGTTAGTCATCAAGATCTCCCAGCTGGCGGTCGTGGCTGTGGCATCCTCGAGCGTGACCCACTGCGTTTCTGTGGATGGCTGTATTCCGGGAGCACTGACCTCGATCTCTTCTACTAGGAGGTTGTTGTCCTCATAGAGCTCATCGAATTGGTCACTGGGATCTATCTCAATCCTAATCTGAGTGAGTCCCTTGTCTGAGGTTTCTGGAGTCCAGGACCATTCTAACTGGACCTCCTGACCGGGAGTCATCGATAATGACTTTGTTTCCAGCAGGTTGTTGTTGATGTGTGCGCTGACGAATAGGTCCGATAATGATCCTGAGCCCTGGTTGATGATCGATACAGAGAAGGTCGTCTGCTCCCCAACTTGTGGTATTAGTGTCGAGATTTCGAATGATTCCGGTACGAAGGTAGGATCAGGGGTTAGATCGTTCACATTTACTCCTCTGACCGCGATTGCGAAAGGTTGGTTGGATCTGCTGCCGCCATGTGAGTAGTCTTTGACTTTGACNTTCCAAATCCCTGTCGATGCCGAGTCAATTAGGACGACCTCGACGTTGTTTTTGCTGTCCGCCCCCCCTCCTGTACTGGATCTACCATTAGAGAAGTCGTTCCCCAGGTATGTAACCGTCCCTTCTGGAGAAGTTACCTCCAGATTTAGGTCGTTCCTAAGTTGGGTGCTGGAGAATGCCGAACCCGGGTAGTCGGACCAAGCTAGAACTACCTTCAGCGGCTCTCCGGATCTGGTCACGTCNAAGTTGTATGAGGCCTCTTGGCCGCTCGAGAGTCTGGATCTATCGTCCACAAAGATACCCACGTCCCCGACCTGATTATCTGGAAGAAGCGAGTTAACGAGGTTGAGCCTCCCCCAACCTTCATCGTTATTCGGGATGTCTCTGGTCCCCATGTCTTCCGCCCCCAGAATCAGCATTGCCTTCACAAGNGCGCCCTGGGGTTCGGGCCTCTCGGCTATTTCCATCAGATACTCCCTAACTATGGCTGACGCACCTGCCGCTGCAGGGGTCGCCATTGAGGTGCCACTATATTCGACATACCACTGATCGTTTAGGTTGTCTGGCGCCTCTGATGCCTCTTGAGCCTTACATGATCGGACATAGTCCCCAGCTGCGACAATATCCGGCTTTATCCTACCATCATCCGTGGGGCCGCGGCTGCTCCAGTAGTACATCTCATCCGAGGGGTTGCTGCTGTATCGGTTCACGTGAGCACCCACAGTAATCACATTCTTGGCAGTCCCTGGTGGTGAGACTCCGTCGTCCCTCTCGTTTCCAGCAGCGAAGAGTACTGTCATGCCATCATAGGTCCAGTACTGGTCCCACGTGGAGGTTCTGTCATCGGCATCTTCGGACTGGGTCGAGTATTGTCCGCCAGAGTTGTAGCTACCCCAACTGTTAGTGTGTATCCTTGCTCCTCCAGTACTGTATGCGGAGTTGAGAAGCGTGTACACGCCAGGGCCAGTGAGAGCCCCTGAGTCATCATCCTCCATTGCCTGCATATACAGCTCTGCCTCAGGAGCTATGCCTTGGTAGGTCCCTGAGCTCCTGCTTCCAGAACCTAGGACTGTACACGCCACGTGAGTGCCATGGCCGTCGTTGGTGTCGGNTGTGGATTGGTCGTTTGCCACATCTACTCTGCCAACAATCCTTGTCCCAAAGTCACCATGGTCGTGATCAATTCCGGTATCTGCCACTGCTACCCTCTGGTCGCTTCCATTCAGTCCCGTGAAGAAGTAGTCCTCTACTGAGCCAAGTTCCATGTGGGATCCTGCTTGATTGTTCCAAGTGGTAAACTGGGGGACTGGGGTTAGAAAGGACACTTCTTCCCTGTGGGCTATCTCGGGAATCATGTAAGAGTCCAAGGTTCCGAAGTTTATTCCTTCCGAAGGAGACCACAGATCATCCATGTATTCTTCTGCCGTGTCCGATAGTGATCCCGGTAGACCCAGTCCAGGTGAATCGATCCTGAATAGCTCATCGTCCTTCCAGCCTATCATCTCGATGTATTCGTGAGTCTCTGGATCCCAGAGGCGATCGTCTATGATCATTGCAATTGGAACGGAATGGCTAGATTGGATGAACGGTAGTTCTCTGGTTTTGAGGAGTTCATTCACGGAGCCCTGAACAATAAATCCTGAGGGTGGAATTGTACTTCTAATGGCCACTTCAGATACTTCAAGAATCTGCATCCTTGCATCCCAAAGCCCAGTTTGGGACTCGATTACGACTATCATCAGATCCTTTCTTGGCTCCAAAAGTTGTCCTGGTACGCTCTTGGACAGGAGGAGCCCGTCATCTGAGAAGATGCCGATTGAGGAGTCTGCTCTAGGATCCCTGGTCCCCTCTTTTCCTTCAGATATCAGAGGGCGTCCCAGATCTCTTATGCTGTTAGGATCAGGAGAAATCTCAATCCTATTTATCTCAGGTGTGAGGATTACTTTGGCATCTTCAGAATAATTATCTGACTGATCATGAAAGTTGAGTGTGGAAGATAGAAGGATGATTAGAAGCAGCGCTGAGATTTGTTTTCTCATTACTACCCCCCCCCTTCCTGCTTGCTTTGATACTATGGGTCATGCGTCTTTGAGATGATTCTATTTTGTCAGAATACCTCAAATGAGGTCTGATCAACGAATGCCTCTCTGGTCCAATCTCCAACATCGTGGTTCCAAGTCCTAGGTCCCTTCTGGCCGTCGTAGTAAGTGTACTCGATGGTGACCTCGAGAGTGTATTGTTCCCAAACAGACCGACCCAGTACCACCATCTCGAGGTCCTCACCGGGAGTATTGGAGATTGAACTGTGAGCTCCAAGTTTCTCTAAGTAGAAGTCCAGTCTGTCTATCTCCAATCCCTCTGAGTCTAGGAACCTGATGGTAAGGCTTACGTCTTCTATCGCCCTGCTACCTTTATTGTCGAGCTCTACCAGAACAATGTGTCCAGAGCCTGACTGCATGTATACTATTTCCACATCGACATTGTCGTACGGTATCACCCAGATTAGGGTGAATAAAGAGGCGAGTGCTATCAGTAAAGCGGAGATAGAGGCGAATACTACTCTCCTGGGTGTCACTACTTGGGACGCATCGCCTAGTTTTTCGAGTATGACATGCGCAGTACCCGAGTCTCGTTCTGTAACCTTTCCAAGGAGGCCTCTCGAACGTGACACTAGGAAATCACCCCCAATGTTGCTGCCACTGTGAGTATCCCGGATGATACTGGCTCAGGTGCCATCCAATGGCTTGTTGAGCCTGAGAAGCCTGGAATTTTGTTCAGTAGCGATAGGTCTGATGCGAATCCATTTACCCCCAATGTAGTTCCTGATGGTATCCCTCCTGTTACTTGTGCGTCAAGCATCACACCACGGATGTCCACGTCCATTCCATTAATCTGCGCAGATGCCCTGGCGGAGATGATGATTCTCCCTCCTTGAACATCAGAGACTTCGACAATCGTGTAACCTGCGAGTATCACATTGATTCTGCCTATCTCATGAATATGTATCTTGGCGCTCTTGAGTCCTACTCCCAAGGCTTCAATTTCTTCCAGAGTGACTGGAGGGAGTGTTGGGATTTTGGACGCTCGGAAATAGAGCCTCTCTACACCATCGCCGCTGGATCTGATGTTCAATCCGTACGAGTCTGTAGGCTTGATCGATAGTCTGTCGGCTAGTCCCTCGGCCATTAGAACAACGTCCCCCTTGCTGTTCACAGCCCTGCCTTTGGCCTCGATGTAAAGGGACATCCCTTCGGTTGATGCCGAGAAATCCAGTATCGGCAAGCCTTGGAAAGCTAGGTTCTGAGTGATATCGAAGTTCAGATCGGGCTCAGTCGTTAGGTTCATTGATCCTGGGATATCGGTGAGGAACATTGTGGCTGGCCACCATGCATATCCTTCCGGACCCTCCATCCACTGCATCTGTTGTACCATGAGGGATCCAACACCAATCTGACCCTTTCTGAACTGATCGGGTACAGTCACGTCCATGGAAATGGATGTTCCCAAGCTGGCTTGGATCTCTACTGACTCTGGTATGTCCCGTACCATCATCTCGGTCCTACTTCCAGCCTGTCGGTCCAGTAGTAGTGCATGGAACCAATCGAGTCTGTTTGACATAGAGTAAAGCGTTGATGTGGAGGTTTCGGTGATCCCCCCAACCTCCTGTGTTCGGAATTCCGAATCGACTAGGACTGAAGTTGATTGACCCACTTGCAATCCTTCGATAGTGAGGAATACATCTTGACCGTTAACTCCCTTGGATGCAATTACAAACTCTGAGTTGAATGGTTCCCATCCCTCCATTCCAAGTGTTAAATCCCATGACTCTCCATTGGAGATCGTGCTTCTAGATACCGAAACATCGACCATTGGAGGAAGGTTTGGAATCCAGGTCTTAAGGTGGAATCCCTCAGTTATTCCCGTTGAAGCAGAATTCATGACTATGCCGTGAACCCAGTCGGGCTCTTCGACTGAGTCACGTCCCATATGCGACTCGGCAATTAGATCGAAGCCAGAATCGGCCTCCAAACCCAAAGAGAAAGAGAAGTTTCCATCACCTGACGAGGACCCCGTTGAAATGTCAGAAGTTATTCCTGACATTATTCCATTAACAGATCTCCCCAGATCAGAGAATCCATCGATGAAGTATGCTACACCAGACATGCCTAATGATGTGTTGAAGTCGGGTATTTCTAAGGAGGTCCCGTCCTGGGAGCCGGTCGGAATCTGTACTGACAGGCGTGAGGGAAGTGGATTGACCTCAGCCAGAACAGAAAGGGGGAGATGTTGGTTAGATGGGGCATTGTCTACGTTGATTCTAAGTGGATTTCTCCCCTCTATGGTGGCAAATGCGGTTCCCATGCCCGCATTTCCAGATGCTCCTTCCTCGACTGGAGGGATCCAGCCGAGCTCACTCACCCCTGTGACCGTAGCCGAAAGAGATGAGCTGTTGTTTACCGGGTCATGATGGAAAAGGAAGTGGTCTCCATCCATAGATAGTGGAGAGTCAGAATCGCTAATTTGGGCCTCAATCAGTCCGATAGCCGAATCCGAACTCCATGAAGTAATAGATCCAGAAGTGGTTGAGAATGACTGAGGGAATGCTGATATCCTCACTGCCTGTCTATGTGAGTCATCAAATCCGGTGTATACTATCGATCCTATCTCCGAGGATGCTGAGTAGTCCACCCCGCCGGGAGAGACTGTGATGGTTATCTCGTCAGGTAGGTCTGAGAGTAATACTGATTGGTAACCCATGCCCTCCAAAGTCCCTGATTGATGTCCAACGTAGGCAAGTAAAATTTCATCTTCTGATATCGTGGTTAATGATAAATCCTGAGAATCAGAGGATTCTGAACCGATTAATGAGAAAGACTGTAGGCCTGAGAAGTCAACACTAGCTGCTACAGGGACCAAAGGGTCCAACAGACCTTGATTGGTTTGTATTTTTCCAAGATCTCTATCCAAAGATAGCATCACGTGGTCTCCTGAGTATATTGGATGAGCCGAAGAGCCGATTTGCATTCTCAAGAGTGAGACTGGCATCTTGGATCGAGAGGAAAGCCAATTATCTGTCAGCAGGATATGCAGCTCTCTTGAATTGAAATCTCCGGTCGAGCTGCTGCCGCTAATGAGATCAACCACAGTTGAAGGGATTTCATTGAGGATGTTTCCAACATCCAAGAAAACGTCGACTAGATTCAGAATTACTGAGTCCACTATCTTGGATACGAAGTCTAGGTTTGCACCAGAGTCTAACGTATCATTGGATTCTGGAGAGCCGCCTAGGCCAAAGGAGCCGAAGACTGCTACTGAGGTTGGTATTGATTCCGCGTAAATGTGAATGCGTCTGTGATCCTCAGAATTGCCCGCTCTGGAGAACCAAGAGGTATAGTCAATGGCTTGTAGAGGTTGAACAGATCTTAGAATTACCAAGCTCTCTGGAGGATCGGCGGGATTGATTGGAAGTGTCGGGTCATTTACGTTCTCACTAGAATCTCTGGTGAAGTTCTTAATCCCAATTATCATTCCTAGCCTATCTGGAATTGAACCGGGCAGCTCAGGCTGATCGTCGGAGCCCAGCATTCTGAAAATTCTCTGTATCTCATCCTGTGAAAGCGATCCCTCAGGCATTCCTCTAAGGAATCCTAGAGAATTGGTTGAGTTGCCGAAGTCGCCATCTGACTCGGATTCGGGCAAATTTGACCTGTCTTCGTGGAAATGGAGATGTAGGTCGGATCTTCTATCTGCCCAATATTCTAGAGAAGTGAGGCTTCTCTCACCCTCCAAACCTGTAGCAGTGGGAAGAACACTGTCTGTCCGAACTACCAGTTCGGCGAAAGAGGGCAGCAGTGTCGAGTCTCCATGAGGGTGAAAACGGGCTTCGATGTAGGCTAGTTCCCACATTTCTCTGTCATCATCTCCATCTGGTGGCGAATAGTGGATGTAGCCAAAGCCAGCTGATACTCCACAGGATATTTCCAGAGAGGTGTTATTGAGAAGTTCAGCTGGATCATAATCGAGACTGCACTGATCCTGCCCCCCATTGTCGAATCTTAGGGAGTAAGGCGATGAGATAGATGCGAAGGTAATGCCTGACTCGTCAGGAGGATCAATTATGCCAAATGGATCGGCGATTGCCGAAATTAGGGTGGTGATAAAATCCTGTCCAGTTGATGCGAGATCGAAATAGAGTCTTTCTATTCCGACCTCGAATTTGAAATCATTTGGAGGCATTGTGAATCTGGAGTCGATGACCCATACATACGATTCTCCACCGCCTAGATTCAGGAGAGTGCCAGAATCTGAGTAAGAGAACGCCTTGATCAGCGAAACGTGTAGAGACTCCATAGCAAGCCAATCCAGGTCTGAGGCGCTATTGCCGACTTCTTTTACGGTAAACTCTACGCCGGGCTCTACCCATAGTGTACCATCCTCAATACCCCAGCCACCGATAAATTGGAGGTCGACTTTGAGTCCTACCTGTATGTCGTCGTCTCCATCACCATCAACGTCCATGGAGTGAAGTAGGGCGTCTGTATTTGTGTTCAGTATCGAGAATAGGGATGCGCTGAATGAGACCACCTCGTAGCTCTCTATTATTTCACCATCCTTATTCTCATACTGCGTCCAAATCACGTAGTCTGTAATATTGAACAGGGTCTGCCAGATATTGTCAACCATTCCAGGATTAGTTCCGCCGTTAACGAGAAGGTCGTAAGGTGCAGGGTGTATGGTTTCAGAAGGAAGAGTGGTTACCATTGAGAGTCCTTCAATAGCAGGTCCAGCTGCAGAAATAGGACTGGTTTGATCGGAGTCAATTATTGAATTCTGGATAGCTTGGATTTGATTTTCCGCCAGAGGAGAAACGGAGTTAGAAGTGACGAAGGAGTCTCTCTCACTCAGCATCTCGCTTAGTTCTTCCAGAACTCCGAAGTCACTAGACTCTATTCTCGGCTCACCATGTACGTTTGTGAAAGGAAGTAGGATCGGTAAGGCCACGACTATTGCCAGTAACAATGAGATTTTTGAGGGAGCTTTCCGACCACCGGGGGTGCCTTGTTCTCGGGCCATTGTTGATACTCACCTCATAGAGGTGCTCTATAGGGTATTGCCCTACTGGATACTGAGAATATCACAATTGTATGGTATTCTAGTTTAGGCTTATCCTTTGTTCATGACCGCAATAGGGGCAGTTAGTGTAGGCCTCCTCTACTCCTTCTGGAAGTGAAATCTGGAATTCCATCGAGCAGCTCTCGCAAGACTTCCTAACTGTTCTATCGTCGAAGGAATCATCGGGCTTGGGAGTATCTTGCAGGTCTCCCAATAGATTCTGCTCCAATTCATCGACCTTCTCAGGCTCGGCTTGTGGCTTCTCTACGCCCAGCATGTCGAATAGATCTGGATCGGCCGGCGGGATTGGCTCGTCCTGAAATGAGGATTGGAAGGGGGAGTACCCTGAATCCGATCCCCACATCTGCTTCTGCATCTCGGAGGAAGGTGGTGGTGGGGGTAATTCTGACTCTGCTTCATCTTGAGTCTCCTCAAAGTCTGACATCTTCCTACCCACAGCAGAGTTGTAGGCCATGAATGAAACGATTGAAATGATTGTGATCAGAAGAACAACAATTCCTCCTATTGCGATCATTCCTAGGCCGCTATCGTCCTCATCCTCTGAAACTATCACCAGTATCTCAAGGTATGAAGTCAGGCCAGCATCGTTTTCGACAATGAGTAACACATTCTTGGTGCCTTTAGATTGGAATTCATAGAAAACCTGGGGGCCACTATCAAGTAACTGAATCTCATTCTCTGATCCTTGATCGATTATCCACGTGTATTCTAGATCTTCAGATTCGTTATCTACAGCAAAATTCTGTAGAAATATCCTTTCACCAACTATTGTCTCAATGATCGGTGAACCCAAAACTTCTATCTCCGGAGCAGTGACATCAATGAAGTTCACTAAAACATCCTTCTGCGACGATTGATCGGACTTATCTGTGACCACTAGGGAGACTACGTGCTGACCAGCTGAGAAATCATTAGATATTGCCAATACTAGGGTAGAATTGGGCTCAGATACCTCATAGTTTGACTCAATAATCTCCCCATCAAGCATCCAGTCCAGTCTACTTACCCCCCAATTGTCAGAGAACGATGCCCTGATCTCGAGAGTATCACCGAATCCTTTGGTAATTTCAGTGGAGGTTTCCATTGAAATCTCAGGGGCTGTGAGGTCTGAGACTGTGATAGTTCTGCTCGAGTCTGCTCCTCTGGAATCAGTTGAGATCCCATTGAGGGTTACGACGAAGCTTCCTGGTTCGTTCCAAGTGTACTCGATAGTCTGTTCCGAACCTTCAGGATTCCCATCACCGTTCATGTCCCATGTGAAAGAGTTCATTGAGAATTGCTGAGACCTGTTAGGCGTCTCTAAGGATGAGAAGGTTACCACTTGCCCCACATTTACGGTGTCTAGATCGGTCTCGCTCGATATTTTTGGATCCAGTATTGGAGTGAGTGTGACAGTAACTGTTACCGCTGCATCTTGAGTTCCTGCTCCCCCGCCCCCAGGTCCAAGTCTGTTATCCACGATGATGTATAAAGGATCATCATAGTCATCATTAACCATCCATGGAAAGTATCTCTGATCATTTACAAATAACATATCTGCAGAGGCTATTCTCAGAGAAGATGACCAGTTCGTACTTGGAGAATAGTAAGATAACGCGGTCTCAGTCATAACGAAAATATCAGGATCTCCTTCCATTGTTCTCGCATAGATATTAACGAATGTGCCTTCATCTACGTAAAAGGGCCCGTGAACTATTGAGTAGTCGTCTGGATCCACTCTGTGGATTGAGTCCGATAGTGTAAATTGGTCACTGATAATCTCGCCGCCATTAAGTGAGATTTCTGCATCAAACCCTCCTTGGGACCCTTGTCCAGAATCCTGGGGATGGGCCAGATTGTCGATAACAAGATACCAGCGTGTTTTGGCCCTATCAGTTGGGACCTCCCAGTGCCACTCTCCAGAACCGCTGAAAGCTTCGAAGACTGATTCGCTTATCCAAACTGATTCCGATCTGTAAGAGCTCTCGCTCTGGTAAACCTCTATATTTGCAGCTGGAAAGAGAAGGATATCGATTTGGTTATCAGAAGAGATTTCGAAGAATATGGTGCTTCCAGGCTCTCTTTCACCCAAATCTACCCTCAAGCAAGATTGGTCTGAAATACTCCAATCTCCGGGAAGTGAGTCTATAGAAGCGTTGGAACATGTAATTATGCCTCGAGTAGTAATTGCCTCCGTAGAAGCTGACGATGCTAGGATGATCGTGATTACGAGCATATGGGCCAATCGCATGGGTGTCCGTCCGCTATTACCTTTTGAACGGTATCGCCATGACGTTCGATGGATGATCCTATGGATTTCTCGGAACTGGGGTCTGTGGAAACCATCTCAAAAGAACAACATCACCCACCGACCTAACCCAATTCCAAGGTACTGCAACATGAGTCCGCCCCTCCACAAGAGATTCTGGGGGGTCTGAAACAAAGATGTGGGTACATGACCAACTGTTGACATCTATAACGGAGTCATGCACAGTTCCTAGTAGCCTACCATCGGGTATGATGACTGGTAGACCTCGTATCTCAGATGCATGACGGTCCGCCATGTATAGCTGCCACTCACCATGTGGCATCAATATGACGGAGAGAACGATTACTTCCCTCTATTCTTGTTCGCCTTTAGACTTGGTCGGAGCTTCTCTGCCCCCTTACCCTTGTTTAGGAGCCCTCTGCCCTTCTTTCCTGCTCCGGTCTTTCCTCTAAACGCTCTTCCGCGGTGGCTAGTTCCCGACGCCACCCACCCCAGATCCTTATCTGACTTGATTGCGGGATGAGACGGATCAATCATTATGACCTCATAGAACTTATTCTTTCCATCCTCTCCTACCCAGTACGAGTTCAGTACCTCCATATTGGGGTACCTCCTTGCGGTTCTCTCCTCTGCGATCCTCTGAATTGACTTTGCCATTGTGATCTTCTTTATTCCGGCCTTGGATGGTTTCCTCTTCATGTGAATCTTACCCTTCCTCAGACCACCTCGTCTAACTCTAGTTCGAACCACAACAATACCTTGCTTGGCCTTGTATCCCACTCTTCTAGCAGCATCCAATCTAGTTGGCTTATCTATCCTTGAGAATACTGGTTCTCTTCTCCAACCTGCCATCCTGTCAATTCTGTATCTCGATGGTATCCTGTCTTTGGGCTGTTTCCAGACCCCGCTAACGTGCTTGTGTAGTCCCATCGATAAACCTCAGCGGCCCGCCGACCTAGAGCTCATTTATGAGCCTGCTTGCAGTAAGGAGAGCCAATGGACGAGCATATTGGAGAGTTATCTTTCGTCGATATTGACGCTCTGAAGGGTCATGAGGAGGTGATTCCTGACAATCTAATTAAGCGAGAGGAGAAGCTTCTTTCCAAGGGCTTCTACAAGCCAATAATCGTTGACCGATCTTCCATGGTGATTCTCGACGGGCATCACAAATGGACTGCTGCGGGCAGGTTGGGGCTTGCGAGAGTCCCGGTCATCATGGTTGATTACCTAGCGAATGAAGGCGTACTGGTGGATGTTTGGCCAGATTGTGGACGGGATTCGATAAGCAAGACTGAAGTCCTAGACATGGGGATGTCGGAAGATGTATTCCCCCCGAAGACCAGTCGTCACACCCTGCCGTTCGAGATACCCTCGATTGGCATACCACTCGATGATCTGCGGGATTAGTAGCTGGAAAGGTTGAGTTGTTTCCCGATTCGGAAATGCGTTCTTGGAGCGATCGCAGATGAAAACATAATGAGACCCCCGAGTGATTAGCTCAGTCCTATGGCACACGCGGTAGAGAGAGTTTCGTGGGGAGTCCGGAATCTCTCAATGACAGTACCAGGACCTAAGACTGGCGGGATACTCTTGGTAGAAGGTGGAAAGAGCGTTGGCCTAGCACTCTGCAGAGAAATGCTTTGCGAGGAAATCTACGCAGGAAGGCCGGTTCACTGGATTGATGGGGGCATGAGTCTGGACCCCTCCGCTCTTATTCGCCCCCTATCGGACAGGGGCAGAAATCCGAGTAGTCTCTCTCTACTACGCACTTGCAGAGCCTTCACTGCCCATCAGATGCATGAGCTAGTCTCAAGGCTGGAGGAGGACTTGCTCGTATTCGAGGACGGCGGAGACGTTCGTTTGGTTGTCCTGAGCGATCTCGCGGGCATGTTTGCAGATAATCAGGTGAAGAATGCAGAGGGTATTGCGATGCTAGAAAACTGCCTGAGGGTGAGTAAGAGCATTGCTGAAGAGAAGAGTCTGCTGGTGGTAATCACCGTTGTCAGAAAAAGATCCCCCTCGCTACCGAAGACAATGATATCGACTATGAGGGGCCATGCTGATGATAGGATATCTCTGATTTCCTACGGAGGAGGGCAGATGACTGCGAGGTTAGACTCCCTCGGGATAACCGTACGCCCCCTGTCTAATCGAGTCCCCTATCCAAGGCTGAGCGATTTTACTGGAGAATCCCAATCATCAAGGGATGTCTGCACAGAGCCACCTCTGGAGAGCCTCTCCTCGGAAAGGCCGAACGGTGACAGCAAGGACGATGCGGCACGAAGCGCTAGTGCCTCGTAGTACTGAACATCGCCTCTCTGGCCAACGACAGAAGGGCTTCTGGAGATGACCTCTGAACCCATCCTTACCCTATCCTCGGGGACCGATCTAAATCTTCCCACGACGACGAATCGGATCTTTCGTCCAGGGGGGTTACTCTGTCCTATCGACTCTCCTCTGAGCAATGCAGATGCGGTGAGGTTCAGTACTTTGTGCTCTCCTGCCCTTCTCCTGACCCTCCTAGAGACTACCAGTTTCGAAAGTGGCACCTGTCCGGTTCTCAGTTCTCCGATCCGACTACGAAATATGGAGATGCACCGTCTGACCGCATCCTCCGGAGTGCCCTCCCTGAGTTCTTCCAGGATATCCTCCTGTATGTCCCGTACCCACTGACAAGTGGAATGCTGCCTGAGTTCTATCCCCCTTACTTTCCATCCCTTCCTGCCGTACGCGAAGTACTTCGTCAGAGAGGAAACTCCGGTCGTCCTGTTGGGAACGAAGGCTATCCAATCGTAGATGTCTTCGAGTTCTATCGGAATCCCAGAAGATGCCTCTATCTTCAATATTAGTGAGTCGATTGATTCCGCCTGCTCGGATTTTGTCCGCCCTTTGACATCGACCAACCAGATGGAGTCCACTATGGCGTGAAGGCACTCCCAGCCGTCCTCCTCGGCCATTCTCTTCGACTCCAGAAGGATATCCCTCGACCAAGCGCATATCGATTCGTGACATTCTATCCTCCCGAATCTGGCGTTCCTATAGCCAGTGTAACCGAAGCAGGTGACAAGGAGCCATTTGAGTACGTTCTGCCTCCTGTCCCAAGAGTCGCCCTTCTTCGTAGACCTAGCCTTCAGCTGTCTGCGCCTGCTAATGATGGGTGCTACTACCCGTCCCAGAAATCCATGCCTCAAAGTGCAGGAGTGAGCCCTAATCTCAGGGACATTGAGTTCCATGTCAATGGGAGATGACTGTCGTCTCTCTATCGACCTACAGGCTTCATCGGGATCCAGAGGGAGTCTGCCGCTCCTCAGGCTGGTGCGATTTGTGGGGTCGCAGCATTTGCAATTCATCGTCTCGGGACTTATGTTTCGCGTTGCTATGATGCTGGGGAAGAGGCTTGTGAAGTCCAGTTCGAAGACGTTCCTGTGCACGCCAGGAATAGGGTCCAGGTACAATCCCCCCCTGTCTGCCAGAATCATCTCTGTGCCGTCCTTTAGGTCCTCGGCCCTGTTCTTCTTCCACGGGACGAGGACACCGTCCTCCATGGACTGCCTGATCTGTATCGCGGAGATTGCGGAGCCCGGTGATAGCCTCGATAGATCCTGCATGGGTATCCCCGATGCCCTAGAGAGTTCCATCAGACCCTCTATCCCTCCCTCTTTTCCAATGAATGACGAGTCCATGTCGACGTGCACCCTCCCCTCCAGCGCGTGGTAAGCCTCGGATCTGACGAGCCTTCCGTAACTCCAGTTTGTTATCGCCTTCCGCCTGAGCACCAGGTTCCTCCTCATCCTGCCCAGTCGTAGGGCCTGCCCGCTCGATGAGGTCATCGAAAGGAGCGCGGGGAAGTCGATGACGTCGCCCTTCCTCGTCAACAGGATGTCCGGGTCCATCCACCCGACAGCTCTCTCTAGTTCGTGGATGAAACTCTCGGGCTCTCGCCCGGGGCTCATGGAAATGCGAATCGATCCGAGCTTTCCGGGACTTCTGCCATCACCCATATCGGTCAGGGTAGCGAATCTGATTTCTCCCCGGGGAGTTCTCTTCCCGTAGGAGTCACGGCAGTCCACCAAGAGCGATGCCCTGCTGATGGCAGGAGGCTCCCACTCCTCTTCAGTGTCCTCTAATGGCTCAATACCTCTATTCGAGACCCTTGCCCTGCTCATGGGACGTACTCCCATATCGAAAAGGAATCTCTGAGTGGGCTTGGGATCCATGGAGAAGATCTGGAAGTCCTCCCATCCTCCCAGAGACAATATGAGATTCGCCACCCTTGACAGCATTCCTGTCCTAGAGACCTTGACTGCGAGGACCTCTGTCTGCGTTGTGGATTCATGACTTAACAGCCTCTTTTCGAAACTCGTTGAGAGTTCACCGTGCGAGGCTCGGACTCCGGCGTCCTCAAGCCTTTCAGACAGCATTCTGAGTTTTCCCGAGCCTCCGGAGACGTGTAGTACCGGCAACCATGGTACTAGATACTGGGTGGTCTCTCCTCCGTCCTCCTTTATCCAGACGGACATTTGCCCGGACGTCCCATCCTGATGAGCATCAAGCACCCAGCCTTCAGGCATCCCCTCTCGACTCTCCTTCGAGCTTCGATATCCTGGAGCTGAGTTCCACCAGCATTGCAAGCATCGCCGGCTCCAGCTCGTCGGAGGCAGGCAGCATACCACAGGCCGAGGAACGGCTCCTCACTGACTTCAGAAGCCGGTCGAACTCTGCCCTCTCTTCTGATCGGAGGGTCTTCCGGAAGGACGACCAATACTCCACCCTCCTCTCGATCCTGTCTCTCCAAGTTGGTACCGTTCTTCCCATGGGAGCTTGACATTGGATTGGCGGTATGAAAAAGATTTCTAGGGGTATTCATGAACCTGAAAGTGAAGCGGCCGAGGATCGAGCGGTCAGCAGGCCCTCCGCTAGGCACATATCACTACTGTCAGGACCAGTGGAGCTATTTCCCCCTGTAATCGTGTTGCCCGGACTAGCAGCAGCTGTCCTTCAACGCGTCTTGGGCGCAGAAGCAGGTCTTCGCTGGAACAATGTCTGCACGGGAGCTTCTCTCGTTGAACAGTGCGGTAACCTCTTCGAGCTCCTCTTCGGATCCTCCCTTGGCCTCCAGACAAAGCTTGAGCCCCAAGAGGCCCCACATGTTGTCCTTCCAGAGGTCGATGTCCGCTCTGTAGACCTCTTCTGCCTCCTCGACATGTCCCTGCTCTAGGAGAAGGGCGCCTAGGATGTGGCGAACTGGTTGCATCTGCCCCCAGGGCTCGTTGTAAGCCAAGTTCAGTGACAGGTCCACTCCTCGACGTAGCTCGTTGAAGGCCGCTGTAAAGTCGTGGTCGTCGCCATTCTCCTTAGCGAGGAACTGCCTTCTGTACTCAATCTCGCCTTCCAGAATAGCGGCATTGACATTCAGTATCGAAGGTCCCTCTGAGGGATCCTGATACATGAAATTGTTATGCATCATTCTGCCAGCGAGAGCAGGGTTCTCCAAGGCCGCCTTGAACAGCTCTTGCTCGGCCTCGGCCTCTGGGACCATTCCCTTGGAAGCATAGGCCACTCCTCGAGCATAGTGCTGGGTGGCGATGGTAGCGGGGAACACCTCCCCGTCAGTGTACATCTCCTCTGCCAGAATCTCGTCCCACTTGCCGAACCTAATCATGACATGCCAGGGCATGGTTACGTAGGATTCCAGGAATATCGCGCCCATGGGGATAATCCCAGCCAGCATGAACTGGGCACCTCCGTTCTCATCCCCGGCAGGAAGGGTCTCAACTGCCTTCCGGGCGTACTTGAGAGCGGTTTCGTACTGGCCATCGAACATTGCGCACCAGACAACGAAGTGATGGTTGTGCATTCGATAGAACTTGTAGAACTGCGATTCGTTTCCTGTGATTTCGACGTATCGATCATCGGCTTCCACTGCAGCTATGTTGCAGTCAATGGCCTCCTTCCACTGGCCCACCCATGCATCGATGTGCGAGGGCATGTGGACGAGATGTCCCAGACCCGGCATCCGCGTTCGCAATACGTCGGCCGCAGGAAGCGCCTTCTCAGGGAACGGCGATAATTCCAGTGCGTGGCAGTAAAGGTGGCAGAGTGCTGGATGGACCTTAGCCTCGTCACTGGACTGGAATGCGTCCTCCAGGATATCGACGAGAAGCAACGTGTTGTCGTCAGCGGGGGTGATCTCACCAGTTGCCGGGTTCTTGTCCCAGAGCTGCCATGCCTTCAGGTTCATCAGGGCCTCGACGTATATCGCGGTGACGTCCAGATTGCCTGCGTACTTCTCGTAAAGAGGTGCCATTGATTCGGCGAATGCGACATTCAGCTCTGGGCTGTTGCCCATGTTCAGAGATGCAGGGTCAGCTGCATCTCGAGCCTCGGCTGAGTGACGAGTCGCGAGTGCCGTAATCAGGTCCTGCTCCAACTCGCTGCAGTGACTCATCACAGAAAGGCCCTGCTGAATAGCATCATGGCCAGATCCGAGGCCTGGCTCCCAGTTGTAGTTGGAGGAGACACAGTATGCGATGCCCCACCAAGCCATGGCACAGTTTGGATCCAGTTCAGTGCACTTCGTGAAGCAAGCGATTGCCTGTTCGTGGTTGTAGTTCAGCATGTGCCCGTAGCCCTCGACGAAGGTCTTCCTAGTCTCATCGTCGGAGCAGGTTACTGAGGCGGCAAACTCGTAGTTGGTTTCATTTCCATAATCATATTCTGTTGGTGCAAGTGACATATTTCACCACGGAAATTAGTATGGTTATAAAACCGTGGTAGAATCATATTTAACCTGTGGAGTGAGGTGTTTTGGTCCGCGCTCCCGGACTTGAACCGGGGACCCCCTGATGGCTGCCTACAACCAAGTGTTTCCAGTCTACAGTCAGGTGCTCTAGCCAACTGAGCTAAGCGCGGCGCGTTCAAGGGGAGGACCGGAGCTTTATCTCGCTTTCCAGTGAAGGATGGTAAATTAAGGAGTTAGTGGTTACTATTATCCGGCTGATTGCCATAGGTCCGATAATCGCACTATTCTAGCTTCCCATATCCTCAACTGTTAAGAAGGCAAAGATGTGACTCGGGGGGCGTAATAGGCAGAAATGCCTGGGATGCACGAGGCGGTTTAGTGGTAGAGGTACCTAGTAACTCAGTTTCCCCAGATGGGGGTAAAAGCGCCCCTACAAGAGTGCCAACTGCACTGACTGATAGGGAATTGGAGAGTTTTGGTCCGCCTGATCCCAGGATCCTGGTTTGCGGATGTGGAGGGTCCGGGAACAACACTATGAATCGTATCACGCACATAGGTGTAGAGGGTGCCATAACTGTAGCAATCAATACAGACAAGCAACATCTGGACAATACTAGGGCCATGCAAAAACTACTGGTTGGAAGACACATCACTAGGGGCCTGGGTGCAGGGGGAGATCCTGTAATGGGCAGAAGGTGCGCAGAGGCAGGAAGAGATGTGATTACCAAGATCGTGGATGGAGCCGACCTAGTATTCGTAACGGCCGGACTGGGAGGCGGGACCGGAACTGGTATCGCTCCGGTTGTGGCAGAAGAGGCGAAGCGATCTGGGGCGCTAGTTGTCGCGGTGGTTACCACTCCCTTCACTGTGGAGAGGCGTCAGCGAATGGAACGCGCCCTAGAGGGCTTGGATCTGGTCAGAAAGGCAGCTGATGCAGTACTAGTACTCGACAATAACAGGCTCCTGCACTTCGTTCCCAATCTTCCTCTTGATGAGGCATTCAGTATAATGGACCAACTAATTGCGGAGATCGTCAAGGGAGTTGTTGAGACTATTACCCTGCCGAGCCTGATTAACTTGGACTTCGCAGATGTCCGCTCCATCATGAAGGGAGGAGGAGTCACCATGATGCTGTATGGGGAGAGTGATCAGGGTCCGGAAGAAGTTGTCCATGAGTCATTGAACCACCCACTTCTAGATATAGAGATAGATGGGGCAACCGGAGCTTTGATTCATGTCACTGGAGGGCCGTACATGACTCTTGAACAAGCGAATCAGGTCTGTGACCTGATGACAGCAAGACTGTCTCCCGATGCGAATGTAATATTCGGAGCCAGACAGGATCCGGCCTTCGGAGACACAATCAAGGTCATGTCAATCATTACCGGGGTCGCTCACGAGCGCCTGGATAGGGAGATGATGAGTGCGGATATGCTTGGAGATGCGCTCAATATTGCAAGAAGAAATAGGGAAACAGCAGGAAGCGGTTTTCAGAGGTTCGACTAATGAGCAGGAATGGATAAGCCTCAAACATGACCCACAGGAGTGAAAATACATGAAAACCAGACTCGTAGCACTCAGTGTGGCGTTTTTTGTGATATCATCGGTTGTAGCGGCCCCTGCTTCCTCTCAGGCAGCTGAGGATCGTAAACAACCCTCTGTCGACAATCCGCATATGCACTTCTGGGGAACCTCCGATCTCTCATCATGCTGGTCGCACTTCGATGGTAACGACTCCACGGGTTCTGCTGAGGAGGGTTACGGATCCAGAACATATGGAAGCGGACAAGTCGAAATCTCCATGTCCTGCAGGAACCAAGAGAATTACAAGGAACACATGTTACTAAACCCAAATGGTACCATCTTGATTGAAGTGGGCGTTTACGTCTTTTCTGATGAGTGTGACCCTGAACAAGATTCCAACTGTAAGGAGCTGACGCTTACCCTGCGCAAAGGAAACCTAGCTGTTGCTAGCCAGGATTTCCCCGCGGTCTCAGTGAACGGGGATAATGAACAAGTAAGATGGGAGATTCCTGTAAATTCTAACATGACCGAGTGGAACAAAAGTCAGGAGGAGCCAACATTAGACATAGAATTCTCAAAACCAGGCTACAACGGTGTGGGTTGCGGGATTTTCATTGACTGTACCGGAGAGTTCAGATTCTATTACTCTGACAACCAGGATGGTTTGGATGTGGAGGTTAATTGGCCAATAATCAACGTAACAGAGGAAGCAGATCCAGAAGGGGAATCTGGTTCTGGAGGTTCTTCTGGAGGAGGCTTGCCTGGATTCGGGATTCTAGCCGGACTTTCTGCCATGGCAATGGCAGTCATAGCTCCTCGAAGGAGACTGCTCTCTCCTCCCCAGTAGATAGTTCCTTGATCTTGACTATTCCGTTTGCCCACTCATCTGGCATCACCATTACCAGCCTGTCGGATGCGATTCTATCCGCGTGTTTGAAGACCCACTTCATTCGTTTGTCCTCGAGAACCAAGTCTACTCTCCTCCCTCTGGAGCGCAGTTGATTTGCCACTTTCATCGCAGCCCCTCTGAGTTCTGGGCCCATTCCGAAGACCACATCGGATACCCCTTGGCTTAGAACTGGCAAAAGCCCCTTTGATTCGAGTAGCTCCATGATTACCATATCTCCGAAACCGAATCCCGTCGCAGGGAGATCCTTGCCGCCCAGCGTCCCTATGAGTCGATCATACCGTCCGCCCCCGCAAATAGCCCTTAGATCTCCCGATCTGTCATTGGCCTCGAACACCGGCCCAGTGTAGTATGCAAGACCTCTGACGACGGATGCATCGAAAGAGATCCATTCCTCGAGACCGTATGATTCAACCAAAGAGAATAGTGAGCGTAGTTCGTGGGCAGCTATGCTATCTTCTCCGAGTTCTTCAGAGAGTTGCTCCAGTCCATCTATAGCCAGAAATTCCTGTATTGTTGATACGGCCCCCTGATCGAGTCCGATTTCTGCCAACTGAGTCTGGATGGCTTCTGGTGGGAGCTTGTCCATCTTGTCCATAATGACGCACGTCTTTGAGAAGTCATCCCCTGATATTCCCAGCTTACCGAGTACCTCTTCTAGCACCTTCCTGCTGCTAACTCTGATTACCAGATCTTCCTCGGATAGTCCGACGCTTTCGAAGAAATGGGCAAGGACGGATATCAGCTCTGCATCGGCCTCTACTCCCTCTGCACCCCAGATATCGACGTTCCACTGGTAGTGCTCCCTCCCCCTCCCCCTCTGGGTCCTCTCATAGCGCCAACACTGAGGAATTGAGTACCACTTGATCGGTAGGGGCAAGATGCCGGATCGGGCCATGACCATCCTTGCGAGGGAGGGAGTCATCTCTGGCCTCAGGGAGACTCTTCTGTCGCCCTTGTCCTTGAAATTGTAGAGCTGCTGGGTAATATCTTCTCCGGACTTCCTAGTGTAGAGCTCCTCTGTTTCTAGCACCGGAGAGTCGTATTCCTCGAACCCATGGGAGAGCGCAGCGCTGTGGAATTTTTCGAAAAGCCAGTTCCTGACCCTCATGTCCTCAGGGTAGAAGTCCCGGGTGCCTCGAACGCCCTGTGTCACGGCCCCCCCAAGAACGGGACCACTTCAAGCCCTACGTCGTTCTCTGAATGCATCGAGCCTTTCTTTGCGGGTAATCCTACCGTCCGCGAGCGGGAACGCGTAGTACCTCAGTGCGAGGAAGGTGAGGAAGCCGAAGGCAGAGGTGTTGACCACCCACGATACGAGCTGGGTCATGCCCATTATCTCGATCATGATGTGGAATGTCACCGTCGAGACCGCCCACAGAGTCCCGTAGACCACCATCAGCTTGGTGAAGCTGGACCGCACTTCCGAGTCTGACTCGAAGGTTAACCACCTGTGTAGGGCATAGGCCTGCACCGAGCTGATGAGGAAGGAGGCGGCCCATGATACGGTCTCGGGGTATGGAGTCCACGTGTTGAAGTTGTAGAAGAAGAGGTACAGGGCCGCGAAGACTGCCACATTGAAGCAGCCTACCGTGCAGTACATCGCATACTCCCTGATCATCTTCGTCCATGGATAGTCATCGCTGAACATCATCACGCAGACCTCGTCCAGTCGGAGAGGGTGTGGGCAATATGAACTGGGACGTCCTCTGCCAGTAGTCCGGGACCGGTTTTTCGCGTGGCCCTGTTACCGGCCTCCCTGAGGACGGCACAACCAAGCCTGGATGCTGGCCATGCAGCCATACCCTGAGCAAGAAGGCCCCCAATGAGACCAGCAAGAAGGTCCCCTGTCCCACCTACAGCCATTCTAGGATGACCGCCCGTAGCATAGCAAAACCTCCCGTCCGGGCCCGTGATCTCGTCTCTCTGGCCGGTTACCACTATTGCAGCAGTCTCACCATTGGACCCCTGAAGTGCCTTTCTTGGAGTAGTGCCGGATAGCCACCTCTCCGCCTCTCCGTGATGAGGAGTTGCCACTCCTTGGAGTCCTTCGGGCCATTTCCCAACAGGTAGGGAGCTAATTGCATCTGCATCCACAACTACTGGTATTTCCTTTGACGATGCCATCGAGATTATGTCTTTTACGATCTCCACTGTGCTCTCCTCCCTTCCTATTCCAGGACCTATCAACATTGCTTGGGGCCTTCTTGGGGAATCCAAGAATTCTGCGATATCCCCTGTAGACTCAGAGGTCAGGTAGTCTTCGTCGGTTAGAATTTCTGGGATTAGGCTGTTGGGCCACTTAGTCCTCCCAGAGGCCGATGATGGCATTGCAACGTGAACCAAGTCGCAGCCACTTCTGGCAGCCGCCAGCCCCGATAGTATGGGTGCACCATGATACGGCCCACCTCCAATGACCAGAAGCCTCCCTCTATCGCCCTTCCTAGCGTCTTTGGAAAATACTGGATACCTAGCTGCATCTCCGATACCGCAGTCCACAACTGAATCTGGCCAAGGAAGCTTCGAAACTACCACTTCTCCACAGCCTGATTCGGACATCCACATCTTCCTGGAGTGGAAGGTTACAGTCCGGTCAGCGACTATGGCCCCCTGAGATCCCAAGCCCGTGGGGATGTCGCAAGATAGGACTGGGGATGAGCATGATGCGACCCAAGATGTAATCTCTCCTATCTTTCCCCTTGGCTCAGTTCCCGGGCCTGAAAAACCAGCACCTAGGAGACAGTCGACAATCAATGACCAATCCCTATTGGGAACCTCGGGCCAGAGATGTATAGTAGATCTGGAAGAAGCAGATTCCCTAGCTCGAGCAGAAGTACTTGTCTTGGACTTCTCATGGCTCGCCACCACCACGACCTCAGAGTCTGATAGAGTCTGGGAGCATGATGCTAGGAAGCCATCTCCTCCATTGTTCCCGGGGCCGCACAAGAATAGGACAGGTCCTCCTTTTGACATCGCAGCTGCCTCTTTGGCCAAAGACTCGGATGCAGAGAGCATTAGTTCGAATTCATCTATGCCCAAACTGGATGCGTTTCTGTCGAACACCGCGACTTCTTTCCAGTGCAACTCCCATGGTTCGCTCTTTGATTGTGCTCTCATCATCGAGCCTCATGCTAAACCTAGTTCCTCTTTGACGTCATCGGGCAACTCGTCCCCCACGGTGAAGATGTGAGGGTCTTCTCCGCCGGGGAGCATGTCGATTGGGACTTGTGCTCCCTCGGGCACGTTTCTGAAGAGGGGCCTTGAGACAAGCAGACTGTTGAATCCGATGAAAAGAGAGGCTGTTACTCCCCAGAATAGCAGGATAATGGATATTCCGTTGGGGTTGGTTGGGTTCCAAGGGTCATCGACGTTGGCAAGTAGGTCCACGAAGTAGGACATCATCAGGACTGTGAACATTAATGGGAAGCCTAGGTACATGATGTAGTCCCACCACTTTCCAATCCACCAATCGTTATCCCCTGTGTTGATGTAGTCATCTCTGAATGAGGAGACTCCATGATCCAAGTAGTCTCGGATACTGAATCCTTCGATTCCATTTTCCTCCTGCCAGAACCTGTATCTCGACCAGCCATACTTCCAGATGGTATAGGCCATGAATAGGCCACTGAACATCAGTCCGTACCCCCAGATATGGTCCTGTACTTCTAGGAATTGGGGGAATCGCACCCCTGTAGTTGGATCCATCTTAATCCAGAGAGCTGCACTGGGTATTCCGAACAGGAATATCGCTAGTCCAGTGAGTGCGACAGACTTCGAGCGATCGAATCCGTGATCGACGAAGTTCCTGACGCAAAGCTCCACTGTGGATATCATCGATGTAAGCGCCGCGAATGAGAGTGCGAGGAAGAAGATGGAGACCATGACAAGCTGGACGATCGGCCCGCCCGGAGCCTGCGCGAAGACTTCTGGCAGAACGAGGAACGTGATTGCTGAGCTACCTCCGCTCACTGCCCCGAGGGGGTCATCGGACACGGAGAAGACGGCCATCATCACCGTTAGGCCAGCGATGATGCTGATGCTGTTGTTGGCAAGGCACATTGTGGCGGCATTCAGGGTTGTGTCCTCGTCCTTCCTCATGTACACGGAATAAGTGATCGCCATGCCCATTCCAGCGGAGCATGACCAAGCCGATTGTGAAAGTCCGTTTATCCACGTCTCTGGCTGTACCAAGTATTCGGGTTGTATGCTGAACATGTAGATGAAGCCATCAAGAGTGCCATCCTTCACATCCATCACAAAGGAGAGGAAGAGCGCTGTGAACAGTAGCACGAACAAGGAAGTCATCAGCGTTACGTTTGCCTTCTCAATAGCCTTCGCTCCTCCCCAAATTGCCGCCAGTGTGATTAGTACGGTTAGGAATTGAAAGAAGATTACTTGCATAGGGGACTCCAAGAAAGAGTTCCACACATCGATCGTGTCCACTTCTTGTGTTAGTCCGCCTCTTATCGCGATTTGGAAGTAATTCAGGCACCATCCAGTGACTACTGCGTAGTAGAATCCTATCGCGCAGTTTATCCATGCGGTCCATAGCCCCATCCATGCAAATCTCTTGCCAGCGAAAATCCTGAATGTGCCAACTGTTCCGACTCTACTTCTTTTTCCCAAGGCAAACTCTGCGATGATCAGGGGTACAGACCACAGGAAGAGGAATATTATCCAAGGCACTAGGAATGAGCCGCCTCCATTCGCTCCTACCATCCTAGGGAATCTCCAGATGTTCCCTGTTCCGATCGCAGCTCCGATTGTGGCAAAGATAAGTCCCAGCCTTCCGCTGAACTGGTCGCTTGACTGCTTCGTCTCGGATGTCATCGCATCACCTCACTTTCCCCTGCCAGAGGGTTGTGTGACGGATGAAGACTCATGATCGGTGGGCATTCCTAGAACATTTTCGTCCTCTGAGAACATTTCTCTGAGGGTGAATCCGAGTCCGCCCCAAACGAAAGAGGCGATAACAAGGAACATGAGAATGCTCAGTATGGCATCTCCGAATCCTGCCCTGTAGGGTATTGATAACTCATAGTAGTTACCTCCTTGTTCCAATGTTGGATAGGAGAATGGGAAGGCGCCGTTCGTTGTACCTAACATGGCCTTGTATTGCAGCTTGCCGACAGATGTGTCGGGCAGGGGGATGTGAGCCTCAATCCTGGTCCCATTCGAACCGTCCATCAATGCGCATTGAACTGTGACATCAGGTTCTTGGAATGCGGCCATTGACCAAGGCACTGATGACCACTCGGTGGGNCCGTAATCGTCCTGCTGCCTGGTAGGCTCCACGAANCTCCACATCAGATGGGTCATGTTTATGTCCGTTGAGTATGGGAATGTGGCCTCTAAGCAGAATCCTATTGGTATCTCCCCTTTTGAGGGTACGGAAACCCTGTCAGGGTCGGCCAGCCATTGGTTGGAAGTGGTGTTCTCGATACCGACAATCGCCCTGTATCGTGGATCATCAGCTATCTCGGCCATGTAGAATGCTATTCCAACGTTCCGTACTGCGATGTGGGCAATGTCCTCAGGGAGCTCATGAAACGCGTTGCCAATCTCGATAGTGTAGCAGTAGGAGTTGTGGACACCATAGTGCCAGTCGCAGAAGTCACCTGTNGTGGGATATAGCTCTGAGGATTGCATCGGAGCGTAAGCTGTCATCTCTCCCATCACCTGGCCATGATAGACGAGAAACTCGTCGTCTGGAGAGTAGCAGTTCGTACAGTGGCCCCATGGCCATAGGACTAATTCTGAGTAGGAGTGCCATGTCAGGGTGGTCTTGAATTCAGAAGCGCCATCGCCGTCGTCATCGTTCATCTCGGTCATATCTTGGATGAACTTGGTCTCTGGTTCGGAGTTACCTCCAAGCCAATCCTCATCTACCTGCCCGTCTGCATCGTCGTCCTTTCCATCGACATGATCCTCGTTTACCAAGCCGTCTCCGTCGTTATCCTCGTAGTTTACGGGGCCGTTGTAAACATCGTTGTTCGGACCATCAGCATAGCAAAATCCCGGGAAAAGAGGTCCCGTGGCTCCCAGAGGGGCCCCCCACTCAAACTGATAGTTACGATTGAGGTCGACCCCATCACAACCCTCATCTACAGTCTCGTCTATGTCGGGAATCGGCGTAATACCGGTATGGGTGTTATCTCTGAGATTTTTCCTCCAACCGCTACGATAGCAGTTTTCCCATGCAGTGGGCCCGCAAAACTCCTCCATGTCATATCTGACCCCATCTACATTCAGCATTGGAATAAGGTAGATTTCTCTGGTATTGACTAGATCGGTGATAAATTGTTCTGAGAAGTCCTCGTCTACTCCCAGGTCTCCAGGCCCGCAGGGATTACCATCTCCGTTACTGTCCTGATTGGTTATGTTCAGACTGGCACAATCACCGTCATCGTCGATTCCGTTCCAAGGGTCTTCGTCTATGCTTCCGTCACCATCGTTGTCAACTCCAGCCTGACCATAATAGTGAGCAACCATCTCTAAGAAAAACATGGGCACCTCAAAGGACATCCATTCCCTAGCGTGATGATTCCCTACGAGCATGACATCTGCTCTATCCTCGTAGTTCCCACAGTCTCCCACGAATATATTACAGTCGCCTCCTGAGGGATCCTGAGTGATTTTTATCCACGGGCTCCTATGGTTGTAGTACCAACCCTCGTAATCGGTTGCAGACATCTGGTCTCCACGCTTATTCATCCCGCCCAACAGTCCTTCGTGGAAGGTCATGATCTCTGGGTTCCTATCAGCCAGGAACTGCATCCTGTTCTTCAATGAAAAATAGTCATGATACTCCCTGAACTGGGCTCTGTCATCTCCTCCCCATGGGTATTGTTGGTTGATGTATTCTGCGGACCAGATTTCTTCTGGGAGCATTTCAGATTGAGTTTCCTGAGCAGATGAGTTAGGGGCGATAGCTACTGGTGAAAAGAGGCTGAGGAGCAAAGGGAGGATCATTGCAGAAAGCGGCGCTCCACGATTGGAGGGGCGGAATTTACCATTATTGGGTACTTGCCTGCTGTTCATGGTATATTTACCGAATGAACCCTATGTATTGAAACGCACGGAGGACGGTGTACAAGACCGGGATACTTTTTCAGCTTAGTATGACTGGGTCATTTATGAAAATAGCAGATGAGATAGGCGAGCTTCTATCCGGAGAAGAGCTTGTATGGGATTTCTCAACAAATGGGCTGATGTTTCTGATTGTACTATCAGGAGTCAGCGTCTTATCGGGCGTTACCTCAAGAATAGTTCTATTTCCGAGGCTAATGGATCTTTTTTCCAAGACTGAAAGAATTGACGGTAGAACTCTTTTCGCACCAAGATCACTAGGATGGATGGTTGGACTTCTGGTAATGTGGCAGTCAGTAGATTGGACATTGGATAGCGTATCTGTCTCGGATGGTGATTTCATTTGGAATCATCAGTGGATGGAAAATGTGGCAGAGGCCTCCAGAGCCGGTTTCGTAATTCTCATGCTTGTGGCAGCATACAGACTAGTGGATTATCTCGATGCTTTCATAGTCGTAGAAGGCGAGAATTTGGCCGCTCGTCGTTCTCTAGCTAGTGTGGCAGAGGCAATTGGTAGGCTAGCTGTCGTCGTCCTAGGGGTCTTTGTTGTTGCCGGTTTGATAGGATTGAACCTCAATGGGCTAATTGCTGGGCTCGGTATTACTGGATTGGCTCTAGCACTTGCCGCTAGAGATTCAGTGGCAAATATATTCGGAGCCATTTCCATAATCGTAGATCAACCATTCAACGTAGGAGACTGGATAATTGTGGATGATGTCGAAGGGGAAGTGATTACTATTGGCCTTAGGACCACCATGATAAGGACAGGTAACGACACAATTGTCACAATGCCCAACTCTAACATCACTAATTCTCCAGTTGAGAACTTTACAATGCGGAGGTTTAGGAGAATCAGGCCTACCTTCGAATTCGAGGAGGATAGTGACGAAGCGTCCTTGAAGAAGTTCTGTGAGGCCCTAAGCG
>PAVV01000008.1 GCA_002713185.1 Methanobacteriota archaeon | reverse complement strand
CTGCAAATCTCCAATGTTCCCGTCACTTCGTAAGTGGTGTCCTCCCATAGGAACTCCACTTCGAGCTCCATGGAGTGATTGCCCTCCTCTATCTGGGGGGCATGCCTCCCTATCACGCAGTACCATGCGCCGTCGTCATCGGACCACTCGCAATCCTCCTGGGGGAAGTGCCAGTAATCGTAGTAGTCGTCCTCTCCGTCTCCGTCCCAGTCATGGCCCCATTCGCACTGCCAACCTTGGCCATCGTGGTGGCCATCGTGATCGTCGCCGTGGTGCCCATCGCTCTGGGTGCAGTTTTCGAACTGTTCCAAATCGAGGTCCCAATCCCACTCCACGCCGTCGTAAGTCAGGGTGAATGGGGAAGGTGGGGACTCGCAAGGGCCATCGAACCAGAATTCTTGTTGGAAGATGGTATGGTGGTTCCCATCCTCATCGGCCCCTGAAAGCGTCGCGTAAACGGACGCATGGCAGGTCCAGTTGCTGGTCTCCATGTTGAACTCGAACACCTCTTCCTCGGAGGTCGCGTTCCAATCGTATGTCTCGAAGTGATTTTCGGTGCAACCAGTAACCTCATTGCATTCGAATGCATTTATCCACAAGTGGTAGCTATCGCCTACCTCGAGGCCCTCCACGTGAAGCTCCATCGAGTGGTTACCCTCCTCAATGAAGGGGTGGTGTGGTGTGTGAACCTCACAGTACCACACGCCGTCGTCATCGGACCACTCGCACTGCTCGTATTCGAAGTGCATGTAGTCGTAGTGACCGTCTCCGTGATCGATCTCGCACTCGTAGTATCCGTCATCCATGTCAGTGCAGTCTTCGAACTGCTCCGTCACGACTTCCAGCTCCCACTCCACACCATCGTAAGTCAGTGTGAACGGGGAAGGCGGCATCTCGCAAGGGGCCATGAACCAGAAATTGTCTCCGAACAAGTGATGCGCATCGCCGTCCTCATCGATCACCTCGAGGTCTGCCTCAACGCCGGCCTGGCATGTGTAATTGTCGGTCTCGATGTGGAAACTGAAGGACTCGGTCTCGGAGGTCGCGTTCCACAAGAAGGAGGCATCCTCTAGGTCCTCCCCTTGCATTTGGTTACTTGTCCCGTATCGCAGGTGTAATTGGTATGCCTCTCCGACCTCAAGGCCGGCCACTTCGAGCTCCATGGAGTGATTGCCCTCCTCTATGTGTGGGGGCATCTCATGCATCACGCAGTACCACACGCCGTCGTCCTCGGACCACTCGCACTGTTCGTAATCGAACCACCAGTACTCCCAATCGTCAGTCTCGTTGTCGCCATCGTGGTCGTAGCCGATCNTGCACTCGTAGCCATCTNCCATGTCCGTGCAATCATCGAACGCCTCGGTGTGCACNTCCATCTCGTACTCCATCCCGTCGTAGGTGAGGACGAATGGGTTAGGTGACTCCTCGCATGGTCCGTCGAACTTGAAGTGGTCATGGACCTGCATGNTCATCCCGAAGAGAGAAGGCAGGACCTCAACATGGCAGGTGTAGTTGTCCGTCTCCATGTGGAATGAGAAGGACATGTTCTCCGAGGTCGCGTTGAACTCGAGGTCATCGAAGATCCTGTGAGTCATGGAGCCCATCTCTGTGTACATTTCGACATCGAGGGATAGCTCGTAGGTCTCATTCACTTCCAGGTCCTCTATNTGNAGCTCCATCGAGTGGTTGCCTACCTGGATGATCGGGACGCTTCGGTCCACTATGCACCACCATTCGTCATCTTCGCTGTCAGTTTCGTTCTCGAACCACTCGCAGTCTCCGAACTCGAATATGTAAGTGTCGTAGTAGTCGATCTCACCGTCGCCGTCCTCGTCTACGCCGATCTCGCACTCGTAGTAGCCATCCATGTCATAGCAATCGTCGAACTCCATGTACTCGAACTCCTCCTCCCACTCGATACCGTCGTAGGTGAGGACGAATGGGGACTCGAACTCCTCGCAGGGGCCGCTGATCATGCTCTCAGCCCCATAGATGAACTCGCCGGATCCCATCGGGTCCTCATAGACCTGCATGCTCGCGAGCAGTTCGCAGTCGCTTGGTAGGACTGAAAGCTCGTCGTACACGGTGTATGTGTCATTTGTCGAGGAAGTTGAGAACTCCATGTACCCCTCCATCTGACCGAGGACGTACTCGACTCCGTAATCCGTGCTCGAGTTCAGTGCTGTGATGTTGAACCTGACGTCGTACACGCCAGCATCTAGGAAGAAGCCGCCGAATAGGGCTGTTTCGTTCGCGGAGAACTCGTGATCTGGGCTCTGGCCGAAGTCATCGGTGCAAAACCAATCNCCGTCTCCGTCGGTGTCTNTATGGTACTCGCAGTAGAACCACCAGTCGTCAGTCTCGTCCANCTCGCCATCTTCGTCGTAGTCCTCACCGCACCACCATCTCTCGTCGCTTTCCGACCAGATGCAGTCCGGGTAGGGGCCAGCCNGCTCTTCGTTGGCCATGTTGGGTAGATCGAACCACTCCGAGCTCCCATCACCATCGAAGTCGCCCCAGATTGAGATTGTTATCGGATTCTCGCACGGGCCTTGGAAGATTGTCACGAAAGCGGAGACTGTCTCCATATCTCCAGTGGTGCTGTTCTCCTCCATGAGAATAGCATCGACTATCAACATGCACGTGGAAGCTAGGATTTCGATGTCGAACTCCAGTGAGTTGCCNGGGTCTACTCCGGTCCATGAGGCGTTGTTCTCTTGGAAGCTATCCTCGTCATCCATCCCGGAAGCGTCCTCGCTGAAACTCATCCACTCCAACACATAGTCGACTCCAGAGCTGAGATTGCTTATCTGGAACTCAGCGTCGTATTCGCCCTCATCGATCTCGGTTGGCCACGAGCTGTTGTCTGCGTTGAACCCGGGAATGGACTCCATGGTGCCATCGCCGTCCACGTCTATGTCCAGCGTTATTTGGCCGGTGTTCCCGCATGGGCCGACGAAGTCCCATTCGTATGACCAGTCGTCACCAGATGTCTCGTTCANGAGGTCAGCATGGATACTTACATCGCAGTCCATGACGTCGAGAGTGAGGTTCCACGGCTCGCTGCTGGTTTCCGAGGTGGCGTTCCAAGACCTGAACTCAGTGTCCTCTTCGCAGTCTCCATACCATTGGCAGACCTCCACCTCCCATCCGAGGCTGTAGTCGTCGCCTACGGTCAGGTTCATCGATGTGAACAGGAATTCGTATGTGCCCGCCTCCATGAAACCGTCAAAGATCGGGTCAACGTATTCGGGAACCTCTTCCCAGTTCCCGTCAATTTCCCACTCGAGGATAAGGGGGTCATCCTCCGAGTGATTGCTGGCTGAAACCAGTGTCGCCATCGGNCCCAGTGCAGAAACCAACATCAGAAGGCATATGGTTATGCTTTTTGTCTTACTTACGCTATACATTAATCTCGCGTCGCGATACTTTTCATATTTAACCGTGAGCNCTACGCGGAATCATNGACTGCTGNCTATGCTAAACCTCTGGTCCACCACTCCACAGAATCCCCGCAGACTTCCTCCTTTGAGGTCAAAATCAGGCCGGAAGCACTGAGAGACTCCGTATCGAAGACTGGCCCACCCTCGCCCAGATCTAAATCCGAAATGCAGATCCTAGCCCTGTCTACCATTTTCTCGGATAGGAATCTGGACCAGGTGAAAGGCCCACCCTCCACGAGTAGGGACTGTATGCCCCTATCTCCTAGCATATCCAGGATCCTNGATACCGGGATCCCCTCCTCGGCTATCACAACTCTCTCGACATGGGGGGGATCGTGCGACGAGTCATACTCAGCGCTCTGGATCAAGAGAGTAGGCGCCTCGGTGTCCATCATCAACTTGCATTCTCCGGGGATCCTGTTCGAGGGGTCCACGACCACTCTTATCGGTGTGCCTCTGGGACCTATGTCAGGTCCTCTGACGGTCAGAGAAGGGTCGTCTCTCAGAACTGTGCCGATCCCTACCAGAATTGCCATTGATTCTGCTCTTATCTCATGGGATAGTTCGAGTGACCTATCTGAGCTGAATCTGGAGGATGGCTGTGAGGGGGGGCCGTCGACCCTCCCTTCTGAGTCAGTGGAGGCCTTCATCGTCACAAGCGGCCTTCTGTTCTTGCACCAATGCATGAAATGAATCATCTGTTCTTCGCACTCGCCTTCTAGAAGTCCGACATCCACGTCCACCCCGCCCTGTATCAGCGCATCCACACCTCCTCCTCTGACTGTCGGGTTGGGATCCATGGACCCTATCACCACCCTGCTGACTCCGGCCCAAAGAAGGGACTCTGTACATGGAGGAGTTCTCCCGAAGTGATTGCAGGGCTCGAGGGAGACATACGCGGTAGTTCCCTGAGTGGGGACTCCCTTTGACTCAGCATCGGCAATCGCCATCTGCTCGGCATGCAGCCCCCCTATGTGATCATGCCAACCTTCTGCGACGATTTTCCCGTCCCTGACGAGTACGCATCCGACAAGAGGGTTTGGCATTACTCGATGTCGACCCCTCTCGGCAATCTCGATGGCTCTGCGCATGAAAACATCCTCTTTGGCCATCTCGATCGTAACTCTGAACAAGCGATCACTCATGATTCCTTGCTTCGGCAGTATTGAAGTCATGTTCGCCGCTCGCAGCCTCGTGGTCAGAGTCGCATGCATAGTCAACCCCAACGCGAGAGACGGGAAGCTGGGAAAGAATCTCCACAAGGTCGAGGCCGCGATGGATTCGGCTGTGATCCAGCATGATGTATTCCTGACGGAGGGAACCGGCCACGCCATTGAGATCTCCTCTGGATTGAGGGATAGCGACTACGACCTGTTAGTGGCTGTTGGAGGTGACGGTACCGTCCACGAGGTCGCGAACGGTATTCGAGAATCTCCCATGCGAATGGGCATCATCCCAATGGGAAACGGGGACGACTTCGCCAGAGCTATCGGAATCCCGCTGAAGGACATCGAGGGAGCAGTTAGGCTCCTCAAGGAAGGGTCGGACTACACCGTCGGAGGCATTAGGGTCGAGGGATTGAAGGCCCCCGAACACCATAGCATACAATCCCCCAAGCACTATCCAGTCACCGGGGAGCCAACCAAGGAGGGCAACTTGGTCAGGTGGTCCTTCCTCGAGTGCGACGGAGGAGTCACATCCTCGATCAACCGAATGAAGGAGGAGGGGCACTTCTCTTGGATCAGTGGTCAGAAGAAGTACACGTTCCTTGCGATAAAAGCGATACTGGGATGGAAGAGCCAGATGGCTTGGATCAGGGTCGACGACCAGCCCGGTAGGAAGGTGGACCTTACGGGACTATTCGCTATGATGCAGGCAGAGACATTCGGAGGGGGGTACCGGGTAGCCCCGGGNATGCATCCTTTCGGCGATAAAGCATGCATAATGCTCGGGTTCGGCCTTTCAAAGACTCAGATGCTGAGGGTGATGGGACCTCTGGAGAAAGGTAAGCACGTGGGAAGATGGGGCAAGATAAGCATGGACCCATGTCGGAAATTCGAGGTCATGGCTCTGGACTCGAACGGCAACCCAACCGAGGATCGAGGCCATGACCCGCCATTGTTCATCAGCCTCGATGGTGAGATCTCCATGACCACACCGGTTAGATTTGAGTTCCACGAGAACCAGCTCAAGGTCAGGGGAGGCCCAAAACCCCCAAACATCTAGCTCTATTCGTCCGATAGAGCGGCCATGATGTCATTAGCCGCTTCGACGCATACCTGCATCAGATCAGTTGTAGTTACCGCTGCCAGCATCTGCTGCTGTATCCAAACTGATCCAGACAGAGACGTACTTACCTCCCATAGGAAACGCTCCTGATCGTCACCATCCTCGGTCGTGGAGCACGAGTCATAGTCGAGCAACTGTCCCCTGTACATCGAACTGACGCGAATAAGGTTCTCCAGTGGGCTCACGTAATCCACGAAAGAGAGGTAATCATCCTGATCGTGGTTGTGCACGATCCTCTCTATTATCTCCGCGTCGCAGCTGACATACAGCTTACCGGAACCATCTCCGCCAGCCCTGTCCATAAGCTCGTCTACGGTCGGGAAATGCATGCCTGCAATGTCATTATCTAGGATGGGCCTTATCACCTCCTTCACTCGGAACCTAAGACCTGAGGATACGCTGATCAGGATGTTTGAACCGGACTCTTCGTAGTCCTCAATGTGAGCCATGACTCCGTAGGATGCAGGTTGTGACCACCCGCCGATGTCTTCCTTGCCCGGATCCTGGCTGATGTAACCGAATGGCTCCCCGCTAAGGATGCAGTCGTCCATCATCTGCTTGTACCTAGGCTCGAAGACCCTCAGGGACGTGCTGGACATCGGCATGAAGTCGGGTC
Organism: Methanobacteriota archaeon; assembly: GCA_002713185.1. Taxonomy (GTDB): domain Archaea; phylum Thermoplasmatota; class Poseidoniia; order Poseidoniales; family Thalassarchaeaceae; genus UBA36. The sequence continues at coordinate 19,953 of PAVV01000008.1, read as the reverse complement.
CGAGAACGAATAGCGGAAGCCCATCGGCTCGAACCATGACTCGCTCACAAGCATGCAACACTTAAGCATCCTCAGGCGCTAGTTTGGCGCAGACGGAGAGATTTGAACTCCCGAGTCACTAGGACACCGGATTTCAAATCCGGCGCAATACCAGGCTATGCGACGTCTGCAGCAAGCCTGCGTGTGGACTTCCACGGAAGAACCTTGCAGCCTACAGCCCATAGCTTCCCGGCCTGCACCAGTCTGGTAGGCCGGAAGCGGCATCGGGGTGGGTTAGTCCGACGAATAGGACCATGATCAGGATGAAGAATGCCGGGAAGAGCGCGGTCAAAGTAAGTATGCCGGAGTCCTCGTCACCGTATAGGTGCATGAAGATGGCAGCGATCATGATGAACTTGGGAATNGCGATGATTGTCAGGATCCANAGNGTGATCACCTTCTCCTCCGTACCAAGGCTCTCTGCNACACCATTGAGGTCAGCCCCGACTGCCAGCACCTCGATAAGAGTCAGTATCATCAGTCCGTAGAAGTTCATCCAGTATGGGTCCTGCCCAAGAATCTTGTAATGCGCCATTTTTTTTCACCTCAATATAGATAGAAGAACGGGAAGACCAGAACCCAAACTAGGTCCACGAAGTGCCAATACAGGCCGAAGTACTCTATCGATACCGCGTTATCCGGNGTATATCCGCCTCTCGCGGCCTTCAGGGTCATGTAGGTCAGTCCAACGATGCCACCNAGGACGTGGGCNCCGTGAGTACCCGTGGTGACGTAGAATGTGGTGGCGCTGACCTGTATGTTAGCCATCATCTGGCCTCCGGGGTGCGTTCCCTCCTGCATCATGGTGTAGAGCGCGCTGTCCTTTGGGATGTCCTTGCCATCGTGATACATCGTGTCGTAGGCGTAGTGCTGGTAGCTGTCGGCGTTAATCGTGTATCCCTCGGCATATAGGGAAGCTATCTCCGAGTGGCCGTGATTCAGTTCTGTGAGAGGGCCGGGTGTCGGGAAACCAATGAACCACTCGATCATCTTGAGGCTCAGGAACAGTATAGCGAGCACCCACGTCGTACCCAGGTAACGCATGACCTTCCTCCTCCTTACATCCTCCTCTATGTCCTTCTTTTTCGCATAACGCAGGGCTTGTACAATGGTGAACGATGAGATGATCAGTGCGAAGGTGTTGATCGCTCCGGGGGCGATGTGGAACCAGCTGCTTGCTATCAGATGTGCGGCTGGCTCAAAGCACGTAACGGACGTCCCCTCAACCCAATCTCCCGACTCGAACACGGTCTTGCAGTTGGGAATGCCGAATCGGTACCTCATGTATGTGCTGAACAGGGATGTGAAAACCATCATCTCCGACATCAGGAACATCCAGAGCGCCACCTTGCGGATGTCTATGTTTTGGAACGGAGTGCCTGATGACTTAGGCTCCCACAGATGCTTTGACTCCTTGCCATCAACACCATAGCTCCAGTCCTGCCTCCACCACACCAGTAGGCCGAACGATACGACCCCAAGTGAAGCGAAGATAAGCGGAACTTCGCTCCAGCCCACGAAGTCGCCCCACTCGAAAGCCGCGGCGAGGGTAAACAGGAAGGCTGCGAATCCAGCACTCATGATAATCGGGGACCATGAGTTGTGTGGAGCACCATGGTTCCAATCGTGTGGACCCCAAGCGCTGGGGTGGTGCTGGTGATCGTCGGCGCTCAGTTTGACACCTCCGAAGAATCCTCATCGCTGACCATCAGTCTCTGGAACCAGCGACCCATAACACCGGGCTCGTTGGCAATGTGCTCGTTGGCATCCTCGAGGGTTGGAAGCCCCCAAGTCCCATCGCTGAGCTTGTAGAGGGTGTGAGCAGGTGGTGGCGAGCTGGTCATCCACTCGAACGACCATCCGCCCCATGGGTCGTCAGGCGCCTTCTCGCCCCTGACGGAGGTGACAATCATATTGAACACCAGAATGAAGTTGGAGAAGAAGAAGATGAATCCAGAGACNGTGATGAACATGTTCCAACCAGCTGCCTCCATGGGAAGCGAGCCTAGTGCCTCTTCGGTGGTTACGAAGTAGGTGTGATGCCTTCTCGTCATCCCCCAAACTCCAAGCCTGTGCATGGGCCAAAAGAGGGCGTTGTAGGACACGAAAGCTGTCAGGAAGTGCAGTACACCGAGCCTCTCGCTAAGCATCTTTCCTGTCGCCTTTGGCCACCAGTAGTAGATTCCCGCGAAGAAGCCGAAAACGGTCCCTCCTACCAAGACGTAGTGGAAGTGTGCAACTACGAAGTAGGACTCATGGAGATGAGTATCCATCGCTATGGATGGGAAGAACATACCCGAAATGCCCCCCAGGGTGAAAGTGACTAGGAAGCCAAGAGCCCACAGGGTGTGTGTCCTGTAGACGAGTGATCCACCGTGCATGGTCATCAGCCAGTTGAAGATCTTGATTCCGGTAGGAACTGCCACGAGCATCGTGGTGAGCATGGTCACGAACCTGAGAGTTGGGCTCATCCCACTCGTGAACATGTGATGGCCATAGACAATGAAAGCCACCACGCCAATACCCGCCAGGGCGTAGACCATCGATCTATAGCCGAAGACGGATCTTCTTGAGCTGGTGGCGAGAACCTCCGATATTATTCCGAAGGAAGGCAGTATCACCACGTATACCTCGGGATGCCCGAAGTACCAGAACAAGTGGCTCCAGAGAAGCGGGTCCCCTCCAGCCTGTATGTCGTAGAAGGCAGTGCCTATTACCCGGTCTAGGTATACTTGGATCAGGCCGACTCCGAATGCTGGAATAGAGAGGAAAAGCATGACGTTCGCGACCAGTATCGACCAGCTGAAGAGGGGCATCTGCATCCATCCCATCCCGGGCGCCCTCATGACTGCCATNGTGGTCAGGAAGTTGATTCCCGTTAAGGTCGAGGAGGCCACTAGAAGGATCTGTCCCGCAGCCCACATAGTTGTGCCAGCATGGGTTCCTTCACTCACCGAGTATGGGGCATATCCAGTCCATCCAGTATCTGCTCCGTGACCTGAGAAGACACCGGTGAAAATCAACAGGGCCGCGAATGGCTGAAGCCAGAATGACATTGCGTTAATCCTCGGTAATGCCAGATCGGCAGCTCCGAGCTGAAGTGGAATCATCCAGTTGGCGAACCCGTTTATCATCGGCATCGCAGCCAAGAAAATCATGGTAGTTCCGTGAAGGGTAAAGAACTGATTGTATTGGTCCTGAGTCAGGAAGTCGTTACCCGGTACGGCCAACTGGATTCTGATTATCATCGCCATAATTCCTCCAATTCCAAGGAAGAACAGGCCTGCGATGAAATATAGTGTCCCGATCTTCTTATGATCAGTGGTGGTCAGCCAGTCTGCCAACCAAGGTGCGAAGCTGTCCCAGTCGAATGCGTCTGGATCCCTTCTGTAGAAGACGTAGGCTAGGGTGGTAGACAGGAGGGTGGCCGAGACTAGTATAAGGACGGCTAGAACCACGAACGGATCAGCCGACTCGAGGACCTCTATCGGACCTCCCAGCGTAACTGCCTTCACATTCCACATATCTCCAGTAGTACCGGCTCCACCCCCCGCATTTCCATTCACCGAGTTTGTGTAGAGCTCAAACTCGACGTTCCTGTCGGTTGCGGGAGCAGTCCAAGTGACCGTCCAAGCGGTCTGATCGTTCCCTGCCTCGGTGTGGCCTGCCTCGTTACCGTTTGGCCAGACCTGAACAGTAGCCTCGCTAGATGACAGGACTCCCTCGCTTACCCATAGATAGAACCCTCCTTGGTTTATGTTTCCTGGTTGGGATGGGCCACCTTCGAACGATAGAGAAAGCTCGTAAGACTCGGAGTAGTTGTAGCTATCCGGTAGCCCCTCCAACGAAACCACTACTTCATCACTAGGAGTAGGTGCATGGCACGTGCACCCTCCGGGGGCCTTCGCCCCAGTGGGTAGGGATTGCGCAGAGGGTAGAGCCAGCATACCAGCGACCAGAACTAACGCCAAAGCNGCCCACTTGACTTTATTCCGTGCCACGATACTCACCTACGAATGCGCCTCTAGTTTAGCGGCCATTATTGAGTGGGCATCTCCACAATACTCCGCGCAGAGGACCATCGATTCCTCCGTCATCGAATCAACTATGGTGAGCCATAGCGTTGTCGTCTGACCGGGTACAGTATCTTCCTTGGTCCCAAGATGTTGGAACCACGGCGCATGAGTGACATCTATGGTTTCCATGATTGCTAGATACGTCTCCCCCTTCTTCAGACTTAGAACCGGGACAGTCCCGTATACCTCCATCGATTCCGTTCCTGTGTCACAAAGCGTGGTGGCCAACTCCAGACAGTCGAAACTCCAGAACCACTGTTGTCCTGTAATCTCAATTACGTGGTAGCAGTCTGAGGTTACGATTCCCGAGGAGTCCATGACGTTGTTCGAAAACTCCCCATCCTGACATTCGAAACCGTGATTACCTCCATCTGCCGAAGTCCACATCGCATCAAGAGGGCCCCACGAGTAGTAAGTCAGCCAGACTATGAGCATGAATGGTAGAATGGTCCAAGCCACTTCTAACCTCATGTCGTCATTGTGTTTCGGGAACACTCCGAGCTTGAGCTCGTCCTTGTTTGGTAGTTTTTCTCCGTCTTTCGACGTGAACCAGAAGGAGTGGTGATATAGCCATCCGAAGGCGATTGTACCTACTATTACAGACCAAAAAATATAGTGGTCCCAGAGATTCTCGAAGATAGGAGTCATCACGCTCATGGGTGTATCTATACCTATGCGTGTAAAAACCCCTCATAAGGGTCTCGGATAGGCCCCTTGCATTGGACCATATCATTCACGGAAAAACACTACAAGCGAAACATATGTTTTGTCTTCCAATANCATGCACGATGAACGCGAAGTCCCGGATTGGCCGTGTAAGGTAAGATCCTTCTCGGGCCCCTCAAATCGTCGGATTAGGTTCGAGAAGACGGCTAAATCTCTAGCTTTTGCGATTATGAGGAACAGGACATTGGAAGAGGGTGGGTGCGACTGTCCAGTTTTAGTCGAGGGAATTAGGGATGAAAGGACCCTCAGAGAGTTGGGATTTACCGGGCCTGTAGAAAAGGTGAACAGAGGTTGGGATCGGTCACGATTAATTGCCTTCCTTCACGGGGAATATTGTTTGAGAGAGGTGCCCGATGGAAATTCTCCAATTATTCTCCTCATGGATTGGGACAGGACTGGAGGGAGGCTACAGGACTCTATCCGTAGCCGACTCATGGCAATGGATGTGGACGTGGATGAAGATCTCAGGAACACTCTGATGAGGACCATGAAGCCCGAGGGGAGAACCGTGGAGTCATTACTGCCGCATTCTACATCTCTGGCTCCACTTGTTCACACATTTCTTAGCGAAATGGAATGATCAATCCGGGACTGATGGCGGCATCTCCTTCACTGAATTGAGAACCAGGTGTGTCACAGAGCGCTCTATTCCTGATATGCTCAGCACACTCTTTGTCAAATCATCCAGATCATCCCTATTCACGGCTCTAGCAAGTACCATTGAGTCATAGTCACCAGTTACGTCGTACACTCCGTAAACCCGATTATCCTTGGCAATCTTTTCTTGGACCTCTATCAGTCTGCCTTTCTCAATCCTCAGCCCGATCACTACGCTCAAACCCCAACCAGCTTTGTCTGGATCCAAAAGTACGGCATAACCCCGAATGACGCCCAGACTTTCCAATCTTCTCACTCTGTTGCTCACTGTCCCTAGTGCTACTCCCACTTCATCTGCAATCTTCCTCAGAGAGGTTCTCGCATCGACCTCCAAAACTTTGAGTATACGTTTGTCCACATCGTCCATGTCTGCACCGATTTCTCTGATTGTCTTACACGGCTCTTGAACATATGCTAAGAAAATATTACGATGTGTGTACGAATGAACAATCTCATATCGAATTATACTTCTTTTTCCGAAACCATGTCCGAAACAGTCAAGCCCATACTAGCCCTTAGAATAGTCTTTTCAGACTCGTTTATCATTGGTGTTACTCGTGAGCCAATCCAAACAGGTAAACACGCCCCATCATCTCCGACCAGAACAAAGCTCCCTTTTTCCTTAGGAGTGAATCCGATTTGCTCCGTTGAAGGCTCTTCTCCCNAGAGAATATCATGAATTAGACTAGATTTAACTCGAACAAATGGCTCTGTTATCTCCTTGCTTAGACGTCTGGCAGCCTTAGAGACGAGCCTTTCGACGCGACCTTTCCTGATTCTAGCACAGATTAGGCCTAGGTGAATTACCTTTAGCGGCCTCCACCGATCCCCCGGAATCAGGATTTTGCCACTCCTCCTAGATCTCTCGGAACTCCAAATCCTCTCGACCTCTGCAGTTGACCAAAGGATGCTTTTCCCCCTTGTCCAAATGTCTCTGGGGACCGATCCCCACGACTCACAGAGGAGCGATCTAAGAGTTTTGTTTACTGGCACTGGAGCTGATTCTGGGTCGGTCCTGTCATCAATAATTACCTTAGAATCGAACTCCATATTCACTTCTACCCCTTCTTTTTCGAGAATCGCCAGGAAGAAACCTCCTCCATCTATCAAATGATTCCACACTCTGAGGCACCCCTCAAGTTGAGATGAAATCTCATCATCCTCGGGTGGTTTTAGAAAATCAAACTCTGGGCTAACCTCAGAGATAATCCCTGAATCATCAAGAATTGGCCAATTAGTCATTCCGCGTTCAGAAGGGACTTTTGGCAGGATATCTCCACCTGGAATCACCTTGGCCAGTCCTTCAGAAATCGCCCTGGATACCACCGCCTCGTTCTCAATCGGATCTAAAGAGCAAGTGGAGTATACAATTCTCCCACCNGGCTTTGCTACTGCTATTGCCCTACGAAGTAAGTCGAACTGTAGCGAATGCATCGAAACTCCCGAAGAGGGAAGCCACTTTTTCCAAACTTCGGGATTCTTTCTTGTGGTTCCAGAACCAGTGCATGGTACATCAGCAAGAACATAGTCGAAACCGCTGCTAGGAACTTTAGGAATATGCCTTCCATCATGCTGGACAACTACTGCTGGCCTAGAAGAATGACGTTGAATATTGGAAACTAGAGTGTTGACCCTACCTCTAACCACTTCGTTAGCAATTACTACTCCTGAATCTCCAAGATGCTCGCATATCTGGGTAGTCTTGGATCCCGGTGATGCACACAGATCCAGGACTGTAGCCCCAGGTTTTGGTGCGAGTGCTATCACTGGAAGCATTGATACTGCTTCCTGTCTAGTGATTCGGCCTGTATCATGAAGCGCNTTCAAAATCTTCCTCGAATCCCCCTCAGCCCCTCCTCTAGGGAATGGCATCTCCCAAGCACTTCCACAACCAGAGAACCATGGAATCTCACGTCCTCCAACACTCCTTAACCACGACTCTATCCACTCTCTCTCAAAACTCAGAGGATTTACTCTCACTGTTTCTGGCAGTCTATCGAATGACCCTTCAAACCATGATGTAGAATCGCCTCTCCATTGAGAAACAGCCTTGAGTAGGATGCTGCTCTCAGCATCCGATCTCCAGCTCGAATCTGTACTTGACACGAAGAACCGAATCAAGCACTCGACATGAATTGCTCGACGTTTCCGTCTTCATGAAACTCGTTCGATTTTCCAAACATAGGAGCCATATGTATCAATAACGGTTAAACATTCTTTGTCTCGCTCGACCACTACGGCATTTGTCGTAAGGGATGTACATGGCAGGATTCGGATTTAGACGGAGGATCTCAAATAGCTCCTCAGAACCAACAAAAACTGACGATATAGGAACCAAAATGAAACTTGGTGATTTAGTAAAAAGAGCTAGGGATTACAGCAAGATCACGGGGCCACTAAAGCCGATAGAGGCACTGATGACCGTGGGGCAGAACGAATGGACATGGCAAGTCGTTGATAGAGAAGTGCTGGATAGATTGAGCCATAGGCTAGTTTTCCAATCAGATGCAGGAATGAGAAGAGAGATTCTGATGACAGAAGGTCTTGAAACGGCTATGGGAGCAGCATCAATGATTGTCGAATTGGATGGCGGATGTGTACTGATTGAGACACTGGAGCCCTAGCTTCCCCCTCTGGTGGATTTGAAATAGGGACTGTAGGTGCGGTGGTCCCATGGCCAAGGAGAAAAAGGGGAGTGGAATTCAGCAGGCAGCTGGATTAATTAGATACTTCGACGAAGAATCCGAGGATGCTATTCAGATTTCTAAGGGGGCTGTTTACTTCGTGTGTGTGGTATTCAGCATCATCGTTTACCTAGCTAACGAACCAACCCCTGAGAATAACGTCTGGAAGTGGATGTGGGATACATTAGTGCCTTAATCCTCTAAAAGAATTCTTTCCATGCTAGAGGTTTCGTGGTCTGAGTCGGCCCTCACTATCGCACTAGAAGCCCTACTTAGCGCCCTTTCGACTGCTGGAGCATTTTTGTCAGCTAATGCTTCCCTTGCTCTTTCCAGAGCTCCTTCTGCCTCCTCAAGCATGTGATCAGATGACTCCGATACTCCCTTCATCCTATGAATTGAATCCTGCAAACTAGCTATGTCTTCGCTAAAACTTTCACGAGCAATTGANATCAAACCTTCCCAACTTGAGGTATGAGCTTCCATAGAAGCGGATGTAGCTCTCTCAAACGCCCTAACTCTAGCAGGCTCCCATGGATTCCTTCCCAATGATGCGGCTATGTCCATTGCATACCTAGCTCTGGTAGGGAGTTCACCTTCAATTGTTATTTNATTAAGAAAACATTTCGAGAAGAGTCCAAATCCCCAATAGTGCTTACTGGCAATCTTGACTCTTAGGCTGTCAGTCGAACAATCCATCTCCCAGTTTTGCTCGTCTATTCTAGGTAACTTTGTGAATTTGGGAGGGCCATGAGAACCCATCGATCGTAGAGCTACCCTAGTAACATCTCCGAGATATGCCTTCCCGAAAGATCCCCTAGTCCCAATCCGATGCATAAAACCCTCTTCATCGAAGGCCATCCTTGGATCAGAATCTGTAACTTGTGCGTAAAGAATCGAACGTCCAGGATCGACTCCTAGGGGGCCAGACATCACCCCTCCCTAATGCTTCATGCAATTAAGATAGATTGCGAACTACTCTTTTCTAAAATCACAATCGCTAAGTCCCTCCTCCTCAAGTCAGTATCGTGCCGAGAAGGAAGTANGGGAAGCTTCAGAAGGTTGTGGAAAAGCCGCCTTCGGACAATTGTAGTAGGTGCCGGGCCGGGAAGTACTGTCCCATTCCAGGGCACCATGGAAATGAGGAAGGTGCNAGCAGAGAATGGAAAGGGCCGGAATCTGTAGCAAAGCGAAGCAANAAGAAGAANCCTTCTAGACGGTAGTTCTAATGGCGAGAATCCTGATTGAATATCACCAGAAGGCTCAATCCANATTAAGAAAGGTCACTAGATGAGGCGGACTGATGGAGAACCTTGGTAGAATCAAGTGCGTNGTAGATGTAGGAGATAACTCAATCGAGATAGACCCGTATGTCGCCGACTTCTTTTTTGAACCAGTATTTCTCTCCGGAATGTATCCAGACATCTCTTGTACTGCACAGATTCTTGAATTCGACGGCGAAAAATCTCCACCATTGACCAAAGTCGAGATTATCTCTAAGAGAAGGGGTCAGAGGTACGATGCACTNAGGATAACTAGCGAAGAACTATTTTCCAAGCCTAGGAAGTTCAGAATCATCTTCGGATTCGATAGTGAAAGACTGCAACAACCACTTCAATTAGAAGCAGAAGTTGAGGTTAGAAGTTCTGGGAGCCCAATAGTGGCTAGAATTCTTTCGGGACTTCCTGAATCCTATCATGGGAGTGTTAGTGCAGATCTATCGGGAGTCAACCAGACAGTTCGTTCACAGAAGTCAATGACATTCTGGGACTGGCCTCANGAGGATACAATCCTGGAGATTAAAGCAGACAATGGTTGGATCAGTGAATTCGGGGAAATTGAGGTATTGCACCATGATGGTAAGGAAGGTCTGGCAGAATTCTCCAAATTAGGAAACGAATTCAAAAGGATCGACTTCAGTGCAATTAACCCCCTGGTAATGCCAAAGGGAGGATTCCCGCATGCACCATATCACTCGTGTGCTTACATTATTCTCAGAATGCAAGATGGTTCGGAGATACCCGTAGTTAGCCACCTTGTTGATACAAGAAAATCCCGAAAAAGACATTTCGGAAAAATTTCCGATTTAGACGATCTAGATGGGTGGCCGCATTTTCTCTGGAAAGGAACGCACTTCAAGGAACAACCAAAGGGCGAGAAGTTCTTAATCAAGAAAGGAAGGCTCTGGGAGGGGTTTAGCTATCATGATTCGGAGATTCCTGACACGATAAAAAGAGTACAGCATGATCGCTACACTAGCGTTGTGCCAACTCGAGCATGGTTCGAGTACAAAGACGAAGAATTTATCGTTAATTGGTTCCATCTAGACGAATACGGCTGGAATATCTATTTTGAGGACAATCCGGAAGATGATCACCGAAACTAGTCCCAGTAGGAATAAACTTCCTCAAGAATTCTCAATCACTGAACTTAGCTTCTCATTACTATCTGGCACCATCTCTTCAGANATTCCATCAACCAGAGATGGACTCCTTTGAGCTCTGTGATATATCTCCCGCAGTGTCTGATCTCCGATCTCCAGGTAAACCCTGGTTGTTGCTATACTTGAGTGACCAAGCAGCCTCTGTATGGTTACCAAATCAGCCCCTCTCTCTAGAAGTCCTGTAGCAAATGTATGTCTCAGAGTGTGTGGACTCAGGCGGCTCCTTGGTATGTCGGCCGCATCAGCAAGCCTATCCATCATCTTCTGTACAGATCTCGGGTTCACCCTCTTCCCTCTTCTTGAGACGAACAATGAACGGAGCTCACTTCCTTGAACGGTCCTAAGTCTACTAGATCTAATCGGGTCCCATGATTCTATAGCCTTCACAGTGCTCTCTGTGAATAGGACTGTCCTGTCCTTCTCTCCCTTTCCTCCTATCACCAAGGCCGAGAGATCTTCTTTATCCACATCATCGATATCCAATGTACAAAGCTCCGANACCCTCAGTCCTGTATCGAGTAAAATTGTACAAATTGGCATTGCTAGAGGATCTTCAGAGTCACCTATGGCTTTCCACAGCCTAGCCAGCTCCCTCTTGCCGAGAGTCTTGGGAAGGGATCGGCTTCTCGAAGGTCGCTGAATCCAGTCTGGAACAACGTGACCAATCCATTTCAGTAGATGGGTAGATGCAGCAATCCTCGCATTAATCGTTGATGGTTTTAGATCTCCAAGTCCATTCATCCAGGAGTCCATTCTCCCATTATTCGGATCGATAAATAGATGAAACTCCCCAGTAGTAATGCTAGAAGCTTGCTTCCAATCGAGCCNTTTTTCTCCTGGNAGTTTGGTTGTGGAGAATCCCTTGGCAGCTACATCATACGCTCTAATTGTATGAGAGCTCTTTTTCTCTGATCTCAGTTGCTGAATCCAGCACTCATGCCAAGGTAGGTCGGCAATCCTGTTCAGTCTTGTAGGCAAGGATTTCTCAAAACCTATTTCCTCGGATCCAAACCTATGCCCTAGCCTACCTGCGAGATGATCAACAGTGCTCAATACCCTCTCATCTTGGCTCAAACCATCTCGCCTCCCGCCGTTATCGGCGTGTGCATCCCTGTCCTATNGGACGNTCNCAGCGGGAAGTATTGGGACTTGAATGCTTCTCTATCTNAAAGGTCGAACAATCCTGTTAGGAAGTGTTATTTTATTTGCCGAATCTACAGAGAATGCTCAAAATCNCGTGTTNCAGAAACATCTGTGAAACTTTTGTCGCCAGATTTTGATNTAGAATTATTTTGATATTTCTGATTTAGATGCTCAGCTACCTTACNTGCCACATTTACATGAGTAGCNCCCTCNATTCCCTCCAAGCCCGGGCTGGAGTTNACCTCTAGAACCAAGGGTCCTCTGGATGATTCCAACATGTCAACTCCAGCTAGCTCTAGCCCCAAAGTTGCAGCGGAGCTAATTGCAATCTCCCTCNGCTCCGGAGTCAGATCGATATTACTGACAGAACCACCTAGGTGGAAGTTCGATCTAAACTCACTTCCATGAGCCTTTCTCCTCATTGACGCAACGACCTCACCGCCCACAACTAGAGCTCTGATATCACTGCCATGGGACTCTTGGATGTACTCNTGAACCAAGGGCCTCATCCTCCTTTCCAACATCTGATAGACCAACTGCCTAGCCTGTCTGAAAGAATTGACCAGAAAGACTCCGGATCCGTGAGTGCCCTCTGTCGACTTAACAACACAAGGAGTCCCTCCAACTCTCTTAACTGCCCTATCTGTATCTTCCCAAGAACCAACATGTGCGGTTATTGGTACCGGAACTCTGGCCTCAGCCATCATCTGACACGCTACGAGCTTGTCTCTACTTCTCAGAATGCCCTGACTTGAATTGATTACAATAGTCCCACCTTGTTCGAATTGCCTAACTATGGCTACACCTCTTCTTGTGATCGAATATCCTATTCTGGGTAAAATCGCCTCGCATTCTATCGGCCACCCCTTGTGGAAAATCCTCCCACCATCCTCATCCACCACGATAGTGAGAGCCAGTGGATCAATAATCTGAACAAACCAACCCGCTTTCTCAGCTTCCGTAGCGAGCCTTCTCGTACTGTAAAGCTCGGGNCCCCTCGAAAGTATGACNAGTCTTGGCTCCATANTCTGCGCCGACCAAGATTCATGCTTCAACCCTTTGTTTCGAAAAAATGACGTTCCATGTGTAGAGCGACCTCGAGAGCCCACGAAACCGGAGAGGTTGAAAGCCTCGAGGCTCGACTAAGGCCCACAGCATGACCGAAGACAACCCGATAGACCGTGACACTCTAACTTCTAGAACTGTGGCACAACTCAGAGAGATTTGCAAGAAAAGGGGTCTGATGGTATCTGGAAAGAAGTCTGAATTGGTAGACCGAATCCTCGATAATGAAGGAATANGAGATACGNTGGATGAGGAGGAGCAAGAAGATTGGGAACACGGAGAAGCACTGTTGATGGAAGAAGACGAAGAAGACGTAGTGGATATTCGTTCAAAGGTCTCAGAGACACTCTCGAAGATAGGAAATGTCGTAGAGGCAGAGGTGGTTCAGGCAGAGGTGGTTGAGACTGNCCAAGAATCTGAACAAAAATCTGAACCTATAATTATNGGAGAAGACGACCAACCATCTCTAGTCATTTCTATGCCAACTTTGTCTTCATTGGGAAACAGATGGAAGGCAGCGACTGCAATAGCGTTAGTCGTAATCCTAGTCGGTGCCGCGGCCACGGTATTCCTACAGAGGAGCTCGGGATTCACTTCAGACAGGTTACATTTTGGAGATAGCATGGATTTCCAGGTAATAGATTCCAGCATCAGTATTGTTGGGGATGAAATGCTCGGACTGGTCAGGGACTCAACTGGAGGCATTATGGATCCAGCATGCGAGGAACTATCTGTGGAAATGTCTGGTACAGGATTCGTTTCAGTAACAAATGGATTTGAATCGGGTGCAGTACAGACTACCGATAGCCTTGGTAGAAGTGGGTTCCTCGCAGTCGAAAAGAAGATTGGAATGGATTTGGATTTAGACTTCGAGGGGAGGACATGGAGGGATGATGATCAGACCGACTGTGGAAATATCAAGTGGGTCATGTCAGATAATGAATTATCCATAGAGTCAACTAGCTGGGTAGAAATGGAGAAGAGCGAGGTTAAGAGATCAGATACCCTACTTTCCTTCCGAGATGTNGATTTNGAGACNACTAATTTCAGGGCAGTGACCTATGACGATAACGGACTTGGAGGTTTGGCAGCAATTATTCCAACTCTATCATTCCCTTTAACTCCAATAGAGCTNTACGATTTCTTCGGTGATGCAACAATCAAAGAGGGCGCTAGGTCATCCGATCCAGACCTAGGTTGGAATAAAGATTGGAGATGGGAGGTCAAGAAGGAGATTTCCGANGAAACACACGGGTTAGTGTATCCGGTTGAAATGGAACATGTGGAAATAGATAGATGCTATGGCCATGCTACAGTATCACTTCTGGTTCAAAAGGGGAGTCCATGGCCTGTGGAACAGAGAGCAGACATACTCCTCGACAAAGATCTTCAGACTGGAGACTGTGATTTCCTTGTCAGCGCTCTCTCCGATGAAATACTGCCCGAGGGAACACTCTCCATTAGAGCTACATTCTCCAGTATGGGCTCTATGTCCGGAAGCAAAGCTGTGGATTGGGGTAGGAACTACTTTGGAAGTCCTACTGATGGGGAGGATAGGCCGGGCACATCAACCAAGAGAAATTGGGTCGATTCAATGTGGGATGAATCTGAGATCAGACAATTCGATATCGAGGAAGCTATGACATGTCTAAAGTCAAGCCATCCTTCCAGTCAGGCTACGATTGCGGTGGAATCAGGCGGATATATCTGGAGGTCAGCATGGTCTAAGCCGACAGGAGAAGGGGAGTGGAACCTCTCCTGGGTAGATGAGGATGATGATTCAGGTTGGTTAGTACTAAGAAAATCCTCAGATGGATGCGAGATTGTTGACTCAGGCTCAAACGAAAGAGGGGATGTGATGTGGAATCGAGACTCTATCCCCACCACTCAGACAATGAATCTGCTGGAGACGAGAATATTATCCCCAGAAAGATATCCTGANCTTACCNCGCATATTCAGTCTGGAAATATCTGGAATCAAGAGGTTCATGTCGGATACAGACTATCCGTTACCGAAGACAATGAGTTCCTTAGTTTGCTTCCTGGCGATATTGGNGATGGAAAGGTTACAATGTCTGCAAATAGGGACTGGGTGACTGGAGGCCGTGAAAACTCATTGGTNATGGCAATGGACGCAGAGTCGGGTGAGATGGTAATATGGTACCTCATCGACACTCCTTCTAATTGAATCCAAACCGTCATTGAGAATTGATTTGAGGCGTCATATTCAACACAGTTTGTTTGACCGTTCCTCCCGATGTCACCATTGGGGGAAGATGATGCGCTTCCAAAAGTAAGCGAAGCCCCACTTATCATCGATGTAGAGTTCTCCGAGGAAGAGGACGATGACAACCCTAGATCTCTTGATTTTTCAGAGGAAGCCCGATCTTCCAATTATACTAGACCTCTGGAGCTCCCAATATCTCTTCCAACTCCAAGAGGAAGAGCGCGAGTAGTCACNGTTGCCAACCAAAAAGGTGGTGTCGGTAAAACTACCACTGTGATCAACATCGGAGCTCAACTCGCACTAAGGGGGCATAGGGTCTTGGTAGTAGATTCCGATTCTCAAGGTAATTGTGCTACCGGTCTCGGAGTAGATAAGAGCAGAGTTAGAACTACTACGAGAGATTTGATTCTTAATCCTGAGACAGCTGTAGATTCGAGACATGCCTCGGCCGTAGAAAATTTGCATATCATTGTAGGAGACAGGACTTTGATTGGACTTGAGCAGGAGATGATGAGACAACTTGGAAGAGAGAAAAGAATGAAGGAGGCACTCAGGCCNCTACTTTCGCATTATGATATTGTCATCATAGACACNCCGCCTACCCTTGGNTTGGTCACAATTAACGCNNTAGTTGCATCTGACGCGATCTTGATACCCGTTCAGACAGAGTACTTCGCATTAGAAGGACTAGCCATGCTTGCAGGGACAATCAGAGAGGTTAGGAGCCTATTGAATGAGAGATTGGGAGTTGACGGAGTTNTACTGACAATGCACTCGCGTAGTCTACTGAACAAGCAAGTTGCCGGTGAATTGNTNGAAAGCCTGCCCGAATTAGTTCTAANACCTGCAATTAGGAGAAATGTCAGACTGGCCGAAGCCCCTAGCCATGGAATTCCTATACATCTCCATGACCCATCGAGCGCAGGAGGGAAAGACTACCAAGAAATAGCAACGGTTCTAGAGCAACGTTGGGGACTGGCATAGATGTCTAAGCGTGGATTAGGACGAAGCCTCAGGGACGTTTCCTCCTCTTCAGAGCCTCCTGATCTCTCCTCATTTCTGAAACACGAACACATGCCTGACTCACCCAGGATTGCAGTATTATGGATGATTTTCGGTAGTGTATGCTTTGGGACGATGAATGCCTTAGTCAAGTGGACTAGTGACTATGCAGACGTTTGGATGATAATAATGGTCAGATCATCTGTAATTGCATTCGCAGTTGCGGTTTTTGCTTCATCTAAGGGAATTAGCCTTAGGATCAATGATCCTAGAACTATGCTGCTTCGATGCTTGGTTGGGCTGATTGCCATGTCACTATACTTCACCGCACTAGCTCGAATCCCAATCGGCCAAGCAGTAACTCTCCAGTATACGGGTCCACTATTCGTGGCATTGCTTTCAGGAAGGATACTTTCCGAGAGGGTCTCGTCCAGAGTTGCAATTCTCGTTATTACAGCATTTGTTGGGATAGTTCTGATCATATCTCCTGAGCTAGGACACATCCAGGTGGATGCCCTTCTCGCTCTTGGTTCAGGTTTCTTCGCAGCTCTCGCATACATGTTTGTTAGGGAGCTAAGAAAATCAGACTCTCCGGCTACTGTCGTATTTTGGTTTGCAGTATTTTCAGTTGCTGGAACCTTCTTCCAGTCTATCCCGGGAATGCTATCTGTAGATTCCAAGACTCTAGCAGCTCTTGTAGGGGTTGGTATTGGAGCGGGTGGTGGCCAAATAGGAATCACAATGGCATATCACAAGGCCAATGCTGCTTGGGTTAGTGCTTTCTCCTACCTAACAGTCCTAGTAGCCACATTCTATGGATTAATCTTATTCGGCGAGACCCTAAGTCCATCAGACATTATCGGTGGAATTATGATCGTCGGATCAGGGATCGCTCTCGTCCTCGCTGTTCCGGTTGAAGAAAATAGCTCATCAGGAGTTAACATATCCTAGTGACAAAATCTGTATGTTGCCTCCCATATTCCCGTGATTTTGGCAGTAATAGTATAGGTTGTCCGGAGCATCCAGAGGAACTGTGAAAGTAAGAAGTCCATTACTTCCTTGAGTTCCAGTGTAGGTTACTCCATCCGTGTATTCGGATCCTCCTCCATGGGTGCCATCATCCGTGGTGGAAAATCTCAGGGGGTGAGCGGAGTTTGAAGAAGCAGATTGTTCGAATGTGTAGGTGAATCCTCTGTATAGTCCCACCTCAGCCTGTTGAATACCATCGATGTAGAATTTCATACCCGTCACCGTAACTACCGTTTCCATTACTACTGGCATTGTGCCGTTGACACCATCGGCACCATCGGCACCATCGGCACCGTCGGCACCATCATTCGCGTCAATTCCGTTTACTCCATTACAGACGTACAGGGTCTGATCAACCTCCAGAGTAGACAGGAAACCATCACTATCATCATCCATCCCTATTCTTACAACGTTTCCTCCCATAGGGCAGTTCAAACCGCCACTTGCGAGTACTTCTGAATGGATCAAAGCGTTGAGCCCATTCGCTCCTATGGGACCTTCGGCACCTGTAGGGCCTACTTCGCCAGATATGCCAGCAGGACCCTGTGGTCCGGAGATATTACCGAGATCTATCCATGAATCACCATTCCAAACATGAATGTGAGTTGTGGAGTTTACTAGAAACGCATCACCAGGATTTCCGATGTAAACCTCTCCAAGTTCAGAAGAGTTCTCTACAACTCCAACAATGTTGAATGAAGTCCCATCCTGACCGTTTTCCCCATCTGAACCGTCTGCTCCGGCTGGACCCTGAGTTCCTTTCTCACCATCCTGACCGTCTTCCCCATCTGAACCGTCTGCTCCGGCTGGACCTTGGGGGCCGGCTGGCCCTTGGGGGCCCGTTACGCCATCTGCTCCGGCTGGACCCTGAGGACCCATTGCCCCATCAGCTCCAACTGGTCCAATAATGTCAATTACAGACCATATTCCCAACGAGCAGGCCTGGAATTCATTTTCAGCAGATACGTAATAGAGCCTTCCATCCTTCGAATCATCGCAAGAAGGAAGATCCATGGAGGAACCCACAAGGAAAACATTCCAGTCTTCCAACTCATCTTCTCTCTCCTCGGAGACATCTTCAGAACCGAGACATCCCGTCAACATTGAAGCAGTCACTAGCAAGCCAATCAGGGTAGTCAGTAATTTATTTCCGGGGGAATTCACAGATCAGCGAGTATTCAAGTGTACTTAATTGCGACTATTCAGAACTACCTAGTACCCCAGGAACCGCTTCTAATCGTAAGCATAGCCCATGGTAGTAATATCAGCGTAAAGATAATCCAAACAGGTAGCATTGGCATTAAAGAGAAAAAACCTATCTTATCCGCTGGCGGTAATTGAAACGCCCAATAGAATGTCTGATGAAGGAAAATGATCAATGCTAAACCCATCAGATAAACCAATGGATTGAAACTATCAACTATCGGACCTACCAGCAAAAAATAAGAGACAACAAATGGCGACATCAAGGTTAAGGAAAGTACCATGTAGAACATCACTGAGGCCCCAATTGGCCTCTTCCACATATGTGAGAGGCCAGAGAGGGATTCCATTAGGAATGATCTTCTCCATCTAAGTTGCTGCCTCAGATACGTCTTAGCATTCTGAGGTACGATAGTCTTCGCCTTAGCTTCGGACACATAGATCGTATCATAGCCTTCTCTTAGTAGAAGATTGGTGAGACCTCTATCATCTCCGAAAGTTCTAGAACGACCGAGAAATGACTGGTTTTCCCATTCTTCGATTAGGGGTCTAATCGAATCGGTTCTGTATAGGCTGAATGCACCGCTACAACAAATAACGCTCCTGAAGAATCCCTCCAGGGACTTGAATGTCTTGAATGCGATAAAATATTGTTGGGCCTGCATCCTAGTTAGCCAGGTCGCTTTGGAATTTGCAACATCAGTATGGCCGCATATTGCCGCAGTGTTTTGGGAATAGAAACCCCTCAAACCCTGTTTCAGAGCATTACTTTCCAAGGCCGAATCACTATCCACCAGAACTGTAATCTCCGAAAAGTTCCTTTCCATTGCTTTCGCAATTGCCGACCTCTTCCCCATATTCCTTTCAAGATGGATTACCTCATATCCATAATCTTCTGAAATCTTGTCCATCCAAACTCCGGTGTCATCATCGCTACCATCGTTCACCATTATCACGGAAATCTTGTCTTTGGGATAGTCGAGATTGCCAAGAGCTCTCGCAGTTGAGTATATCACAGAGGACTCATTTTTCGCAGGGACGATTATCATCACATTAGGCTGGTATTCGTCTTCATCGAAAAGCTCTGGTTCGTATATCGCGTAGAATACGTAGCGCAGAATTATTGTTATTGCAACTGCCCATACATAGACAACAAATACTGGATGAGCACGAAGAGTCACCATTGTCCTCACGTAAACCATCAGAAGCGCTATTCCAACAAACAGCATCCAGAATGCCAACTGTTTTCGGTTCCAAGATGGAATACCCTTAGCCCTCCCTGTTTCGAACATGGTTGAAACTCTGTGGGCAAACTCCTACTCAAATATCACTGTTCATTTTTTTTTAACAACCACGCTGCGATATTGATAACAGTCGCATGCCTCCTTCGTCTTGATGGGGAAGATGGTTTACCCTACGACACTCGTGTTTGGTGAAATAATTGGATAAGCAATCTGTCGATGTCAACAGCATCACCTTTGTTACAGGTGGGTCGGGTTTTACTGGGTCCAGAATTATACAATCTTCTAATTCGAATATTAGAGCTCTGGTGCACAACAACGAAGTATCTGGTTCGAATATTACCAAGGTCTATGGAAGTCTCTTTGATGGAAAATCAAACTTTCGAAAATGGCTACATGGAGTGAATTATGTTATTCATGC